>NZ_CP147846.1:5714668-6015441 GCF_037327425.1 Rhodococcus sovatensis | reverse complement strand
CACCGGCGCGTATACCTGGCTGTCGATTACCGGGGTTTCGTCCCGGGGACCTCGGGGCACCCCTCGAAACGACCCGGCGGTCGCGGCACCAGGGCATCGAGAACGAATGCCGTCAGGAGGGAAGCGAAACCATGACACGTGTACGGATGGTCAAGAACGGTCCACTCATGATCGAGGGACCCGTGGAGATCGAGATGCCCGACGGCCGGATCGTGGAATCGGATCGAACCACCGTTGCGATGTGCATGTGCAAGCGCAGCAAAACCTTTCCACTGTGCGACACGAGCCACCGGACTCGACGCTAGGCTGTCCAGCGTTGCATCATCGCATCGCCGAAACGGTCCTCCAGAAACGACAACGCCCGCATACCGAACACGACGTCGGCTTCGAGTTCGGGCTGGTCGGCGATCAACGATCCGACGACGTCATGCCGCAGTATCTGTTCGTGTACCGCGTCGGCTTCGACGTGTTCGGCGTAGAAGTGCACGCACTCTTCCGGAGCTTCGAGCCTCCGCAGCGCCTCGACAAGCCGCGCTGCCCCTGGAGAGGACGTGATCTCCGTTGCGGCGAAGTGCCCGACTACGGCACCCCGCAGGGAGCGATGCAAGCCGAACAGCGACATGACGTTGACGATTGCGAGCATCTCCGGATTCGCATCGTCGAGATACGCTAGATATCCGGTATCCATTCCCGCGGCGTGCATAGCCTCGAGGTACAGCCGCTGATGCATACGATCGACGCGTCCAGCGCCGTACTCGTCGTATTCCACCGCGACGAACGACGCTTTCGCCTGGCCCGTCAGCCGAGGAATCGCCCATGCATGCGGGTCGGCCTCTTTGAGATGGTAGAGCGAACGGTTGGCAAGGTACTCACGCATCTGGGACCAGGTTCCAGCGTCGCGCAGATACCAGGACGGCCCTGTTCCGGTCTTCGGCTCCACCGACAAGGCATCCATCTCTTCTGTCGCACTCGAACCCGGATCGACCGATTCCCTTATACGCGCGAGAAATCCACGTTCGAGCTGCCGACGAAGGCCGAGCAACTCGGTGTTCCATTCCCACTCGTCGTCGACGCCACGGAAGCCGCGGTAGTGCAGTTCGTAGCAGAGGTACAGAGCCAGCTGCACGTCATGACCGAGGTAGTCGACGTCTGCGGCTGTCTCGGGGAGGCTCACCGGCTGCGACGGATCCCCGCGGAGCGCGGTGATCACGTCCGTGGACACCGGACCGCGCGGGCGCGGCAGATGGCCTGGCCGCCCCGAGTCGATCGACGCGGCAAAGGTGGCTGTAGAAGTCATGTGCCGTGTTTACCCGGTCGAACATGGGCGAAACCGGATCAACCGGCATGTAATTCGTCGTGATGTTCGCGCATCGCGTCGATCAAAACACTGAAGACTCGATGCGCTGCAGCAAGATCCGAATCCGGTATATCGGCAAGAGCCGCGGACGTCCGTGCGCCCAACGGACCGAAGAATCCGCGGGCGACCTCCATCCCGTGGACGTCGTAACGCAGAATGACCTTACGACGGTCGCTCGCGACTTTTTCGCGCTTGATATGACCGGACTCGATCATCCTTTCGACCAGGTACGTCATCGCAGCCGAGGACAAACCGAGCCTGTTGCCGAGCTCACCTGCCGTCAGCGGCGTGCCTTCGACATCGGCAATCATGATCAGCAGCAGTGCGCGAAAATCGTTGGGTCGCAATTCATGCTGCGCACCGAACGCGCGACCGATCTCCTCCGAGACAGCAGACAGCGCGCGAACGTCCGATGAGATCATCGATTCCAGTTCACTGCGATCGGACATGTCTTCCTTTCGATCGGTGCCGCCTTCCTTTCGATCGGTGGCCGCGTCAGACTATCGCGCCTCAGCGCCTGAACTCTCTCAGTTGCTTAATTGTTAAGTTGATGAGATTCTTTTCGGGTGGACCTATGGACCCGATTCGCCCGAATTGTCAGTTCGCGCCGCTCGTGGGCACTTTCACTTGCGGTGCTGATCCTCTCGTTGGGCTTCATGGCCCTCGTCGGAGAAAACGACTCCGCCGGACAAGCACCCTCATCCGTACCACCAGCAGCGGACTCCGCGCAGGTCACCGAACTCCTGACGCAATTCCCCGGCGCCGATACCGCTCCGGTGATTCTCGTCGTCAGCCGCGATGACCGTGCCGAACTGAACGCCGCAGACCTCGATGCTGCCGAGCAGGCACTCGGAAGGCTGACCGACGCCGACACCCCGCTCGTTCTCGCACCCGACGGCAAAGCCACGCTCGGGATCGTGGAGATCGACTCCACACTGTCGGGGTTCTCGCTGAGCGACACTGTGACCTCGCTGCGAGAGGCAGCCATCGACGGCCTACCCGATGGGTTGTCCGCGCAGCTCACAGGCGGTCCAGCGTTCGGCGCGGACATCGCCGACTCGTTCTCGGGTGCCAACTTCACCTTGCTTGCTGTGACCGCTCTCGTCGTCGCGATCCTGCTCATCGCAACCTATCGATCGCCGATCCTGTGGCTCGTCCCGCTGTTCGTCATCGGTCTCGGGGATCGGGTCGCCACCTCCGTCGGTACCGCGCTCGCCGAAGTGACGGGCCTGTCGTTCGACGGATCCACCTCGGGCATCACCAGCGTTCTAGTCTTCGGCGCCGGCACCAACTACGCATTGCTGCTGATCTCTCGCTATCGCGAAGAGCTTCGCGCACGAACGGATCATCGCGAGGCACTGCAACACGCCGTCAGACATGCCGGTCCCGCAATCCTCGCCAGCAACGCAACCGTCGTACTCGCGCTCCTGACGCTGCTTCTGGCAATTCTCCCGAGCACACGCAGCCTCGGTGCGCTCGCCGCGGCAGGTCTCGTCGTCGCAGCCGTGTTCGTGCTCGTCGTTCTTCCGCCTCTCCTGGCGCTGTTCGGACCGAAGTTGTTCTGGCCGTTCGTCCCGAAGCCCGGAGACAAGGACACCGCAACCACAGGCACGTGGCATTCGGTCGCTGCGGCTGTATCGCGGAACCCGATCCAGACGGCATCGATCACCCTCGTGGCGTTGATCGCCTGCGCTGCAGCACTGTTCGGGACAGAAATCGGGCTCTCCCAAACCGAACAGTTCCGTGTCACAGCCGAATCGGTCGAGGGGTTCGACACCCTCGCCGAACACTTCCCTGCTGGACTCGCCGACCCGACGACCGTCGTCGCCCCGACAGAATCCGCAGGCCGCGTCGACACCGCTCTCGGCTCGGCGAGTTCCGTCGAAACATTTACCCGCGGCGCTGATTCCGGCACCGGTCTGACGCAATGGTCCGTGGTGACCGATGCGGCTCCTGCCTCGGACGAGGCTTTCGACGCGGTCACCGGTCTCCGTGAGGCACTCACCGACATACCGGACGCTCTCGTCGGCGGAAGCGACGCTCAGGCACTCGACACCAACGAGGCAGCGGCCCGCGACCGACTGGTGGTCGTACCTGCGATTCTGATCGTGGTGCTCCTCGTACTCATCGCACTGCTGCGATCGTTGGTAGCGCCGCTGATTCTCGTCGGTACCACGGTGTTGAGCGCGCTCGCCGCCCTCTGCGTCGGAAGCTGGTTCAGCAGCACTGTGTTCGGCTTCCCGGCACTCGACGACAACGTCCCGCTGTTCGCGTTCCTGTTCCTCGTCGCACTCGGCGTCGACTACACGATCTTCCTGGTCACCCGCACGAGGGAGGAAACACCGGGGCACGGAACCCGAGCCGCGAACGTGCGCGCCGTCGGCGCCACGGGCGGTGTCATCACGAGTGCGGGCATCGTTCTGGCAGCCGTGTTCTGCGTGCTGGGTGTGCTACCGCTGATCACCCTCACCCAGCTGGGCATCATCGTGGGGTTCGGAATTCTGCTCGACACGTTCGTCGTGCGCACGCTGGTCATCCCAGCCTTGTTCACCCTCGTCGGCCCGGGGATATGGTGGCCGAACCGAATCGATTCCAGCAGTACCGAACTGATGGACGTCAAGGAGTGAGATTCATGAAGCTACGTTCCATGGCAGGGCGAGCACTCGTGGCGGGAGCCTGCGCTACCGGTCTGATACTGGCCGGCGGGACAGCTCAGGCGGCACCGGCACCATCCGGATCCGCCGGCTGGGAGCCGCTGACGCCGATCCCGTCGCTCGACGTCGAGCGGTATCTCGGGACATGGAATCAGATCGCCGCAGTGCCGCAACCGTTCAACCTCGAGTGCGCACGCGACACGCAAGCGAACTATTCGTTGATCGATCCGGCGAACATCCGCGTCGAGAACACCTGCACCACATGGTCCGGTGAACAGAATGGCATTGTCGGAAATGCGCGCGTCAACGACACCGTCACCAATGCTCAGCTGCACGTGAGCTTCCCGGGTGTTCCCACTCAGGGGAACCCGGAAGGCCCGACGAACTACATCGTGGCCTACATCGCCGACGACTACTCCTGGGCGCTCGTCGGAGATCCGTTCCGCACCTCGGGGTTCGTCCTCTCACGTTCCCCCGAAGTGAGCACCGAGAAGTTCCGCGAAATCCGCGCGGTGGTGGAGTCCAAGGGCTACAACTCGACGTTCGTTCTCACGTCCCCGACTCCCGGCGGCGCGACGGACATCCGGCCGCTGTCGAGCGTCTAGGCCTGGGTTTCTGCAGGTCAGGGCTTCCAGCCCAGTGGCACGGTTAAGTGCATCCCGGTGCACTCAATCGTGCCACTGGCGGCGGAGCCGCCCCGCTTCTTCCCGCACGTCCGCGCTACTCGACATTCAGCGCGACCCTGCGCAGCAGACCGGCCAACGTCTCTAGCTCGTCGTCGCTGAGCCCACCCAGTAGCTCCCGATCCTTGCTGAGCCGAACTGGAAATAGGCCATCCACCAGTTCACGTCCGGCATCGGTCAGCTCCAGCAGCACCACCCTGGCATCGCGCGCAGACTTCGAGCGCTGAAGCAGCCCCACCCCCACAAGACGCTCGGAAATCTTCGTCGTCGACGCCCCGCTCATCAGCGTTACCGAGGTCACTTCGCTGGCACGCAAGGGTCGGTCGGCGCGCCTGAGCGCACTGAGCACGTCGAACTCCGCTCGCGACACACCTACCGGGGCCAACGCCACTTCGAGGAGGTTGTTCGCCCTCGATGCGATTCTGGCGATACGCGCCAGAACTTCGATGGGTGACGTGTCGACATCCGGAAAGACTTCCGCCCACTCACGCCTGACGTTGTCGACGAAGTCTCCGCCCGATTTCTGCGCCGGAATCATGCCGTCACACTACGGCGCGCATCACACCGCGATCCAGTTACTTTACTAGTGAAATACCTGTAAAGTTTTCGCGGTGGCTGTCTCACTCGACCGACTCGAACACTCCCGATCCGCACTCGCCCATGCCGTATCACCCACAACGTGGCGCCAAGCACTCGCCATCGCACCATCCGACGCGTCGTTCGCGCCCGCTCTTCGAGTCGGCCTCGCTGTCACCGTCGTGCTGGTCGGCGGCGGCATCCTCGGCCGCCCCGACCTCGCCGGTTTCGCGGCGCTGGGCTCGCTGTGCTCGGCATTCGGCCGCTACGAACCGTATCCGCGCCGCGCCGGCAAGATCGCCCTGGTGAGCGCGCTGATCATCGCGTACGCATCGTTCGGAGCTCTTCTCGGCGCGACCACGACGTCTGTCGCCGTGCAGGTACTCGCCATCTCGATCTCGGCCGGCATAGCAGCGATGCTGCTCACCGCCTTCGCAATCACCGGTCCGGGTGCGGTCATCCTGATCTTTGCATCGACAGCGGCAGTCGCTTTCTCGCACACCGCAGCCGACATAGCCACGGTGTTCACGACGGTCAGCGTCGGTGCCGCGGTCGGGTGGGTGGCCTCGATGCTGCCTGCCCTCGTCCACCCCGTCGGGCCGGCGCAGCTCGCAGTGGCACGAGCACTCGCCGCCGTCGACTCCCGGCAACAGGGTCCGGCTCGCGCGGCCGTCGCGCGAGCCCGGACGGTCGTCGCGTTGAACCCCGGCACCCGGGCGCACCGACTCGGACTGGTGACACTCCTCGACGACGCCGAAGCCCTCCTCGACGCATGGGCGAACGGCGACGACCCGACTCACGCGAGTGACGTTCTCGCTCACGAAAGAGAACTGCGCAAGATTCGACGCTACGACGCACTCGAAGTCCGCGCAGTGCAGTTCGACACACCCCCGCAGAACTTCTTCGCGGCCGGACTGGCGCAGCTCACTGCGCGACCATTGGTGGTCAATGCCGTCCGAATCGCCGCCGCAGCAGGACTGGCTGCCTGGTGCGCAATATTGCTCGGATTCGAACACCCACTCTGGGCAACGATGGGTGCGATTGCAGCAATGCAGGGCATCACCTTCCACACCACTGTCCAACGTGGCATCCAGCGACTGCTCGGCAACATCGGCGGCGCGATCTTCGCAGCCGGACTGATCGCTCTGTCACTCGGATACTGGCAGATTGTTGTTGCAATCGTTCTGCTGCAGATGGCCGCCGAGCTTCTCGTTCTCAAGAACTACGCCTTGACCACACTCGCCATCACTCCGATGGCCCTGTTGATGACCGGATTGGCCGGTCACCTGACGCCCGCGGTGACCATCAGCCGCATCGGCGACACGCTGATCGGCGTACTAGTCGGCATCGTAATCGCAGCACTCACCATCGAGCAAGCCGATCGGAGCTGACCACAGCGGCGTCAGGACGAGATCAGCCCAGAATCTCGGCAACCGGCGTCGACGCGCGACCGATCAGCTTCTGCAGATCTCCGGAATCCGTGTCGAGGTCTCCGCGAGCGATGCCCGCGTCGGCACTGGCCAGCATCTCGGCGACGAAGTCTGGCAGTCCGGCACCTTCGAGAATCGAGCGGTATTCGTCCTCGGAAACATCCTTGGAGACGACGGGCTTGCCGGACACCTGGGCGATGACGGCGGCCAACTCGGTGTAGGTCAGACGCTCGTCGCCTCCGAGCTCGTAGATCTGGCCCTCGTGGCCTTCGGACAACAAAACCTGCACTGCCGCCGCCGCGAAATCGGCCCGCGAGGCTGCTGCGAGCTTTCCATCCGCTGCTGCCCCGAGTAGGACGCCGGTGTCGATGGCCTGCTGCAGGGAAGCCTGGTAATTTTCCCAGTACCAGCCGTTGCGCAGGAGAACGGATGGGATCGACGACGCCGCGAGCCGCTCCTCGGTTGCAACATGCTCTACAGCGAGGCTGACTCCCGAGGTGTCCGCCTTCAGGACCGATGTGTAAGCGATCAGGGAAACGCCTGTAGCCTCGGCCGCGTCGATCACGTTGGTGTGCTGCGCAACCCGCTGTCCGACGTCCGAGCCCGATACCAGCAGGAGCTTGTCCACACCGGCGAGAGCGGAACGCAGCGCGTCGACGTCACCGTAATCGGCGACTCGCACCTGAACGCCACGATCGGACAAGCTTTTCGCCTTGACCTCGTCGCGGACGATCGCCACGATGTCCGAGGCGCCGACGCCCCGCGCGATCAAACCATCGACGACGAGCCCGCCGAACTGCCCGGTTGCGCCTGTTACTGCAGTAGTCATGCCCACTCCTTGGTTGTTCCTTCAAGTCGTCAACCACTATGCACTTACTTTTTCGATAGTGCAACCACCAATGTCAGTGCATACATTTGTGCATGCGCTATCATCGCAGAATGAGCGAAACGGACTCCTCGATCGAGGCCGACGTCTTCGCGCGGAATTGTTCGTCGCGCGAGGCGCTGCAGAACGCAACCAGCAGGTGGGGCATCCTTGCCCTCGCGGCCCTCGCAGAAGGCGACTACCGGTTCAACGCCCTACGCCGCCGAGTCGACGGCGTCAGCGAGCGGATGCTCTCCCAAACCCTCCATACGCTCGAACGCGACGGGCTTGTCGTACGCACGGTTCTGCAGTCGATTCCACCGAAAGTCGAGTACAGCCTCACGCCACTCGGACGCCAAGTCGCCGAGCAATTGACCGGCTTGATCGACCTGATGCAGTCCAACCTTCCGGCCGTCCTCGCAGCACGCGCCGAGCACGACGCGCGCTGATCACGCCGGAACGACCACGCACCACTCGTTGCCCTCTGGATCGAGCAGTACCTGGAACGATCCCGCCGTGTCGGAATGGACACTTTCCACCACTGTCGCCCCCAAATCGGTTGCCGCGCGCGTCGCTGCGGCGATGTCCGTGACGACGACGTCCAGATGTAGACGGTTTTTCACGGTCTTCACCTCCGGAACTCGCTGCAACGCAATGCGGGTAAAGCCGGGAACATCGACGTAGTGCCATGCGGGATCACGCAAGGCCGGTACCCCGCCCAGGACGCCCGCCCAGAACGCGGCCAACACCGCCGGTTCCGCGCAGTCGATCACAACCTCGTCGATTCTCCCGATCATGATCGGATCGTATCTGGCTCAGTGCAGCGGCGCGCGGTGCTACCGTGCAGTTCGACCAGCCGAGAGGGGCAGGTATCAGGTGATCGGGAGAAGATCTTTCCTTGCCGCGAGCGGCGTTGCAGCACTCGGAAGCGTTGCGCTCGGAGCAGGTCGGGCATCGACGTCACCGAGCGGACTCGACGTCGGCCGGGGCATCGGAGACATGACCGGCGAACCGCTGGGTGCCGGAATGAACGGCTATGCGGTACTGGAACAGTCGACCGCCGGCCTCCATCTGCGTCAGCGCGCGCGTGCGTTCGTTTTCGTGGACACCATCTCGGGTGCGCGACTCGCCCACGTGACGTGCGAGGTCGGCCTGATGTTCGAGAGCATTTTCGAGGAAGTACTCACCCGACTCTCGACGCGTTTCGGCGACCTCTATCACCGCGGAAACGTGCTGCTGTCGGCAACGCACACTCATGCCGCCCCGGGCGGGACGGACTTTCATCTGCTCGTGGACATCACGACTCTCGGGTTTCGTCCGATCACGTTCGACGCCAACGTTTCCGGAATAGTCGATGCGATCAGTCGGGCGCACGCGGACGTACGGCGAGGACAGGTGCGCGTCACCACCGGCTCGCTCTACGACGCAGGCGTCAACCGATCACCCGTCGCGTTCGACCGAAATCCGGACAAGGATCGACTCCCGACGAGAATCGACCCCCGTTCGGTGAATCTTCAGCTCGAACGAGACGGAGAATTGGTTGGCGTTATCAATTGGTTTGCCACACACGGAACCTCGATGACGGCGGCCAATCTGCTCGTCAGCAGCGACAACAAGGGCTACGCGGCCTGGCACTGGGAACGAGAGGTCGCCGGAGTCGACTACTCGAATCCCAGTTTCGTCGCGGCCTTCTGCCAGAGCACGCCTGGCGACATCAGCCCCAACCTCGACAAGAAGCCGGGAACCGGCCCGACCACGGACGAGTTCGAGAACACCCGCATCATCGGCATGCGTCAATTCGATACCGCACGTGGCCACACCGACGATGCAGGCGCGTCGGTGGACAGCGGAATCGACGTGCGGTGGACGTACGCGGACTTCTCCGCGATCACCGTCCGCCCCGAATTCACCGGGGACGGCCGCACGCATACGACGAGCCCTGCTGCCCTCGGTGCCGCATTCGCGGCCTCCAGCCAGGAAGATGGCGGTGGCCTACCCGAACTCGGACTGGCAGAAGGTGAGCGAGGCGGCAATCCCGCATTGGCTGCGTTGAGTTCGGTGCTCATGCCGCAGTGGCTTCGCGACGCCCATGCGCCGAAGGACGTCGTCCTGCCGGTCGGGCTGATCCCCGGAATCGTCCAACAGGTGTTTTTGTTCCATCTCGCGCGCATCGGCACCTTCTACCTGTTCACCTGCCCGTTCGAACCTACGGTGATGGCCGGATCGAGGTTGCGAACCGCACTGGCGGACACCCTCGGCGCGGACCGCGAACTTGTTGTCGTACAGGGCTATACCAACGGATACGGCCACTACGTCACCACTGGAGAGGAGTACGACCAGCAGGACTACGAAGGAGGTGCGACGGCATTCGGACGCTGGCAGTTGCCCGCGACGCTTCAGATCGCCGTCGATCTGGCGTCGGCACTGCGTGACGGTCTTCCCGTGTCCGCAGGCACGAAGGATCGCGATCTCACCGGCATCGTTCCGACGTCACCGGGCCGAGCACCCATCGTCGATATCGCGGCTCCCGGCACGATGTTCGGACAGGTCGTGACGCAGCCCGCACCGTCGTACACAGTCGGGCAGCGCGTCTCCGTTCGCTTCTCCGGTGCGAATCCGAACTCGAATCTTCGACGAGACGACACATATCTCGCCGTCGAATATGCCCAGGGCACCGAGTGGCTGCGCGTGTACGACGACGGCGATTGGTTCACCAAGATCCTGTTCGAGAACGTCGGCCCGATCACGACGACGACCGTCGTCTGGGACATTCCTCCAGGCCAGCGGCCCGGCCGCTATCGGATCGTGTATTTCGGCGATTCCCGCGCGCTGAACGGACACCTGACGCCGTTCGTGGGCACCTCTGCGGAGTTCGAGGTCAGCTGAGCAGCCGACAGTCAGGGCTCCAGCAGTGACCCGAGCATCCGCGCAGTCAGTGCAACCACCGTCTCCTGATCGGCAGACGCAAGCTCCTCCAACGTCCCCGCTGCCCGGCCGAGAGCAATTCCTGACAGCGCTGCAACCGCCATTTGTGCGCGCAGCCTCGGCGAGTCGAGACCTGCTTCGCGCATGCGCATTTCGAGTCCCACGGTCAGACGCTTGTCCACTCGATCGGCCGCCGCCGATTGCACGGACGGGTCGTCATGTGCTCGCATGACGGCCTGCAGGACCGGGCCGGACCCCTGCCGACTCACCCTGCCGATCGTCTCCCCGATACGCGCCGGCTCGGCGATGTGAGCGAGTTCCGGGCCGGTGTCGTCGGTCGGCAGCGTCTCCAGATACAGCGCGGCCTTGTTGCCGAAGTACCGAGCGATGAGAGCGGAGTCGACGCCGGCGCGGTCACCGATGTCTCGGATCGTGGTCGTCTCGTACCCACGCTCACCGAAGAGTTCGGCTGCGGCGTCGAGTAAGTTCTGCCGTGTCCGTGCCGAGTTCCTGGTCCGTGTTCCAGGTCTCACTGCATTCTCAGACCCCATTGCGCGCTCCTGTGTCGCGGTGACTGTCGATATCGTAGACGAATCCGCCGGTAGCGGCCGATTCGACACTCTCGTCGATCAGCTCCTCACGCAGACGAACGGTCCGACGTCGTGCGTAGGACAGTGTGAGCGCCAACAGGGCCGTCGACAACCACAGCCCAACTCCCACCAGGATGATCGTCGAATACCCGCCATCGGTGGGATAAACCTGCCCCGGCAGCGTGTATGCCGCGAGAACCGTTGCACTGAGCGCACTTCCGACAGCACCACCGACCGTCCGCGTGACCTGGTTGACGCCCAGGGCACTCCCGGTCTCGTGCGCAGGTACGGCACTGACGATGAAGGCAGGCATCGCTGCGAAAGTGAACCCGACTCCGAGCCCGGCAATTCCCATGACCACGAACACGATTAACAGGTCCGACCGGCCGAAGAACAAGAGCACCAGCGCCGCGACGAACGCAAGTGCACCGATGGGCATGATCAGATTGCGTGGCAACCATCGACTCGTCGTCGGGAGAAGCGTGTTGGCGGCGACGCTCGCCAGCGAGAACGGAACGAGGACCAGCCCCGCGATCATCGCCGACCGACCGAGCCCGTATCCGGTATCCGTCGGCGTCTGGACGAAACGGATAACCGTCGAGGACATCACGAACATACCTATCCCGGCGAGCAACCCGGTGACGTCCGCAGTCAGCACAGATCGATTGCGCAGCAACCGAAGTTGAACGATCGGGTGATCGCAGCCCAACTCGTGGCGAGCCCAGAGCGCAATAATCACCGCTCCCAGCACGGCGCACGCGAACAGCGGCAGCGAGGTCCAACCCCACTGACCCCCCAAACTGATGGCAAGCAGTAGCGCAGTGAGCCCAGCCCCCAGCGACAGCGCCCCGACGACATCGAGCGGGTGCCGCTCGAGATGTCCGCTGCCCGGGACGACGAAAATCGCACCGATCAGGACGATCGTCGTCGCCAGCGCGGCAACGACGAAGCACGCATGGAAACCCCAGAAGTGCGCGATGACGCCGGTCAGTGGGTACCCGAGTCCGATGCCCGCGACCGCTGTGACGGACAGTGCAGCGACGCACGCCCGCGCACGCTGCGCGCCGAGGTGGTCTCGGGCCACGGCCATCGCCAACGGCATCAGACCGAGACCGATCCCCTGCAGACCACGTCCGACGATGAGCATCGCGAAGTTCCCGGGGATCGCCGCGAACACGCAGCCGAGCAGCACGACGGCCAGTGCGCCGATCACGACCGGTCGACGCTGGGGTCCGTCACCGAGGCGGCCGAGTACAGGCACCGTGACCGCTCCGGTCAACATAGCGATGGTCAGCGACCACTGCGCCGCCGTGAACGAGACCCCGTAGGTCTGGGCGACCGTCGGAATGAGGGGTGCTCCGACACTGCTCACGACCGCGACGATGGTGCAGACAGCAATCAGGATCGGCACGAGGGCGCGATCGCGCGCCGACGGACGCGTACCGGCACACTGTTTGTCATCGATCGATGTCATCAAACGATGATAAACCTCCTGCCGCGAAGATGCCGAAACGAGATCATTTGGATATCGCTCCGTTACCAATGCTGTTCAGTGCCGTGTCGCACGAAGTGGACTCTTGGCGTACGGGGCGCAGACGGCGGCCTCGAACGGCACGAACCCATCGGGAGGACTTCATGACCAGGACACTCGGAACCACCGTCACCAGATCGATCGGCGGAGCAGCCGCGCTCGGAATCGCAGGCGCATGCGCATTGCTGCTACCCGGCACGGCGTCGGCTGCCCCCGTCGGATGTACGACCGCACCCGGCGGAATGGCCGAGACCGGTCTCGACGGCACCTCACAGTGCGACAGCGCGGCCGATTCGACGAGCGCAGCGGCGGGCTACGGCGTCGACGGGTGGGGTTCGGCGACAGCCCTCGGCAACGCCGCCGCCCTTGCTCTCGGAATCAACGGGGGCACCGCGGTAGCGGACGGTGCGGCGGGTGCCGGACCGGCAACCATCGCGATCGGCCCGGGCAGCGTTGCAGTCAACGAAGGTGTCGGGCCCCGCCTGTCCATCGCTGTCGCGGGACCCGGCGCGACCATCACCCTGACACCGACAGGCGCCGTGTGCGAAGGCCCCGGAATCGCAGGGAGCTTCACCACACTGCAGGGATGCATAGGCTAGTTCACCTGACGGAAGCCTTGTCGCGCTCCGACTTTCGCGCACGACGTGAGCGGAGCGCGACGAAGGCCTTGGCACCGAATGGCGCCGCGAGCAAGATGATGACCAACCGGACGACCTGGACCGCGGCAACGAACGTGACGTTCACCCCACTCGCCGCCGACACCGCCAGCACGGCGGAGAGTCCACCGGGCGTAGTAGCCAAATAGCCCTCCAGCAAACTCGTTCCGGTCAGACTCGACAGCAGCAGGCCCAACAACGCGCACACAAGACCCAGCACGAGGATGAGCAGAATCGCCCATGGCAGAACTCTGCCGACGGCCCTCACACTGTCACCGGTGAATGCCAGGCCCGCCTGCCATCCGATCAGGACGAACGCGATCGGAAGCAGAACAGTGGGCGCGGACACCGAGTCGATCCATCCCGACAGCTCCAGCGCGCCGGACGCGATCAGCGGGCCCAACGTGGCGGGTGCCGGTAAATGGATGAGCCGCCCGACGCCTATGCCGACCCCGATGCATCCCGCGACCACGAGAAGGTCCAGGTACCAAAGACTTCCACCGTCCGCAGTGGGTGCGGCCGCACCCGAGCCTGCCCCGAAGAGGACAGTTGCGACCACCGGCATCGTGACGATGATCAACCCGACCCGCACGTACTGGATCACGGCGACGATGCGTTCGTCGCCGCCCAATTCGCGAGAGATCGCCACCAATCCCTGCGCGCCACCGGCAATCATCGACAACGCACCGGTCACCGCGTCGACGTCTCGATGCGCGGCCAACACGAACCCGGCCGCGACGCTGACCACGAGCGTCGCAACGCAGACCGCGAGCGCCGGAAGCCAACTCGAGCCGAGCGCCGACAAAGTCTCCGTATCGATCATGAAGCCGATGCTCACCGCGAGAATCCCCTGCGCGAGCATTCCAGCCGGCTTGGGGATCCGATTCGGTCCGATACCGCGGACGGCCAGCACCGCCGCCACCACCAACGATGCGAACAGTGCTGCAGCAGACAACCCCGCACATGCCAGGGCGGCCCACACAAGACCGGTAGCGAGGGCGAGGCCACCCCACCGCAGAGCCGAGTCCCGAATCGTCATCTTCCGCATATAGTAAGGCTACTCTTAGGATTATCTAGGTCAAATCCAACGCATTCAACCATTGAACTACCATCACCCTTACCAATGATCGGTATAGGTGAACACCTGGCACGCTTGTGACCTGCACGGGGGCCGCGACGGGCGACACCATCGAAGAGAGGGGTCATGCGCATGAGCACCGAGAGGCTCGCGTCGAATGCGTCGGAACTGCGTGAAGCGATGCTCGCGTTGACCCGACGACTTCGACGCCAACGTCCGCAGCACTACCTCACCCCGAGCCAGATGCAGATCCTCGGTGACGTGGAACGCAGCGGAGGTTCGAGCGCACCGGTAGACCTCGCCGCGATGCAAGGGGTCCGGATTCAATCGTTGACGAGCAACCTCAATTCGCTCGAAGCGGAGGGACTCGTCACTCGCAGCCCCGATTCCAACGATCGACGCCGACTACTGATTCGTATCACCGATGCCGGCACCGCCCTGGTAGCCGCCGATCGAGAGCAGCGCGACAGTTGGCTCGCGCAGGCCATGGAATCCGAACTCGGTCAATTGGAACGCGACATCCTGCACCTCGCGGCCCCCATCCTCTGGAAACTCGCGCGAAGCCCCGACAACAATGTGGCGGTTGACCTTCGACCCCGTTCTGAGGAAGCATGAGAGACAGAACACACCTTCTGCAGCTGTGATGGCCGCAGGCCGAAAACAGGAGCTCTCCCGATGATGTCCTACCTGCTCTACGACGCGCTTCTTCCCCAGCTCGGACACGACGTCGCGACATATTGGGCGACCTTGCTCGTCATCAACCCCGCCTGACACCCACACGTGAGCGAGGGCAGCACCGATATTTCGGTGCTGCCCTCGTTCGCGTTCGAAGCGCGTCAGTTCTAACCGGCGGACATCGCCGCCGTGGGCAGGAGCCTGGAGAGAACGTCCGACAAGGTCACGACGCCGATCGTCCGGTCACCGTCCACCACAAGTGCCAGATGACTGCTCGTCTCTCGCATCTTCGCGAGCGCAACGTAGACCGGGGTGGTTGTTTCGAGCGTGAACACCGGTCGGGTGACATCGGCGAGGTCGACATCGCCGTTGAGAGTGTCGCGGACGTGCACGACGCCGCTCACTTTCTCGCCGTCGCGCACCAGAATGCGCAGATGACCCGATTCGAGTGACGCAGTACGAACGTCGTCGACTGTGCCGGTGGACGACACCGACGTGGATACTCCCGGCGTGCCGATCAGATCACCCACGGTGAGGTTCTGAAGTTCGAGCGCGCCGGAGATCTGAACGGAGTAGCTCGCATCGAGAGCCCCCACGTTGACCGAGTGCTCCACCAACTGACGTAGATCGTCCGGGTTCTGGCCCGACGCGACCGTGTCGGCAGGCTCCACACCGACTCTGTGCAAGCACCAGTTCGCCATGTTGTTGAGCAGAATCAGGATCGGCCGAGTCACGAACATGAAGCCGCGCATCGGCAGAGCCAGCATCGTCGCCGACTTCTCCGGGTGTGCGATCGCCCACGATTTCGGCGCCATCTCACCGACGACGAGGTGCAGGAACGTGACGATGATCAGCGCAAGCACGAACCCCGCCACGTCGGCCACCCAATACGGGATGCCCCACGACTCGAATGCCGGCGTGAGCCAATGGTGCACGGCCGGTTTGGTCGTGGCACCCAACGCCAGTGTGCACAGAGTGATGCCCAGCTGCGAACCCGCGAGCAGCACTGTCAGCTCACTGGAACTCCGCAGTGCCGCACGAGCAGAACGACTGGTCATGGCCGCATCTTCGAGGCGATGACGCTTGGCAGCGAGCAACGCGAACTCGACGGCGACGAAGAACGCACTGGCAGCGATGAGACCGACGGTGACCGCCACGATTACCCAGGGATTGCTCATCGGTGGTTGTCCATTTCTCGCTGCTCTTCCCGCTCGTCGGAGCGTTCACGTTGGCCGACTTCCAGACGCACCGAGGAGGGAACGTAATTGTCTATCTCGAGCACCTCCACGGAGACGAACCTCTCGGGAGCTTCGTCGTCGTCGCCTATCAAGTCCGCGGAATCCGCTGGGAGATCGACCTCGATCTTGGTGCCCACCACCGGCAGCGAGCCGTGGTGCGTGATGACGAAGCCGGCGATCGTCTCGTAATCACCCGCAGGAAGGTCATGGTCTATGGATCGTTCGACTTCGTCGATGTGGATTTCACCCGACATCGTCCAGGTGCCGTCCTCGCCCACGATCGGCGTCGTGTCGAGCTCGTCGGCGTCGTGTTCGTCGGTGATCTCACCGACGAGTTCCTCGGCGAGATCCTCGATGGTGATGACGCCGGTCAGTCCGCCGTACTCGTCGATGACACAGGCGAGTTGGTTTCTCGAACCACGCAGCTCGAGCACGGCGTCGGGAAGCGCCTGAGTCTCGGGAAGTATCAGCGCAGGCCGCACGTACTCACTGACTACGACATCGTCGCTGTCGGTGACTGCCAGGATGTCCTGCAAATGCACGACACCGACGATTCCGTCATCCTCGTCGAGCACTGGATAGCGCGAATGTTCCTGCCCCATAAGGGCTCTGATGTCGGCGAGGGTGTCGGTAGCACGCACGGTCGCCGCTCTGGAGCGCGGAATCATCGCGTGCTCGACCGTCCGAGTCGGAAAGTCGAGAATCCGATCGAGGAGGTCCGACAGCTCGTCGGGCAGATCACCGGAGTCCTTGGATTCAGCGACGATGTGCTCGAGGTCGCGCGGCGTCGCCGAGTGCTCGACGTCGTGCACCGGTTCGATCTTCAGCGCTTTGAGCAGCAAGTTCGATGCATGGTCGAAAATGGTGATGAGCCAGCCGAACAGCTTCAGGTAGATCGTGGTCGACAGTGACAACCATCGAGCAACCGGCTCGGGACGCGCGATCGCGAAGTTCTTGGGGAAGAGCTCACCGAAGAGCATCTGCACGAACGTCGAGAACAGCAACGCAAAGACTGTGCCGACGGTGACGCCTACTGCGGTGGGAATTCCGACGCCGCCCAGCATGGTGCCGAGAGATTGTCCGATCAGGGGTTCGGCCACGTAGCCGACGAGAAGCCCGGTCACCGTGATGCCCAATTGAGCACCGGACAGCATGAACGATGTTCGTTTGGTGACCTGGAGGGTGCGGCGGGCACCTGCGTCTCCGGCTTCGGCGCGAGCCTTGAGCCGGGAGCGGTCCACCGTCATGTATGCGAATTCCTGAGCCACGAAATAGCCGGTGGCGACCGTGATCAGGAAGACGACGAGGATGCCGAGCAAGAGAGTGAGCAACACGCTCATTCGCCGGACACCGCCTCGCACGTCGTCGACGTCGTGCGGGGAGCCGTGTCCGGCCCGGGTTTATCGCTGTCCATGATTCCTCAGGGTCGTGGGATGTGAAGTTTGTCCGATACTACAGTGCCGTGGGGGTGGTCACGGCGCCTTGACGACGAGAACAGGCACCGGGCAGTCAAGCAGAACTCGTTGCACGGTGCTGCCCATCAGGAACTTGCCGACCGCGGATCGACGCTTGGACCCGATGACGACCATTCCCGCACCGACGTCCGCGACGAGATCCACCAAAGCGCCGGCCGGATCGCCGCCGTCAGGTTCCACACGCACGGTCGTGGCGATTCCGGGCAGCGTTCGCTCCACCTCTGCCTGCGCCGAGCTGACATCGTCCGCAGACACCGAATCACGGTCCACGACGGACAACACGATCAACTGGGCCTGACGCAGCTCGGCCTCGGCGGCACCGCGTCGCAACGCTTCCTGCCCCTCGGGGGTGTTGCTCATCGCTACTGCCACTGCGCTCGCTACCGACACGTTCTCTCCTGTTGCTCGTATGCACCGAGGACCACCCTCGGAGAGTTGTGAACTGGACTAATCCGACAAACTGTATCTAACCTGACGCTGTGACACACCACACGAAAGGTCTCTAATGGCGATCTCGCCCACATTGCTACGGACGATCGGCGCGCTGGTGGTGGTGGGAGCGGTGACCGTCGCGGGCATCGATGCCGCTCGCAGCTCCAGCGGGTCCGACGCCCGAGCCAAACTGACGCTGATCGCACCCGCCGCCGCAGGCGGTGGCTGGGATCTCGTCGCGCGTGAGTCGCAGCAGGCGCTGCGCAGCGACGGCATCGTCAACAACGCCCAGGTCGTCAACGTACCCGGCGCCGGCGGCACCATCGGGCTGAGTCAGCTCGAGAATCTGAGCGGGCAGTCCACCACCGTCATGATCACCGGCACCGTCATGCTCGGCGGCATCGCGATCAACGACTCCGAGACGACTCTGGCCGACACTGTCCCGATCGCCAAGCTGGCCGAGGACTTCGAAGTGTTCGTCGTACCGAAGGATTCACCGATCCAGAATCTCGACGACATGATCGAGGCGTGGCGGGCCAATCCCGGTGGTCTTCCGATCGGCGGCGGCTCGCTCGGCGGAATCGACCACATCGTCGCGGGTCAGTTGGCGCAGGAAGCCGACATCGATCCGGCCGCAATCAATTACATCGCCTACTCCGGTGGCGGTGAGGTACTCACGTCGCTGCTGTCGAACACCGTCGGAGTTGCAGTCAGTGGTTTCAACGACTTCCGCGATCAGATCGAGGCAGGCAACGTGCGAGCACTCGCTGTAGCCTCCCCCGAGCCGCTCGAGGGCCTGGACGTGGACACCTTCATCGAGCTCGGCTACAACGTCGACCTCGTGAACTGGCGCGGAATCGTTGCACCGCCGGGCATCTCGGACGAGGACCGCCAGACCCTCATCGACATCGTCACCGAAATGGTCGAGACCGAGCAGTGGGCGACGGCCGTCGAACGCAACCGATGGAAGGAATCGGTCATTACAGGCGACGAATTCGGAGAGTTCCTCGACGTCGAGCAGGCACGCATCACCGGAATTCTCGAGGAATTGGGGCTGGTATGACAACGACTACTACCGATACAGGCACAGACACATCGCGATCGTTCTGGACCGGCCGCAGTGGACTGGTCGTTCCGGCGCTGCTCGTCGCACTCGGAGCGTTCCTGGTCTACGGAACCGTCACTATGAAGGTTCCGCCCACCGCCACATCGCCCGGCCCGCAGGTCTTTCCGGCCATCGTCGCCGGCGGGTGCTTCGTCGTGGCCCTGCTGGTCACCATCCAACTTCTGCTCAAGCCCGACGTCGTGGACCGCGGCGTCGACGAAGACGGAACGCCACACACCGGAACCCTCAGCAACTGGCGCACCCTGTCGATCACCGTCGGATCGGTGGCCGTGTTCATCGCGCTCCTCGACCCGCTGGGCTGGGTTCTCGCCGGAGCACTGCTGTTCTGGGGTGTCTCGATCGGATTGGGCGGTCGCCGTTACGTGTTCGATGCAGCCGTGGCGCTGCTGGTCTCGAGCGCGATTCAGATTGCATTCTCCGCGGGCCTCGGCCTGACCCTGCCCGGCGGCGTTCTCGCCCAGATCTTCTGACGGAGCTGACTTTACGATGGATTCATTGAGCAATCTGATCGACGGGTTCGGCACCGCGCTGACACCGATGAACCTGGTCTGGGTGTTCGTCGGCGCGCTGCTCGGTACTGCCGTCGGCGTCCTGCCCGGTCTCGGCTCTGCAATGGCGGTGGCACTGCTGCTGCCCGTCACCTTTACCCTCGACCCCATCGCCGCGCTGATCATGTTCGCCGGAGTGTATTTCGGCGGCTTGTTCGGCGATTCGATCTCCGGCATTCTGATGAACACACCCGGCAACAGCACCGCGATCGCCGGGACGTTCGAAGGCCACCGGATGGCCAAGAACGGCCGAGCCCCGCAAGCGTTGGCTACCTCGGCCATCGGAGCGTTCATCGGCGGCATCGTCGCCACGACCTTGGTGGTGTTCTTTGCTCCGACTCTCGCGTCGTTGGCGACCAACTTCGGTCCGGCCGAATACCTCGCCCTCGCGGTGTTCGCGTTCATCGCCACCTCGGCGGTGGTCTCGGACTCGGCTCTCAAGGGCCTGACCGCATTGCTGATCGGCCTCGCACTTGCTGTGATCGGAATCGACGGCCCCTCGGGCGCTTCACGATTCACCTTCGAGGTACCTGCCCTGTTCGACGGAATCCACATCGTCGTCATCACCGTCGCGATGCTCGCACTCGGTGAAGTCATCCACATCGCATCCAAGATCGGTCGGCCCGAGGATCGCAGTCTGATCAAGTCGCAGGGCCGTCCCTGGCTGAGCAAGGCCGAATTCCGCGATGCGTTGCCGGCTTGGTTGCGCGGCACGGCATTCGGTGTGCCGTTCGGTGTGATCCCCGCGGGTGGCGCCGAAGTGCCGAGCTTCCTGGCGTACGGCACCGAGCGCAGACTCGATCGCAAGCGCGAGAAGCCGATGTTCGGCAAGGGAGCCATTCGTGGTGTCGCCGGACCGGAGGCCGCCGGAAACTCCACAGCCGGAACGGCCATGGGCGCGCTGCTGGCTCTGGGTCTGCCGACATCGGCGACCGCGGCGATCATGTTGGCGGCCTTTCAGCAGTACGGTATGCAGCCCGGGCCGCTGTTGTTCGAGCGCAGCGGCGAGATCGTCTGGGCCCTGCTTGCCAGCCTGTTCGTGGCGATGATCGTGCTGCTGATCCTCAACCTGCCGTTCGCACCGTTGTGGGCGCAGCTGCTCAAGATTCCGAAGAACTACCTCTACGCCGGCATTTCGGTGTTCGCGGCCCTGGGTGTGTACGCATCGAGTGCGTCGATCGTCGACCTGATCTTCATGCTGGCTCTCGGCATCGTCGGATTCATGATGCGGCGTTACGACATCCCACTGGCCCCGGTGTTGATCGCAGTGATCCTCGGCCCACTCGCCGAGGAGTCCCTCCGACGCGCACTGGCCGTCAGCGAGGGCGACCCGTCGATCCTCGTCGGCAGCGCGATCACCATCGTGCTGTACGCGCTGATGATCATGGCTGTCGTGTTCTCGATCGTCAGCAAGATCCGCGCACGGAGAACCGCCGACTTCTGATCGGCCCCGCCGCTCCGCGCCGGTCTCGATGGGCGCTCCGCGCCCCAGTGGCACGGTTAAGTGTGTTCCTCGGGCTGTCGCGTTTTGGGTGAGCGGTAGTTCGGTGTCGTGAAGGGGTGGCCCGGGTTCGTGCCCGGGTCGCCCCTTTTTTTCTGCTCTCAGGCCAGGGCTGCGGTGGGTGCGGCGGCCAGGTGGGTGAGAATCTTGCTGATGTTGTGCACGGCGGCATGGAAGGACCATTCGCTCGTTGCTCGATCGAGCCCTCGGCTGGTGAAGCGCCGGAATCCGAGGTTGTGTTTGGCATGCCCGAACGGTGTCTCGGCGATGTGGGAGCGTTTTCGGTAGGTGTCGATGCCCTCGGCGGTGGCCAGCCGTTCGGCCATCCGAGTGATCGAATTGCCTGGTGCCGGTGCGTGATCGGATGATGGCGCCGCGGTAGCGGCGGCTTCGAGATCGCGGGACTTCCCGGTAGCGATCAACCGGTCCGGGCCTGGTGCGTCGAGGTTGTCGATCGAGCAGTAACCAGCATCGAAAAGCATGATCCCGATCGAGGGAGCCGGAGCCTGCGGCGGTGCATTCTCAGCGATCAGTGTCGCCGCATCGACCGCTTTGCGCACCATCTGTTGGTAGTAGGTGACATCAGCGGAACTGGTACCGACACCGGTGGCGATGATGATGCCGTCCTCGGCGGTGAAGGCTTGGCAGTTGTAACCCTGCACCCACCCGCCGCCACGCAGTGGTTGCATCCGAGACTGCGGATCGGTGATGTTGCGGCGCAGCACCGGTGGAGTCTTGTGCTCACGGGCAGCCTGCTCGGCGGTCGCCTTCGCCACCGCCGAGCGTGCAGCGACGACACGATGATGCTCCTCGGCCGGAACCGGAACCTTGCCCTTCGCCTTCCCGCCGCTCGCCGCCGCGGCGGCGGCCCGCTGCCGATACCGGGTCTCGACGACCTCACGGCGTGCGATTTCACGAGCGAGACGTGTCCGCGCAGCGTCCACACGCGCGGCGACCGGGACCCGCCCTACCGGGAAGCGTCCTGCATCGAGCTGCTCGAGATGACCTTCGGCGGCAGCGTTCCGCGCGCTCTCGCGGGCCTGCTCTTCGGCCTTGATCTGTGCCAATGCTTCGGCGATCCGCTTCGCACGTGAAGTCGGGTCGGCCAACTCTTCGGGCACCTGACCCGGCCCGGGATCGTCCTCGCCGTAGAGTTCGTCCTCGGCGGCATCGACATCGGCATGTGCTTGGACCGCTGCTGCAGCGATCCTGCGTGCCCTGGCCTGCGCCGCTTCGGCGTCGGCAGCAGCTCGTAGTCCCTCCGCACTGCGGTTGGCGTTGATCGAGGCGTTCGAGGCGATCTTGACGCCGTCGAGAGCGATCGTGCCCAACGACCCCAACCCGACCCGCGCGGCCACCGTCAACACCTGGGTGAACAGTTCCTCGCAGGCGCCGTGGTTGTCCTTGCGGAAACGCGAAATCGTGGCGTGGTCGGGGGCATCACCGGCGCAGATGACCCGGTAGGACACCACATCGGTGCAGGCCGATTCGATCTGACGTGAGGACCGCATCCCCTTCGACCAGGCCCAGATCAACAGTGTCAGCAGCATGTCCGGGTTGTAGCCGGCGCGGCCGACACCGCCGGTGCGTCGACCGGCATGAAAGACCGAGGTGTCCAGATGCCGGTCGACGATGTCGATCAGTGTCCACACCGGATGCGTCGGAGAAAGCCACTCCCGCATATCCGGTGGAATCAGAAACTGTTGATCACGATCGACCGGTCGATAACCCTTCGCCACCACCCCATTGTTCCCCACCACCGACAATGGGGTGCCTCGACACTCGAGACACCCCACCATCAAAACGCAACAGCCCGTCCTGTGCACTCAACCGTGCCACTGCGGCGGAGCCGCCCCTGTCACTGCGGCGGAGCCGCCCCTGCCACTGCGGCTGAGCCGCCTGTCTACTGAGTCACGCTTACAGGATGTACAGCATCTCCTGGTACGTCGGAAGCGGCCACAGATCGTCGGCCACCATTGATTCGAGAACGTCGGCTGCCGATCGAACCGCGGCCATAGCCGGCAACAGAGCCTCCTTCGCATGCTCCGCTTCCGCCAACGCGTCGCCGCCCGGTTCGCTTTCCAATGCAGATTTCAGCGATGCCAAGGCAGCTTTCAGTTCGCCGAGCGGAACAGTTACGGCTTCGAGCGCTGCCATGTCGGCATCGACGCCTGCAGCCTTGAGCGCAGATACGTTCTGCGCCAACTCGGTCTGGTAGCGAACAGCAGCCGGAAGGATGGACGTCTGTCCCATCTCCAGCGTCAACCGTGCTTCGACGAATACCGTCAGTGCATACTGCTCCAGGCCGATCTCGTAACGCGAGTGCATCTCTCGGTGATTGAAGACCTTGTACTTCTCGAAGAGCTCCATCGAGGATTCACTGATGAGTTCGGGGAGCGCGTCGAGTGTGGTCCGCAGGTTGGGTAGTCCACGCGCCTCTGCCTCGACCTGCCAGTTGTCGGAGTATCCGTCACCGTTGAACACCACGGCGCCGTGCTCGGTGATGATCTCCGTCAGCAAGTTCTGCACGGCAGTATCGAAGTCGGTTCCGTCGGCGACGGCGGCTTCGAGGTTGGTCGCCATGTAGTCGAGAGCCTCGGCCATGATCGTGTTGATCGTGACCATCGGACCGTTGACGGTCTGCATCGAGCCGGGGGCACGGAACTCGAACCTGTTGCCGGTGAAAGCAAACGGGCTCGTGCGGTTGCGGTCACCCGGGTCTGTCGGTAGCACGGGCAGAGTGTCGGCACCGATCATCATGGTGCCCTTGCCCTTCGACGACGTTGCCGCGCCCTTGGCGATCTGATCGAACACATCGGCGAGCTGGTCCCCGAGGAAGATCGAGATGATCGCGGGCGGAGCCTCGTTGGCGCCGAGTCGGTGATCGTTGGTCGCCGACGCCACCGAGGCGCGCAGCAGACCACCGTATTTGTGGACGGCTCTGATGACTGCCGCACAGAACACCAGGAACTGAGCGTTGTCGTGCGGGTTGTCTCCGGGAACGAGCAACGACCCGAGATCGGAGTTGCCGAGCGAGAAGTTGACGTGTTTGCCGGAGCCGTTGACACCTTCGAACGGCTTCTCGTGGAACAGACATTCCATGCCGTGCTTCTTGGCGATCGTCTTGAACGTCGTCATCAGCAGCTGCTGATGGTCCGCCGCGATATTGCCTCGCTCGAACATCGGTGCGATCTCGAACTGCCCCGGCGCAACCTCGTTGTGCCGAGTCTTGGCCGGAATACCGAGCTTGAACAGCTCACGTTCGGTGTCCATCATGAAGCCGAGCACGCGCTCGGGGATCGCACCGAAGTAGTGATCGTCGAATTCCTGGCCCTTCGGCGGCTTGGAGCCGAACAGCGTGCGTCCGGCGTTGAGCAGATCGGGCCGGGCGAGGAAGAAGTGCCGGTCGACGAGGAAGTACTCCTGCTCCGGACCGCAGAACGAGACGATGTTCTCGATGTTCTCGTGCCCGAAGAGCTTCAGGATGCGCTCGGCATGACCGCCCATCGCCTGCTGCGAACGAAGCAGCGGCGTCTTGTGATCGAGCGCTTCGCCGGTCATGGATACGAAGACCGTCGGGATGCACAGTGTGTTGCCGTTGGGGTTCTCGAGAACGTACGCCGGGCTGGTGACGTCCCAGCCGGTGTAGCCGCGAGCCTCGAACGTGTTACGCAGACCGCCGTTGGGGAAGCTCGACGCGTCGGGCTCGCCCTGAATGAGGGTCTTGCCGGCGAATTCGGCGAGCGCACTTCCGTCACCGACGGGGTCGAAGAAGCTGTCGTGCTTCTCGGCCGTCAACCCGGTGAGAGGGTAGAAGACGTGCGCATAGTGCGTCGCACCCTTCTCGAGAGCCCAATCCTTCATCGCCGACGCGACCGCGTCGGCCACCATCGGATCGAGCTTCTTACCCTTGTCGATAGTGGCCATGACCGACTTGAACACGGACTTGGGCAGGCGCTTCTGCATGACGACCTTGCTGAAGACGTTCTCACCGAAGATCTCACCCGGCTTCTCGTCCCCGACAAAACTCACCGCAGGCGGTACATATGCCTCGACGTCTTTGATCGCCTGCAGACGAACGGTATTTCCACTCATACGCTTACTACCCCTCGGCCTGTGCCCCACGGCTTGTTCGCGGAGCCAACCAGCGAACTGTACGAATCAGACGTAGCGGTGATGTTTCGCAACTGTGACCACTGCGATTCGCCCGTTACGGCTGTTCGCGGTACATCGACACTCACTCGGTCACACCAGTTTGGACAAATCATGAAATTTGTCTAGGCAGTTTACATTTTCGGTGTATTGTCATCTATCAAGTGATAGACACCACTGGGCTGCTCGGCCGGTGGGTCCGCCTGAACAGAGGAGTTCCGTCGTGGCAACGCAGATGAGCCCGCAGTCGAGTACCCCGGTCGACGAGTGGCGTGACAGGAAGCGATATCTCTGGCTCATGGGGTTGGTGCCGCCGACGGCTGTGTTCATGGCGCTAGGAGTGATCTGGGCATTCAACATGCTGGGCTGGAACGCTGTGTCACCGGTGTGGTGGTGGATCGGCCCGCTGCTGGTCTACGGACTGCTTCCGCTGCTCGACCTCTTCTTCGGGCCGGATGGGCAGAACCCGCCCGACGAGGTCATGGAAGCCCTGGAGAACGACAAGTACTACCGCTATTGCACGTACATCTACATCCCGTTCCAGCTCGTCAGCCTCGTCATCGCGTGCTACCTGTGGACTGCGGACAATCTCAGCTGGTTGGGCATCGACGGCGGGCTCGGCCTGATCTCGAAGATCGGCCTGGCCATCAGCATCGGCGTCATGGGCGGCGTCGGCATCAACACTGCCCACGAGATGGGGCACAAGAAAGACAGCCTCGAGCGCTGGCTGTCCAAAGTGACACTGGCCCAGACCTTCTACGGCCACTTCTACATCGAGCACAACCGTGGCCACCATGTACGCGTGGCAACCCCCGAGGATCCGGCGAGCTCCAAGTTCGGCGAGAGCTTCTGGCGCTTTCTCCCCCGCAGCGTGTGGGGCAGTCTGAAGTCCTCGTGGCAGATCGAGAAGACGCGGATGGAACGACTCGGCAAGCCCACCTGGAACATTCGGAACGACGTCCTCAACGCCTGGCTCATGTCCGTGGTTCTCTTCGGCGTCCTGACGGCAGTGTTCGGGGTCAGCATCCTCCCGTTCCTCGTCATCCAGGCTGTCTACGGCTTCTCGCTGCTCGAGACCGTGAACTACCTGGAGCACTACGGACTGCTCCGCGCCAAGACCGCCTCGGGCCGCTACGAGCGCTGCGCACCTGCTCACAGCTGGAATTCCGATCACATCGTCACCAACATCTTCCTGTACCACCTCCAGCGACACAGTGACCACCATGCAAACCCGACGCGGCGCTACCAGACCTTGCGCAGCATGGAAGGTGCACCGAACCTGCCCAGCGGCTACGCCAGCATGATTTCGCTCGCCTATTTCCCGCCGATCTGGCGAAAGGTGATGGACCACAGAGTGTTGGAGCACTACCGAGGTGACATCACCGCCGTCAACATCGAACCGAGTAAGCGCGAGAAGATCTTGGCCCGCTACGGCGCAGACTCGGGCAACGAGTGATGGCAGCGTACGAATGCCCCGTCTGCAACTACGTATACGACGAGGTGGCGGGGGCACCGCGAGAGGGCTTCCCCCCAGGAACCGCCTGGTCCGACGTCGACGACGACTGGCCGTGTCCTGACTGCGGCGTGCGGGAAAAAATCGACTTCGAACAGAAAGCAGGATGACATGTCCACCGACTTCAAGCTCTACCAATGCATTCAGTGCGGGTTCGAATACGACGAGGAACTCGGCTGGCCCGAGGACGGTATCGAACCTGGCACCAAATGGGAGGACATCCCCGAAGATTGGAGCTGCCCGGACTGCGGTGCCGCCAAAGCGGACTTCTTCATGGTGGAGATCAGTCGGCCATGACGGCGGTGGCTCGGGTCCACGCCTACACGACGGATAGACTGGCCGTCGTGACAACCCATCCGGTGAACCCGAGCCCTTACAAGAGCGCGGCGACCAACCTGATGCGCACCACGATCCTCGACGGCTTGCACGATCTGCTGCTCGAACGTACATGGTCGACGGTCAACATGACCGACGTCGCCAACGCAGCAGGGATCAGCCGACAGACGCTCTACAAGGAATTCGGCACCCGCAAAGGCCTTGCGCAAGGGTATGCGCTGCGGCTCACCGACTCCTTGGTCTCGGCCGTCGACGATGCTGTGTACGCCAACGAAGGTGACGCTCTGCAAACCCTCTATGTGGCGTTCACCGAGTTCTTCAGCCGGAGCGCCTCGGACCCGCTCGTGCTCTCGATGCTCACCGACGACCCGCCCCCGGATCTACTCCGGTTGGTCACAACCGAGAGCGGGATACTCATCGAGCACGCCGCGGTCCGGTTGACGCAGACCTTCGAACGCAGTTGGCTGCGAGCGTCGGCTCACAACGCCGACGTCCTGGGCCGCACAGTGGTTCGCTTGGCGCTCAGCTACGTCTCCATGCCGCCGGACAACTCGGCCGATGTCGCGGCCGACCTCGCGTCGCTCCTGACGCCGTTCGTGTCCACCATCCGAGATACGGCGTAGGCGGCCCCCGGTTTTGCACCGAAAGGCTGATTCGGTCACTTCAAGTGACCGAAAGGCTCATTCGGTCACTCAGAGTGACTCAAAGTCCCATTCGGTCACTCAGAGTGACTCAAAGTCCCATTCGGTCACTCAGAGTGACTCAAAGTCCCATTCGGTCACTCAGAGTGACTCAAAGGCTCGTTCGGTCACCCCCAAGTGACCGAAAGGCTCATTCGGTCACTCAGAGCCGGTCGACCATCCCCAGGGCAGGGTCGAGGATGCCTTCCTCGGACAGCAGAACCTCCAGTGCGGCATCGCCGAGCGGGATGAAACTGTCCTCGCTGGTGACCCGCCTGATCACGCCGTCGAATCCTGAGTCGACCAACGCCGTCACGACACCTTCGCTCACTCCCCCGGACCTGCGGGTTTCGTCCACGACCAATACCTTGCCCGTCGCGCGCGCGTGCTCGAGAATGTCGTCGACGGGTAGTGGTGCGAGCCATCGAAGGTCGACGACGCGTACCCCGATCTCCCGTTTCTGCAGTTCTCGTGCGACTCGAAGGCTCATCCTGACGCCGTTCCCGAAAGTCACGAAGGTGAGATCCGCTCCGTCCCCGTGCACGCTTGCCTGTCCGACTCGCGCTGTCGCGGGGCTTCCCGATGTAAGCCATCCTCCGTCACCATCGTCGTGGAGATCGCGGGTGTGGTACAGCGCAATGGGTTCGAGGAACACACACACTGCGCCGTCGTTAACCGCAGCGGCCGCACAGGCGAGCAGCATCGCCGCGGCATCGTCGGGCCGGGACGGTGACGCGAGGACGATGCCGGGGATGTCACGCAATGCGGCAATTGCGTTGTCGTTGTGGAAATGTCCGCCGAATCCCTTTTGGTAGCCGTAGCCCGCGACCCTGACGACCATCGGGTTTCGGTACTGCCGGTTGGAAAAGAACTGCAGCGTCGACGCCTCGCCTCGGATTTGATCGGCGGCATTGTGCAGATACGCGAGATACTGGATCTCGGCAACGGGTAGCAGGCCGGAAACACCGGCACCGATAGCCAATCCGAGTATCGACTGTTCATCGAGAACGGTATCGAACACCCGCGTCGGCCCCATCTTTGCCTGCAAACCGCGTGTGACGCCGTACACGCCGCCCTTGCGGGCAACATCCTCGCCGAACAGTATCGCCTGCGGATACGTCGTCAAGATCTGCAGCAGCGCAGCGTTGATCGACTGTGCAAGGGTCGACCCGGCTGCCAATTCCGAACTGTCTGCTACCGACTGGCCAACTCCCGCGGCTACTTCGGTCAGTGGCGCCATCACAGCCGCCGAGCTGTCCAGTTGTGGGCACCCGCACACGTCCCGGGCACTGTCCATCACCTGCGTGCGCTTGGCCTCGTACCGCTCGATGACCTCATCCGCAGTGAGGAGCTCGGCGTCGATGAGCAAGCCTGCAGTTCCGAGTACCGGATCACGTGAATAGTCGGACGTGATCTCGGACTGCGTTCGGTAGGCCGATTCGACGTCCGATCCAGCATGCCCCATCAGTCGCACCGTCGTGATGTGCAGAAATGCCGGTCGACGGTGACGGCGTACCCAGTCGGCCGCAGCCGTCGATGCGGCGAACGTCGCCCCGAGATCGCTTCCGTCTGCGTGGAAGTACTCGAGACCAGCGCGCCCGGCGAAGTTCGACGCGATCCATCCGGACGGGGTTCGGACGCTGATCCCGATCCCATTGTCCTCGCATACGAAGAGCAGCGGCATCGAAACACCTTGGTAGCCAGCATGAATTGCCGTGTTGATCGCACCGACAGCGGTGGAGTGATTGGCCGAGGCGTCGCCGAAACTGCACACTGTCACCGCGTCACGCGGCCAGGGTGAGTCCACTCCTAGCTTCTGAGCACGCACGGTCGAGAACGCGACCCCGACAGCCCGCGGCAGGTGCGAGGAAATCGTCGACGTCTGGGGAATCACCGCGAGATCGGCGCGCCCGAACACCTTGTGCCTGCCACCGGAGATCGGCTCCTCGGTCGCTGCCACGAGCCCGAGCAGCACGTCCCTGATCGGGTCACCACCGTCGACTTGTCTGGCGCGCTCGAGGAAGAAGGCGCCCGAACGATAGTGCAGCAGAGCGGGATCCGTCGGGCGCAGCGCTCCGGCCACTGCAGCATTCGCCTCGTGGCCGGAGGAACCGATGGTGTAGTAGCCCTTGCCCTGCGAACGCAGCCACCGTGCCGCGAGATCGAGATGACGGCTACCGAGTTGGGCGTCGAACAGTTCGAGCGCGCGAGCCGGGGTCAGAGCCGCGTCGAGTGGCCGGGGCCGAGGCGACGACATCGACACGGTGGACAGGAAGTGCTCGTCGATCGCCTCGGCCATGGTGCCAGGATATGCGCCTTCATCGGGTTGTCACCAGAAACACGCTTCCCTCGGGCCTCTTCCAGGGAAGGAAGATCGCCACCACGACGGCGCATGTCAACGCCGCGCCCACGGTGACGAACGAAGCAAGTTGGAAGCCCTCGAGCGACGCAGCCTTCATCGCGTACACGAGTTCCGCTTTTTGAGTGGCGAAGAGCGGGTTGGTCGGCGCCTTCACGATTTCGATGACGCTGACGACGGTCTCCCGTGCGAAAGCCTTTTGATACGGCTCCATGATGGCGTCGGGAATCGCATCGATTTTCGGTCCCACCTTGGTCGTGTAGATCGACGCGACGATCGAGCCGAGCACTGCCACACCGAGTGTTCCGCCGGCTTCGCGGGTCGTGTCGTTGACCGCGGAACCTGCCCCCGCTTCGTCGAGTGACACCGAGGACATGATCGACTCCGTCGCCGGTCCTTGGACGATGGCGAGCCCCAGGCCCATCAACACCATGGAGATCAGAACTGGCCCCAGATAGGGGGTTTCGACCTCGACTTGCCCTGCGATGAACATCCCTGCGCTCATCACGAGCAACCCGAACACGATCACCGCAGTCGTCCCGATCCGCTGCGCGATGAGGGTTGCCACAGGTGCACCGACCGCAATCGACACTGCGAAGGGAAGAGAGTGAATCCCGAACTCGAGCGGGCTGAGCTCCATCACGCCCTGGAAGTACTGGGTGATCATGAACAGAAAACCGAACATGCTGAAGTAACCCACGGCGATCGCCAGCGCCGGAAGCGAAAATCGCCTGATTCTGAACAGGTTCATGTCGAGAACCGGTGAATCGGTGCGGAGTTCCCACCAGACGAACGCCACGAGAGACAGTGCTCCGACGGTGTATCCGGCAACGCTGATCGCCGACAGCCAGCCCTGATGCGGCGCCTCGATGATCGCCCACACCAGCACGGTGATACCTACGAGGGACAAGACGATCCCGAGCGGGTCGTACTTTCCGACGTGCGAGGCGCGCGACTCGGGCACAAGCGCGATCGCCGCGACCACCACTGCCGCTGCGACCGGGATGTTGATCCAGAACACCGAATGCCATGAGAAGTGCTCGAGCAGAAAGCCACCCGCCGTTGGACCGATGGCGATGGCGAACCCTGCCATCGCCGTCCACGCGGCAATTGCCAGTGCACGCTCCTTCGCGTCGGTGAAGATGTTGATGATCAAGGCCAGGGTCGCGGGGAACACCGCCGCGGCACAGACGCCCATCGCTGCCCGGGCGAGAATGACCTGACCGAGGTCCGCAGCCACCGCGCCGAATATCGACATCACTGCAATTCCGACGAGGCCGACGATCATGACCTTCTTGCGCCCGTACCGGTCTCCGAGATGTCCGAAGGCGAGCAACAGGCCCGCAAAGGTGAGTGTGTAGGCGTCGACGATCCATTGCAGCCCGCTGATGCTCGACCGCAGCTGCAGGCCCATCGATGGCAGCGCGACGTTGACGACCGTGTTGTCCAACACGACGAGCAGTTCGGCAGCACAGATCACCACCAGCGCCGCCCAGCGCTGCCGAGCCGTGGATACGAAACTTCGATTACGTGACGCGACTGACTGAGGCACGAGTTCAATCCCTTCGAATTATGACGCTCTCCATAACGACACGATTCGAAAGGTAACTGTAACTACGAGTAATAGCAATACCGGTTGGGCCGTCAGCGACCATCCACGCCGTCGAGAGCCACGTCGAGCCACCGCAGCAGCTCGATCTCCACACGATCGAGAGCAACCGTGCTGCGCTGGGCTTTAGCCAAGATCAAGGCGCCTTCGAACGAAGAAATCACCATCGTCGCCAGAGTCCGGGAGCGATCCTGGGACAGCCCGCGCTGCCACAGGGATGCAGCGATGGAGTCCTCCCACGAGGTGAACGACTCACCTGCGGCCGCAAGCGCCGCGGGGGAATTCGCGCCCTCGAGCGCCGCGGGCGCGACCGGGCAGCCCGCGGTGAAATCGGTGGCTTCGAGCTGCACGCGAAACCCGCCGATTATCGCCCGCAGAGTTGCCGCCGGACCTTCGTTCGCGAGACCCGTCGAGATCATCGCACCCATCAGAGCTCCCGCCGTCCTGGTCGCCTCCTCCACGAGCTGCGGTTTTCCTCGGGGAAAATGGTGGTAGATCGACCCGCGAGGGGCCCCCGCATGCTCGATCACATCGGCGAGAGACGTCGCCTCGACGCCCCTCTCACGAAACAGCAATGCTGCACTCCGCAACATGTCGTCACGGGCGGTACTTCTACTCACATCTCCTCCTCGAGACACCCAGTTCGCCAAGCATTGACGTAACCGCTGGTTACACATAAGCTCGATTGGGTTATGCAGTGAAGCATAGCTGCCACGCCCGCGATGAGGAGTCACCATGGATACAGACGAGCACCGAAGCGTCAGCACCCTGTCCTCGCCGTTGACACTGGCATGCGGCCAGATGCTTCCCAACCGAATCATGAAGGCTGCGCTGAGCGAAGGCCTCGGCACGCCCGACCACGCGCCCGACATCAGATTGGAACGCCTCTACACACAGTGGGGAGCGGGCGGATACGGGCTGGTGGTCACCGGCAACGTCATGGTCGACCGGAAGCACATCGGTGAGCCCGGCAACGTCGTCATCGAAGACGACCGCGATGTGGACGCGCTCACGCGCTGGGCGAAATCGACCGGCGACGGCGGATCGCCGGTATGGATGCAGCTCAATCACCCTGGCCGACAAGCGAATCCACTCGCTACCCACGAAACACCAGTTGCACCGTCCGCAATCGCCCCCAATATCCCCGGAATCCCCGCACCGCGCGCCTTGACCGGCTACGAGATCGGCGACATCGTCGAGCGGTTCGCCATCGCCGCATCGGTCGCCGAGTCCGCATGCTTCGACGGTGTACAGATACATGGGGCGCACGGGTATCTGGTGTCGCAGTTCCTTTCACCCGCTGCCAACAAGCGCGAAGATCGGTGGGGCGGCGACATCGACGGGCGCATGCAGTTCGTCTTGGAGGTTGTCCGCACCATCAGAGCCTCTGTGTCGCCGAGCTTCGCCGTCGGGATCAAGCTGAACTCGGCCGACTTTCAGAAGGGCGGGTTCACCGAGGAGGAATCGCGGCTGGTCGTCGAGCATCTCGTCGGCGAAGACATCGACCTGATCGAGATCAGCGGAGGCAGTTACGAGTCACCCGCGATGATGGGCCGCCCGGTGTCGGTCTCCGACAGCACGGCGAAACGGGAGGCTTACTTCCTGGACTATGCGCGAGAGGTACGACGCGCCGCGGGCGACGTCACCCTCGCCGTAACCGGGGGCTTTCGCACGAGGTCGGCGATGAGCCTGGCAGTTGGGTCGGGAGACTGCGACGTAGTCGGCCTCGGTAGGCCGACTGCACTGGTGACGGCAGCGGGGCATGCCCTGATCCGTGACGACGTCGACCGTCTCGACTCGCCGCGGATCACCCTGGGCCTTCCGAAGAAATACGCAACCTTGAAGTCGCTCGACGGCGCCCTCGACCTTCAGTGGCACACGGATCAACTTCAGCTGGTCGGAAGCGGACAAGACCCTGATCCGCAGCGATCACTGTGGAAGACCGCCGCGACCATGGTGCAGCGCAACGGCATCGACGCGTTCCGCAGTCGGCGGGGCGCAACCGGGTCTGATCCCGCGCTGCGCAAGTTCAAGCGCGAACGCTTCGTCGGTCGGCACTTCGCCAACCCGTTGATGAACGGTCTGACACGGGCGGGCATTCGAGTCTCGCTGATGACCGATATCGAAACCATCGGTTGTACAACCGGTCTCGCACGGCGCGTACCGATCTCGGCGAAGTTCGACGACACCGGGGCTTGGATCATCTCCCAGCACGGCACCAGGTCCGGTTGGGGAGCGAACATCGCCGACGATCCAGCCGTCCGCCTCCGCGTCGGTGATCGTTGGCGCAGCGGTACTGCGGTGTTCGTTCACGACGACGACGTCACGGCCCGCGCGCGTTCCTTCGGAGGCAACCCGCTGCTCGGAAGGATCGTCGGCGCTGCGTTCGCAGCCCTGCAGACGACGCCGATCACGGTGCGCGTGACGTTCGACTAGAGCGTGTCTCCCAAATTTGAGAGGTGCTGTCAGCGATGATATTTCGATGACGCGCGTGGGAGTGATCAGTGACGAGTTCTGGGAGATCGTCGAGCCAGTGATACCCACCGACGTGGGAAAACGTGGGCGGCGGTTCGCCGAGCACCGGCGAATTCTGGAGGGCATCGCATACCGATTCCGTACCGGGTGTCCGTGGCGAGATCTGCCGGAGGACTTCGGTCCGTGGCAGACGGTGTGGAAACGCCACCACCGATGGTCCTTCGATGGCACCTACGACGAGATGCTTGCCGCGGTGGCCGAGGTGTTCGGTCTCGACCCGGAAGAACTCGACGGCGATATCGGGGCGGTGCTCTCGATCGACTCGACCAGCGTCCGGGCGCATCAGCATGCGGCCGGTGCGCGAGCCGACACTCTCACAGGGGGCCTTGTCGAATTACAAGAAATCCGTCGACGAACCCGCTGACCACGCGTTGGGTCGATCTCGCGGAGGATTCACCACGAAGATCCATGCACTGACCGACCTGACGTGCTCGCCGGTGACGATGCTGCTGACCGGTGGGCAAGCCGGGGACAATCCACAGTTGGTGCCGTTGCTCGATGCCCACCGAGCTGCCGGTGGGGACCAGGACTACCGATTGCTCGCCGACAAGGCGTACACCCATCCCAGTACCCGCACCGAACTGCGTCGCCGCAAGATCAAACACACCATTCCCGAGCGCAGCGACCAGAAGCAGCGACGGGCCGACAAGGGGTCCGCCGGTGGTCGTCCACCGGGTTTCGATCCGACGATGTACAAGCACCGCAACACCGTCGAGCGTGGCTTCGGGCGGCTCAAACAGTGGCGTGGTGTGGCCACTCGATATGACAAGTACGCCATGACATTCCTCGGGGGCGTTGTCCTGTGCGCGGCAGTTCTGCACTCCCGCAACCACAACCACCGCCCGGCGATGAAAACGAAAACGGACCCAATTTAAGAGACACGCTCTAGATGGCGTCGTCGAGTCTGACGAGGTCGCGTCCGCGGGTCTCGGGGGCGAGGTAGGCCGACACGAGAGTGATGGCGGAGTAGATCACCAGCATCGCGGCGATCGGCCACCAACTCCCTGTGATTGCCGTGAGCGTTGCCGCGAGCAAGGGCCCGATGGCGGTGGCGAGGATTCCGCCGATCTCTTTGGCGAGCGCCAGCTGCGTGAAACGGGTTCGCGCGCCGAATAGTTCGGCCATCGTCACGCTTTCGAGCGAGAACAGACCGAGCACACCGATGTTGAGGGCGAAGATCATACCGAGGACGAGGGTGACGTTGTTGCCACTCGTAACCAGGAGCATCAGCGGGAAGGCGAGCACCATCGTCGCGCCACTGAGGGCCATGTACATAGGTCGACGTCCGAACCTGTCGCCGAGGATTCCGACAACCGGAATGGTGACGAATCCGATCAGCGAGCCGTAGACGATTGCCGTCGTAGCGATCGACTTGTCCATCAGCAGCGTCGATGCGATGTACCCGACCAGGAACGTCTGGACCAATCCGGAATTGCCTGCCTGGCCGAAACGCAGCCCGAGCGCCACGAAGAATGCGCGGCCCTTGCGCTGACGAAGTCCCGACTCGAGAACGCTGGCTTTGACCCCTTCGTCGGAGTTTTCGATTTGCTCGCGCGAGAGCGCAACACCGTCGACGACGTCAGCGCGGTCTTCGAAGACCGGGCTCTCCTTGAGATTCGTACGCAACCACAGGGCGAACAGCATCAGAAAGAAGCTCGCGAGGAACGGAATTCGCCAACCCCATGAGATGAGCTGGTCGTCGGTGAGCACAACCAGGAGGATTGCCCAGATACCGGATGCAGCAAGCGTTCCCGAGTTGGTTCCCAGAGAAACCAGCGAGCCGATGAGTCCACGTCGCTTGTCCGGGGCGTACTCGACGAGCATGACCGTGGCACCGGCGATCTCAGCGCCGGCACCGAATCCCTGGATAAGCCGGAGCGCCACGAGAAGGACGGGCGCAAGAATGCCGATGGCGTCGTACGTCGGGAGTGCGCCGATGAGCGTCGTCGAAGCTCCCATCATCGCAATCGTGATGAACAGAACCTTCTTTCGACCGATCCTGTCACCCATGCGGCCGAAGTAGATGGCCCCCACCAACCGTGCGAAGTAACCCACCCCGTAGGTTGCCATTGCCGCAATCAGTCCGATGGCCGGGCTTACGTCGGGGAAGAAGATTCGGTTGAAGACGATGGCTGCGGCCAGCGAGTACAGCTGGAAGTCCATGAATTCCATTGCCGTGCCGAGCCAGCCTGATACCGCGGCCTTGGTCAGGTCGCCCGTATTTCGTTTCGACGTCGCACCCACGGGGCGGTCCGTCGTCGATTCGTTAGTGTCGTGAGACATCATGCACTCCGTTGTTCATGGATCTGCTCGATTTGTTGGCGCGCGGGGCGTCCGTATCGGGACGGCCAGTGAGAGTCATATCTTGTTACGCGATAGAAGTGGCGCTTGCCACACTGATATACAAGCACTGTTATACCAATGAGTCAACCATTCGATGGAGATTCCTCAATCGACGCCGCGCAGTGCCGACGCAACACGCGCCAGATCTGTTATTGCGCTCCAATTCCTCTCCGACACCATCTTTCTCGGCGTCAACCAGCTGCCGCCGACGCACGCAACATTCGCCAACCGGAGGTAGTCGGCCACATTGGCGGGCGAGATCCCTCCGGTCGGGCAGAACGTCAGGTTCGGCAAGGGGTCGGCGAGCGCACCGAGCGCAGCAGCGCCACCGGAGTACGCAGCCGGAAAGAACTTCATTTCGGTATGTCCAGCGTCCGCCACGTTCATCGCCTCGGTTGCCGTCGAGACACCTGGCAGCCACGGAACCGACCACCCATGCGCTGCGTCGAGAAGATCCCTCGGGGACCCCGGCGAGACGAGAAAGCGTGCGCCGGCCGCGATCGACGACTCCGCGTCCCGAGGTGAAAGGACCGTCCCTGCTCCGACCACTACCTCGGGAACCTCGGCAGCTATCGCCGCAATGGCGGCAAGAGCCACGTCGGACCGAAGCGTCAACTCGATGACCGAGACCCCACCGTCGCGCAAGGCCTTGGCCAGCGGCACTGCGTCCTCGACTTGCTCGACGACGACGACCGGAACGACAGGGCTGATACCCATTACGTCGAGGGTGTTCATGAAAGTTCTGTCTCCGTTTCTGCGACCGAACCGGTTTCGAGCAGTCGAGCCGCCCGTGCAACCTGTAGGCCGAATTCTGATTCTGCACCGAGATCGGTTCCGAATATGCGCTCGATACCGAGCAGTGCTGCCACCGGGTCGGGGGACGATGCTGCCGCACCGAGGATCCCAGCCATCGGGTCGTCCAGCACGCGGCCATCCAGGGTCTCGTCGATCACGAACCGAACCCATGCCGCGACCGCAACCGCGAGCCAGATCGTCGGTCCCCTCATCGCCCGAGCATCGCGCACGGTCCCGAGGATGCGCGGCCCCAGCTTCTGCGAGCCGTCCATCGCCACCTGGCCGGTGGTGTGCGGCAAGTTCGGATTCGCGAATCGACGCAGCACCTCCTCGCCGTACGCAGACACATTCAGCCCGGGATCGATTGTGGGAGAGATATTTTCGACTATCATACGCCGCGACAGCGACGCGAGGGCCGGGTCCGCGACCGCTTCGGCTATCGTCACGTATCCCGCTCGCCCACCCAGGTACGCCAGGAGTGAATGCGTCGCATTGAGGACACGAAGCTTCATCGTCTCCCACGGTTCGACATCGGCGACGAACTGCACTCCGACCAAGTCCCAGGCAGGCCGGTCGGTAGCGAAGGCATCCTCGACGATCCACTGCCTGAACGGCTCGCTGACGACGAGAGCTTCGTCGTGAAGACCGGTTTTCTCGTGAAGCCAGCTACGGTCTTCCTCGGTGGTGGCGGGAACGATTCGATCGACCATGGAGCTCGGAAACGCAACGTTCTCGGAAATCCATCGTCCGAGTCGGTCCGAATCCTGGCCCCGAGCTACGTAATCAGCGACCACATTCGCGAGCAACCTGCCGTTGTGCGGGAGATTGTCGCAACACAACACTGTCAGCGGTGAATCAGTCTTTCGGCGCAGGGCGATCCCCGCGACGAGCTGTCCGATGACGGTGCGCGGCGCGCGGCCGGCCAAATCAGCCACGATATCCGAGTCGTCCAATCGCAACCTGCCGGTAGCTGGGTCGAGCCGGTAGCCCTTCTCGGTGACGGTCAGCGACACGATCCTGACATCGGGGTCGCCGATGGACTCGACCACGGCCGCCGGATCCTCTACGGCACTGATCACTTCGATGATCGACCCGATCACCGATGCGCGCTCGACACCCACTCCCTTCTCCACCAGGGTGAACAGACCATCCTGCGGCAGCAACTGTGCTGCGACTCTGCTGCTCCGCTGGGTGACTCCTACGATGCCCCAGGATGTATCCCCGGTCAGCAGCGAAGCCTCATGCGTGAACGCCGCCTGATGCGCTCGGTGAAACGCACCGAGCCCGAGGTGGATGATTCCGCGAGTCGTCGGCCGTACGACATCGGGTGCCGTTGCACCTGATAGACGAGTCATGCGGTGACGCTGTCTCGGTGCGCTCTAACTTGTTCCAGCGACCCGATGAGTCCGGTACCGCCGCGACCACCGACACTGAGCGACGCAGCACTTGCAGCCAGTCCGACGGCTTCGACGAGATCGTCGCCCACTGCCAGTCGGCCGGTCAGTGTTCCGGCGAACACGTCGCCCGCGCCTGTCTGATCCACGACATCGAGAGCAGGCACAGACGGCTGGTCATGTACACCGTCCTCGGTCACCACGGTCACTCCGTCGGCCCCGCGAGTGACGGCGACCGAGCGAGCACCCCAATCGCGAAGCTGCGCTGCTGCAGCGAGGGGCTCCTCGATCCCGAGCAGCGCATCGATTTCTCCTGGGGCGGATGGAACGACGACGGCGCACTGTGGAGCGATTTCACGTAGGAAGTCGGCTGCGTGCGCGGCTGTGGTCAAGCGCGGCCTGAAGTTCGGGTCGTAGACGAACGTGGACGCCTTCCGTGCCGCGAACAGCACTGCCCTACGCGCAGAATCGGACAGTGCGACAGTGATTCCACTTGCGAGCACCGCGCCGGCCGACTCCACGACGTCCACCGGTACATCGGATACATCCAACTGGGAACCGACCGAACCTGAACGCGCGTAGGAGAACTGACGCTGCCCTTTCGGATCGATGTGAAGGAAGTAGACCCCTTGTTGACCGTCCACTCGCCGCACGTAAGTGTCGTCGATACCGAGTTCTCGAATCCGTTCGCACACAGCGTCGCCGAGTTCATCGTTGGACACGCGTGCAATCAGCGCGACAGAAGCACCGGCCGCAGCTGCCGCGGCACCAGCGTTGACAACATCGCCGGAGACACCGAGCACACTGGATGTTCCATTGGCAAAGGGTTCGGTCGTCGAGATCTCGATGAGCGGTTCGCCCAACAGAACGACATCGAAATTACGGTTACCGGCCATGATTCGTGTCACCAATCGTGCATGCTGCCGTCGAGACGGCGGTTGACGGGTAGGTACCGAGGGTTGTACGGGTATTTCGCGGCCGCAACCTCGTCGAACTCCACACCGATGCCGGGCTTGTTGCCTGGATGCATGAAGCCGTCGGAGAACGTGTAGTCGGTGTGGAACACGTCCTCGGTGGGCGAGACGTGCCCCATGTACTCCTGGACCCCGAAATTCGGGATCGACAGATCGACGTGGAGCGCTGCGGCCAGCGACACCGGCGACAGATCGCCAGCGCCATGCGATCCCGACTTCACGCCATATAGATCTGCCAGCGAAAAGATCCGACGGAGGTGCGTGATGCCCCCCGCGTGCGAGACCGAGGCTCGAATGTAGTCGATCCACCGATTGGTGATGAGATCTTGGCAGTCCCAGATGGAGTTGAAGATCTCACCGACAGCGAGAGGTGTAGTCGTGTGTTGACGAATTGTCGCGTACGCACTCTGGTCCTCGGCAGGCGTCGGATCCTCGATCCAGAACATCCTCATGTCCTCGAGGTCACGACCCAGTCGTCCTGCCTCGATAGGGGTGAGTCGGTGGTGGACGTCATGCAGAAGGTGAAAACCGAAGCCATGCCGCTCTCGGACGGCGCCGAGCATTTCCGGTGCATACCTCGAGTACGGCGCGGTGTCCCACGTGTCTTCCTGCGGCGCAGAATCGGAGGCTGGCTCGTAGAAACCATTCTTCGGAATTCCGTAGGTCTTGTCGAGTCCGGGAATCGCAGACTGAGCACGAATGGCTTTGTAGCCCTTCGCAAGATGATCGGCGACGTCGTCGAGCATCTCGTCGACACTGGTCCCACTGGCGTGGCCGTACACCATGATGCCATCGCGGGCGGCGCCGCCGAGTAGCTGGTACACAGGCATATCCGCGGCCTTGCCCTTGATGTCCCACAGTGCGACATCAACTGCTGCTATCGCTGTCATCGTCACCGGACCACGACGCCAGTAGGCACCTTTGTACAGGTATTGCCAGGTGTCTTCGATCCGCTGCGCGTCTCTGCCGATCAACAAGGGCGCGATGTGATCCCGCAGATACGATGCGACGGCGAGCTCACGCCCGTTCAAGGTGGCGTCACCCCAACCGACGATGCCCTCGTCCGTTGTGATCTTCAGAGTCACATAGTTGCGGCCCGGCGCCGTGACGATGACGGTGGCGTCGATGATCTTCATCGGTCTTCCTCTGAATTCTGTGCTGCTGTCTCGATGACAATCTTCAACTGGGTCGGGTCGCTGAGCGCCGCTTCGAGCGCTGCAGCGGATTCGCTCAATGGGTAGCGAGAAGTGACGAGCGAATGCAGATCTACTCGGCCTCGAGCTGCCAGACCGATGGCCTGCGCGAACGCGTCGGGTCCGTAGCGAAAGCACCCTCTGATGTCTAGTTCCCATCGCTGAACGAGGCTGATGGGGAATTCTGCTTCCTGCCGCCCCGGCACCCCGACAAGGGCGAGCACGCCAGCAGGACCCAGCGATCGGGCGGCGGCGGCAATCGCGCCCGGGTTGCCGGAACAGTCGAACGCCGTGTCTGCCGGCCCGAATTCGATTGCATCTCCCCCGGACAGCACGGCCGTCGTAGCGCCGAGTTCGACCGCAGCGTCGAGGCGAGCCTGCGATACGTCGGTGATGGTGACCTCGCGGGCACCGAGCGCGAGAACGGTCTGCAGGACCAACAACCCGATGGGTCCGGCGCCGGTGATCAGGATGCGTTTTCCGAGCACCGATCCCGCGCGCGACACTGCCCAGGTAGCGACGGCCAGCGGTTCGATCAAAGCCGCGACATCATCGGTGACCGCGTCCGGCAGCGAATGCGCGAATGCCGCAGGCATGACGACCGACCCGCGAAGCAGACCGTTGTTCGGGGGTGAACCGAAGCAGACGACGCTCGGATCGACGTTGTAATGCCCGCGCAGGCCAAGGGGGCTGTGCGGTGCAGGAACGGTCGGCTCCACCGCTACACGATCGCCGACACGATCGGCATTGATATCGGCACCGACCTCGACGATCCGACCGAACCCTTCATGGCCCAGAACCGTCGGCTGGGTCAAGGTATTGCTGCCGTTTCGGCCATCGGCGTAGTAGTGCAGATCCGAGCCGCACAGGCTCACACCATGCATCTCGACGCGGACCTGGTCTGGTCCGACATCGCCTCGTTCGATGTGTTCGATCCGCAGATCTCGACGCCCATACAGCATCGCAGCGAGGTCCTGGCCGTCCGTGTCCATGTGAGTACCTCGTGAATTCATTGCTACCGATCTCTTGAATACCAGTGCTGCCATACTAGTCATTCGGTGATCTGCGTCAAGTGAGGCCGCCTGGTACACGCAAGTCACTCGTCGCCGCGCCCGCTACGCTGACAACGGTGAGCAACCGAAAAGTCACCGCGCGCGAGGCCGCCTACAAGGAGTTGCGGCATCGCATCGTGTCGCTGAAACTTGCACCTGGGAGCCCACTGTCCGAGAACGAACTGGCCGAACACCTCTCGGTCAGTCGTACACCGGTGCGCGAGTCGCTCATCCTCCTCGCCGAGGAAGGCCTCGTACAGGTGTTCCCACAACTGGGCACCTTCGTCTCCCGGGTCGACACGGACAAAGTCGCCGATGCACAGTTCGTACGCGAGGCCATAGAAATCGCGTCCCTGAAAGATGCGGTGGCCTCGCGTTCACAGGACGACGTCGCTGCGCTGCGTTCGAATTTGAAGGACCAGAGCCAGCCAGGGCTGAGCATGGAGGACTTCTTCGAACTCGACGAGAAATTCCATCAGACACTATTGGCGGCCGGCGGGCATTCCGCGGCCTGGAGGTCCGTGGAGTCCGCGAAGGCCCATTTGGACCGCGCCCGACGTCTGGGCCTGCGGGACACCCGCCCGATCCCGGAACTCATTGCTCAACACACTGCCATCGTCGACGCCGTCGAGAATGCCGATTTCGACGCCGCCGAACGGGCAATGCGCCATCATCTGCGCGCTGTGTTCGACGACGTCGAACGAATCAAACAAGCAAGCCCGCACCTGTTCGCGGACAACAACTCTCGACCTACCAGGCGCGTCATTCCAAGCTGGTGACACGGAACCGACCTCATCTTCTCGACGCTCGGCGGTTGAACCGACCGCCCACCGGCTATTCACCACGCATGACAACCGACAAAGCGACCGACAGCACCGAGCACGACGACGAACCGAAGGGCGGGCACCCCGGCCCAGTGGACGAGGGCAAGAACGGTGGCATGGCGACGCGCGAACTGGCGCCGGAGCTCACCGAAGACGAGTGAACCGTCGTTGCGGTGTTACTGTATAACAGTCATACCGCCACACGACAGGATCACGATGGACCTCTCCGCCTACGACGCTTTGAGCTTCGATTGCTACGGCACCCTCATCGACTGGGAAAGCGGCATCACTGCCGTGTTGGCGCCGTGGGCGCGAGAGGTGGGGCTCGCCTTGGGCGACGACGAACTGCTGGCGACCTATGGGCCCAACGAAGCACGGGCCCAGATCTCCTCACCCACAGCGCTGTATCCCGAGATCCTCGCCGACGCCTTTCGCGGCACCGGCGAGGATCTCGGCGTGACGGTGTCGGATCAGTGGGCACAGCGACTGGGAAGTTCGGTCCCGGACTGGCCCGCGTTTCCCGACAGCCATGACGCACTCGCCTCGCTCGCCGAGAGCTACACGCTCATCATTCTGTCCAACGTCCATCACGCGGGGTTCGCCGGCAGCAACGCCCGACTGGACGTGCAATTCGACCGGATCATCACCGCCCAGGACGTCGGCGCGTACAAACCCGCCCCGAACCACTTCGAGGCGCTCGACGCGACCCTGACCGAGCTACAGACCCCCAAGGATCGACTGCTCCACGTCGCCCAGAGCCTGTTCCACGATCACGTTCCTGCGAAAACCCATGGCCTCGAATCGGTGTGGATCAACCGTCGCCATGATCGATCCGGCTGGGGCGCAACACCCGAGCCCACGGGCGAGTTCACCTACGCACTCGAATTCCCGTCCATGCGCGCGTTCGCCGAGGCGGCGCAGGAAGCACGATGAGCGCCCTCAACACCGTGTCGACCCGCGACGCGTTGGTCGACGAAGTTCGAACGCTGATCCTGTCCGGCGAGTTCGAGCCTGGAACTCCGCTCACCGAGACCGGACTGTCGGAGAAATTCGGAGTAGCCCGACCGACGGTACGTTCGGCGCTTCAAGTGCTCACAGCTCGACACCTTGCCGTGCAGTCCGAGGGACGGTCCTTGATCGTCCCCGCTCTCGATATCGCGGACGTCCGGGATCTGTACTTCGTTCGACTGCCTCTCGAACTCGAATGTGTATCGGCCATAGTCGAGCGCAACCTGACGCTCGACGAGGCACAGGCGCAGTTGAGCGCCATGGAACAACTTCCGGACACCGCCGACTGGGTCCGACGGGTCGAGGCCCACACCGCGTTCCACGTCGCGATCGTCGACGCCGTCGGGAGTACTCGACTGAGCCGGGTCTACTCGACGCTGCAGGACGAGATCCAGCTGTGCCTGGCGCAGATCAAGGACTCCTATCCACAGCGTGAGGAGTTGACGAACGAGCACCGCGCGTTGCTCGACGACCTCCGATCCGGCGACCTGGAACGTGCGCGGTCGCAGATGCGCGCCCACTTGGGGGGCGCCGTCACCAACTTCACAAGGCACAGTTCGAGCTGAAAACCTCGATGTCTTGCGGCACCGCCAGCGGCCGCGTTAGTGTGGTCAGACCACACCGAATCTGTACCAGCGAGGACCGTCGATGACTCAGCGCCACCTGCCCAAAATTCGCGATCTCGCACCGCTTATGCAGTTCCAGAAACCGAGTTTCGACTTCAAGGCCAACCGCCTCGCGAAGGCACAAACCGTCTACGACTTGCGCAAAATCGCGCAACGACGCACTCCACGAGCGGCATTCGACTACACCGAAGGCGCCGCCGAAGCCGAAATCTCACTTCGTCGGGCTCGTCAGGCATTCGAGGACATCGAATTCACGCCCTCGGTACTGCGCAATGTCGCGAACGTCTCGACCGGGTGGGATGTTCTCGGCGCTCCGGTAGCACTGCCGTTCGGTATCGCACCCACCGGCTTCACCCGGCTGATGCACACCGAGGGTGAAATCGGAGGTGCGCACGCGGCCGCGAAGCACGGCATCCCGTTTTCGTTGTCCACCATGGGCACTACCGCCATCGAGGACGTCAAAGCTGCAAACCCATCGGGACGCAATTGGTTTCAGTTGTACATGTGGAAGGACCGTGATCGTTCCATGGCGCTCGTCGATCGGGCAGCGCACGCCGGATTCGATACACTTCTCGTCACCGTCGATGTTCCGGTAGCAGGAGCGCGCCTGCGTGACAGACGAAATGGCTTCTCCATCCCTCCGCAGCTGACTCTCGGCACCGTCGTCAACGCCATTCCGCGCCCATGGTGGTGGTACGACTTTCTGACCACAGACACGCTGTCGTTCGCATCTCTCGACAAGTGGTCCGGAACCGTCGGCGAACTTCTGGATACGATGTTCGACCCCACGGTCAATTTCGACGACCTGCGCTGGATCAAGGAACAGTGGCCGGGAAAAATCGTCGTCAAGGGAATCCAGAACATCGCCGACGCTAAGAAGGTCGTCGATGTAGGGGTCGACGGCATCATCCTCTCCAACCACGGTGGCCGCCAACTGGATCGAGCGCCCATTCCCTTCCACTTGCTGCCCGAGGTCGTGAAGGAGGTCGGCAGCGAGTACGAAATTCATGTCGACACCGGCATCATGTCGGGAGCGGACGTCGTAGCTGCAATCGCTCTCGGTGCACGCTTCACTCTTCTCGGACGGGCCTACCTGTACGGCCTCATGGCAGGCGGGGAGGACGGGGTGAACCGCATGATCGAGATTGTCGGTGAGCAGGTGAGCAGGACGATGCGACTCCTCGGCGTCAGTTCGCTCGAGGAACTCACTCCGGCGCATGTCACCCAGCTGGTTCGGCTTGCCCCGCGGGCGCTCACGACTCGGTGATGCCCGGCCTGTGCTGACCGATGCGAGCGGCGCAGAGCGTGAGATGGTGACGCTCGGCAAGGCTGGAGGCGAGCCGTGCGGCTTCGACGTAAAGCTCTGCCGCGGTTTGTGAATCACCCGCTTTCTCATGCAGGTGCGCCGCGGCTGCGGCATACCTCGGGACGCTACGATCGACGGACGCCAAAGCGGCCAGTCCAGCCGCTGCGCCATCGGCTTCCCCCACCGCGACCGCCCTATTCAACTGCACCACCGCACTGCCGGTGATCCGAACCAGCTCGTCGTACCAGCTCACGATCTGCACCCAGTCGGTCTCCTCGACGGGCTGTGCGTCGGCGTGCAGCGCAGCGATCGCGGCATGCACCTGAAACTCACCGAGACGGTCGCGTGCAAGCGCTGCCTGCAGGATGTCGACACCTTCGGCGACGAGAGTGGTGTCCCACCGCGACCGGTCCTGCTCGGCCAGCGGGATCAGACTGCCGTCGGGGCGCGTCCGTGCACTCCGCCTGGCCTGATGCAGCAACATCAACGCCAACAAACCTGCGGTTTCCTCGTCCGCGCTCAGGACTGCCAGCTGCCTGGTAAGTCGAATCGCCTCCGACGCCAGGTCGACATCGCCTGTGTAGCCCTCGTTGAAGACCAGATACAACACCCGTCGCACAGTCGACAGATCTCCGTGCTCCTCGAACCGCACATCGCGAACAGCACGTTTGGCCCGGCTGATTCGCTGAGCCATTGTCGATTCCGGGACGAGATACGCCTCGGCGATCTGCTTGGTGGTCAATCCGGCGACCGCACGCAACGTCAGCGCGACCGCCGACGACGGGCTCAGCAAGGGATGCGCGCACAGAAAGAACAGCTGCAGCGTGTCGTCTGCGTTCTCCGTCGGCCCCGGTGGTGGCTCGGCCCAGGTGCGGAACTCACGCTCGCGTCGGGCCTCCTCGGAACGGTGACCGTCGAGGAACTTTCGCCACGCGACGGTGACCAGCCAGCCCTTCGGGTCCGACGGCATGTCGTCCGTCCACGTCCGAGTTGCCTGGATCAACGCTTCCTGCACGGCGTCCTCAGCCGACGCGAAGTCGAGACCGCGACGGGTGAGGACGCCGATTACCGCAGGTGTGAGCTCCCGAAGCAGCATTTCGTCCATGGTCAGTCTTCGATTGTTGTGGGTGAGCCCATCGCCGGACGCACCTCCAGCCACTCGTGGATGGGCTTACCGCCTGCGCCGGGAGCAGCCGACAGCTCACCCGCCAGTTCGAGCGCCCGGGCGTATGTATCGACGTCGATGAGCATCCACCCGGCGATGAGGTCTTTGGTCTCCGCGAACGGCCCGTCGGTGACAGGCGGTTTTCCCTCGCCGTCGTAGCGGACGAACGTGCCCTCAGGACCGAGTGCTTGACTGTCGACGAACTCGCCTGTGGCGCGGAGCTTGTCGGCAAAGTCCTCCATGTACTGCATGTGCGCGTCGATCTCCTGCGGGGTCCACTGATCCATCGGAACATCGTTGGCCGACGCCGGCGCACCGCGGTAGTGCTTCAGAAAGAGGTACTTCGCCATGATGATCTCCCTATGTTCGTACGAGCATGTGGTCGTACAACCCTGTGGCTGCATCCAACCCTGGGACGAAGCTGGTCGGACGTTTTCGACATCGCCGCCGCGGTTTTCTTTCAGCGGACGGATCGGCGCTCGTAGATTGCCATCGACCATGCGTACCCGACGGCGGTGATCACGACACACCACCCCAGTGCGAGTGCCGGATTCCAGCCCGCGTCGGTACCGAGCAACAATCCGCGGATAGTCTCGACGAACGGTGTGAACGGCTGGTACTGAGCGAACCACTGCAACCATGTCGGCATGGTGTCGGTCGGTACGAAACCACTACCGAGGAATGGGAGCAACAACAGCAACATCGGCGTGTTGCTTGCCGTTTCCACCGACTTCGCTGCCATCCCCATCGCGACAGCCAACCAGCTGACCGCGAACGCGATAGCCGCGATCAACCCGGCGGCGGCGAGTGCATCCACCGGTCCTGCGCTGGGACGAAATCCGACCAGTAGTGCAACGCCGAGCACGACTACCACTCCGATGATCGCTTGCACTGTGTTGCCGAGGACGTGCCCGGCAAGCACCGATGCCCTCGAGATCGCCATCGTCCGGAACCTCGCAGTGATGCCCTCGGTCATGTCCATCGCAACCGTGGTTGCAATACCTCCGGCCGTTCCGGCAATCGTCATCGCCAAGATCCCTGGAACGACATAGGTGACATAGGCAGTCCGCCCACCGGCCGAGTCCACTCCGGGTAACCCTGCGCCCAGTGCCCCACCGAAGACGAAGACGAACAGCAGCAGAAACACCACCGGCGCCCCGATCACGAACACTGTCAGACCTGGGTAGCGCACCATGTGCAACAAGTTTCGACGCAACATAGTGATCGCGTCGAGGAACGTGTGCGTGATTCTGCTGGCACCGGCATTCGGCGACGTCGCAGCTTCGATGGTGGTCATGACTCGACTCCAGTCTTGTGCGCTCGATCGGTGAGTGCGAAGAACACGTCGTCGAGGTTCGGGGTATGGATGCTGATGTCACCGATCTCGACATGCTGCGCGTCGAGGCGGTCCAACACTGTGCGTAGCGTCGACACCACCCCATCGGTAGGCACGGTGAGGGCGAGAGCTGCTTCGTCGCGGGTCGAACCGAGAAGTGAAGCGGCGGCTGTATCGAGCGAGAAGACGTCGGTGAATCCGATCTTGATGTGCCCACCGGGGACGAGTCGTTTGAGCTCGTCCGGAGTGCCGTCGGCGACGACCTTGCCGCCGTCGAGAACCGCGATACGATCGGCGAGGCCATCGGCCTCCGCGAGATACTGAGTGGTCAGAAGAACGGTGGTTCCTTCGGCGATCAGGCCGCGCACGATGTCCCACATCGTCTGGCGGCTGCGCGGATCCAGTCCTGTGGTGGGCTCGTCGAGGAAGATCACGCTGGGTGCGCAGATCAGAGTCATGGCCAGATCGAGACGCCGTTTCATCCCACCCGAGTAGGTGGCCAACGGTCTGCGGGCAGCCTCGACGAGATCGAATTGCTCGAGCAGTTCGGCTACGCGCGCCTTGGTCCGTCGCGGCCCGAGATGACGGAGTCTGGCCATCAAGACGAGATTCTCTTCACCGGTCAGCAGACTGTCCACCGCCGAGAACTGTCCGGTCAGACCGATGGCGGCCCGAACTCCGTCGGGATCACGCACTACGTCACACCCCGAGACCGTGGCCGTACCCCCGTCCGGCCGAACGAGGGTCGAGAGGATGTGGACGGTAGTGGTCTTTCCAGCCCCGTTCGGACCGAGGAGTGCAGTGACGCTCCCTGCCGGGACTGCCAGGTCGACGTCGTCGAGTACAAGACTGTTGCCGTAGGACTTTCGCAACCCACGGGCTTCGATAGCATTGATGTTCATCGGTGCTCATTCCTTTGTCGTAGCACTACTGGGTCAGCGCGAGTTTCGAACATCGGAGTATCGAACGTCGGAGTAGCGAACATCAATGTCGCCGTAGCGGTTTCGAGCTCGGATCGATACCGATTGCTCGGACTCACTGGGCGCGGCGCCGCTGTCGAGGTCGTTGCGCACACGCCCGTCCGTGGACGAGAGATCCAGCCATGCAGCGACACCGCGCCGCACCCCGATCACGAGCCCTCCGAAACCGCTCTCGACGTCCATCGATCCACTCGAGACCTCACCGAGCGTGATCGTTCCGTACGCGGTTTTCGCCCAGACGGAAGTGCCCGCATGCGCGATCTCGAGATCGCCGTAGGAGAGCTTCGCATCGATCTCACCGCCGGATTCGGAGACCGTGATGTTGCCGTAGGACGACCTCAGAAGAGCGTCACCTGCAACGCTGCCGATACGCACCTGTCCGTGGTCGGCGGTGATGTCGACATTTCCGTGCGCGCTGGCGACGGACGCGTTGCCGTGCGAGACGCGCAGCCACAGGTCTCCGGTCGTATCGAGATCGACTGCGCCGGTTCCGCTTTTGATACGCGTAGCACCGAGGGTTCCGTCGGTGCGTACTCCCCCGGCCGCTATTTCCGCAGCGAGCCGAGAGCCGGCAGGAACCTCGATCTTCACGTCGATCGACTCGGACGGACCGAACCAACTCAGGCGCGGTTTCGGCCCCGCAACGACCATCCGTCGACCATCGAAATCGACCGTCGTGTCCGCGGCCGCGCGCTGGTCTTGGTCACTCGACTTGGCCTGTTTGCCGGACGTGACGGTTACGACCGTGTCCTTTCGTGCTGACGCTGACACCTCGATCGACCCGGCCTGCAGGTCTATCGCGACGTCGATCGAGTTCGGAGTGTCGAAGGTGGGCATGATGTGCGCCTCCTGAAGTTAAGCGGATGTGGGCGTGTTTGTTCGGCCCCGCAAGTCGCGTGGCTTCGAAAAGCTTGTGGTGCTGTGAGTCTCAGCGCACCCAGCCGGCGAAGTTGTCCCCCTTGCGAAGGGTTCGCTGCGCAGATCGTCGCTGCTTGGGTTGGAGCGCGTCCGCGACCGCCCGCACGAGCCAGGTGTTGACGGACAACCCATCTGCCGACGCGGCATCGTCGACGCGTGATTTGAGGCTGTCCGGTAGGCGGAGCGTCGTGCGCGAAGTACTCGCGTCATCGAGGTCTACGGGCGACACCGCACGTTCTTCACTGTCGGCCACGGGTTGTGTGACGACGAACTCGACGTCGCGCCCACGGAGCCGGATATCGACGGAGCCGGGCGCGAGGTCCCGGGTGATCTCCCCGACCGCAGTCGACAGAACGTCGAGGATGACCATTCGAGTTGCTGCGTCCAGACCGGCGACCAGACGCTCCGCAACAGCACGGGTGTCCTCGGTACCGCTCTCGGCGGTCTGCATGAGTTGACGCCGCAAATCCTCGACGTGCCGTCCCAATTCCATGACACCATGATGACACCATCCTGGTGTCGCGTCAATGCCAGTTGGTGTCTACGGTTCAGCACGCCGGTCCAACGTTCTGCGCCGAACAGCACTACCCGGACCGCTACCATGACCGACATGACAATGCGCCACGACGTCGCAGGCACCGGCCCTACACTGGTACTCGTCCACGGGGTGGTGCATCGCAGGCAGGCCTGGAATTCGGTCGTCGACTTGCTGACGCCGTACCGCACGGTGGTTACCGTGGATCTCCTCGGCCACGGCGAATCGCCAGCCCTCGACATGAGCGGGCCCGATCTGCTCGGACAAGTAATCGATGCCCTCAGTGCACTGGTCGCCGAGTTCGAGACACCCGACGCACGAGTCCACATCGCCGGCAACTCGCTCGGCGGATGGTTGGCGCTGGCCCTCGCGTGCCGCGGACACGTCGCCTCGGCCACTGCACTCTCGCCCGCCGGTTTCTTCGTCAACGACGCCGACCGCCGCCGTGCCATCGGCACGTTCCAAGCGCTTCGAAAAATCACCCGCGGAATGGGCGATCATGCACCGAAGCTGCTGTCGTACAAAGCTGTACGCTATCCGGCGATCTCTGCATTCTTCGCTCATCCCAGCCGAGTATCCTACGACGACGCCGTCGTCGACGCCGCCTCACTACTGTCGAACGCATTGGTAGACAAGGGTCTCGACGCCACGTTCGAGCTACCGGTCGCAACGGAACCACATGTGCCCATCACCATCGCATGGGGTCGGCGCGACCTCGTACTGCCGATCTATCAGATGGCGCGAGCAAAGAAGAATCTTCCGCATGCTCGATTCGTCACGGTACCTGGCGTCGGACACGTCCCGATGACCGACAATCCCGAACTGATCGCATCAATTCTATTGTCCGGCAGCGAGTCCCCAGCGGTACCGTGACGGTGGCGAGGTGCGGATCGACATAGCAGGGAGCGAATCATGAAGCCCACCGGATCACAGCAGAACTCCGCGCCTCTGACCGATCAGCCCGGGCGCCGTTCACCGCGCCGACGACGCGATGCTCCGCCGCCGAGCACCGGCGCATCCGAGAAAGAAGTGCTGATGGGGTTCTTGAACTACCTCCGAGACTGTGTGGCCGACAAACTCCTCGACCTGGACGAATCTGCTGCTCGCACAGCCATGGTGCCGTCGGGCACCAACCTGCTCGGACTGGTCAACCACCTCACGGCAGTCGAACGATCAACCTTCCTCGGTGAGCACATCCAGAATTGGAAGAAGACCTTCAACGCCCCGACGTCGATGTCCGTCGATGCTGTCGTGTCCGACTACCGCGAGACCGTGCGCCGCGCCAACGAACTCATCGACCAGTGCCAGGATCTGTCCGGTCCCGCCCCATTGCGCGCAGGCCGAAGTACAGGGCCGTCGATGCGTTGGGCTCTGACACACATGATCGAGGAAACCGGGCGCCACGCCGGGCATCTCGACATCCTGCGCGAACTCGCCGACGGGTCGACCGGGAGGTGACGGCAGCGTCTGTCACTGCGCACGTTCCAGCCAACGCGCACTTTGCACGGTAGTTGCAACCTGCGCAGCCGCTGAAACGCGCGCGTTCAGACTCGTTGGGGCACCAACGGTTACAGGCGCCTGGTCACTCCTGGGCTTGTTCGTCTTCTTCCGGCTCGAACGACGATTTCTCCGTATGCCCGACAGCGACGCCGTCCTCGGTGTTGGGGATCGTCCCATCTTCGCCCAACTTGGCGTTCTCGTCAGAACCTGTGCTGTCCGATGCCGGGGTATCCATGGTGAAACTCCTGTCGTTGCCGTGTCGAACTGCTTATCCGCTCGGCCGGCATTGCAAACCCACGACGCGGCGGAAGTAGGCACGCCGCAAGAACCAGCGGGCGTCGGGCGTCGTCCAATCCCATGTCGTCGAATACATGTAAAAGACGCGCCCGACCGCCGCAACCAGTGACTTACTTGAAGGTGTCCTTGATGTTCTCGCCGACCTTCTTGACGCCGGCCGAGCCCTGATCCTTCTTGCCCTCGGCTTCGAGGTTCTTGTTGTCGGTGACGTCGCCGACGACCTCTTTTGCCTTGCCGAGTGCGTCTTCAGCAGCGTTCTTGGCCTTGTCGATGAAGCTCATGATCGATCCTCTCGTTATGGCGTCGACAACGGTCGTTGCCGGAAACACGCCCGCGTTGTGCAGAGAGTTAGTCGGATCCGACGCTCACAATCGCACGTCGATCACCGAGAGATCTGCATCACACCAGATCCGGCAGCGCCGCAGCCTCAGAACCCAGCTCAGCCTCAGAACCCAGCTCAGCCTCAGAACCCAATGGGTAGGCCCGCGTAGTTCTCGGCAAGTCCGGTTGCTCCCGCCTCGCTGCTCGCGACCCATCGCAACTGCGAGAGCTGCAGCTGCGCATCGAACGGATCCTCGGCGGTGTGCAGCATCGTGGTCATCCACCACGAAAAGTGCGTGCACCGCCAGACACGGCGAAGAGCGTCGTCGCTGTACGAGTTCGCCAGAGTGTCGTCGTTCTTTCGAAGCAACGCTGCCAACGCAGGTGCCAGCAGCGCGACGTCGGCGACCGCTAGATTGAGTCCCTTCGCTCCGGTCGGCGGCACGATGTGCGCGGCATCCCCGGCCAAGAACAACCTGCCGTGACGCATCGGCGTCTGCACATAGCTACGCATCGGCAGGACGCTCTTCTCGGTGATCGGACCCGGCGTCAGCTCCCATCCGTCCTGTCCGTGACCGAGCCTGGTGGACAACGCATCCCAGATCCGGTCATCGGACCACGTACTCACGTCGGTCCCGTTCGGCACCTGCAGATACAACCTGCTGACCGTCGACGACCGCATGGAGTGCATCGCGAAACCATCCGGGTGCCAGGCGTAGATGAGTTCGTCGGTCGACGGAGCGACGTCGGCGAGCACGCCTAGCCACGAATACGGGTAGGTGCGCTCCCATACCTGACGCACACTGTCCGGCATTGCCGCTCTGCTCGGGCCGAACGAACCGTCGCACCCAGCCACGACCGACGCGTCGAGGCGGACCTGAGTACCGGACGAATCGGTGAACGTGACGAAGGGCGAGTCACTTTCGATGTCGTGCAAGGCAGTATCGGTCACTTCGTAGTAGATCTGCTGACCGGCTGCTTCGCGTGCCGCAACGAGGTCCTTGGTCACCTCGGTCTGGCCGTAGACCCACACGCTCCGCCCGACGAGGTCCGTGAAGTCGATGTTGTGACGCTCCTCCGGCCACTGCAGGTAGATGCCTCGATGTTGTTGACCTTCGGCGTGCAACCGTGTTCCGAGACCGATGTCATCGAGAAGCTGGACGGTCGAATGTTCGAGAATGCCCGCGCGGATACGTGACAGCACGTACTCCTGCGACCTGGTCTCGATCAGAACCGACTCCACTCCTTGCTCGGCAAGCAGGTGAGAGAGGAGCAAGCCGGCCGGGCCGGCACCGATGATGGCAACTTCAGTTCGCATGCCCGTCAGTACACACCGTGTCTGCGGGCACACCAAGGGATGTTTTCCACTCAGTGAAAACTCCGGCGAATACCCTGCGCCGCGACCTGCAACGCCGCGACCAATGTGGCGCGGTCACGGCCAAGGTTCGGCACCACGATTCCTAGCGCCGCGACCACCTCGTCGTCGCGCCGACGAATCGGAACCGCCACCGAACATGCACCCAGAGTCATTTCCTCGACAGTTTTGGCATACCCGTCACGGTGTACGCGACGGAGCTCGCTTGCGAGCGTGCCGGGGTGCACGACCGTGTAGGGGGTGAGACGGGTCAATGAGCCGAGCACGCGTTCTCTCACCTCTGCGGGCGCGAACGCCAACAGCACTTTGCCCACCCCGGTCGCGTGCAGCGGAAGGCGCGAACCGACGCGACTCACCGCGGGCACCGAAGCGTGTCCCGCAAGCCGGTCGAGGTAGAGCACCTGGTCCCCGTCACGGATCGCGAGGTGAACCGTCGCGAGGGTCGCGCCGTAGATGTCGTGTAGAAACGGTGACGCTACTTCCCTCAGGTCGGCCTGATCGGGGGCGAGCATGCCGAGCTTCCACAACCGCCTCCCGACGACGTACTCACCCGAATCGGTACGGACCAGCGCTCCCCATTCGACGAGTTCGGCCACCAACCGGTGCGCGGTCGCCGGCGCGAGGCCGGATCCGTTCGCGATGTTCGACAGGGAGAGAGACGGGCGCGTCTCGTCGAAGACAGCAAGGATGGCGAGCAACCGCGACGACACCGATTGCCCGGGATTCCTCGTGTTTCCCGCCACGGCACAACTTCACCACATCAGCGACGCAGATCCCGCACTTTCCTGGCGCATACGATGGTCCCGATATGTACGATCCAGCGGGGGTGGACAGCCGTGCACCCCCGCTGACCGAGATTCGTCGATCAGGGGGAACCACGTGAAATTGTCCACGCGCTCGAAGCTCGCGACACTGACAGCACTGACTACGTCGGTATTGGCCGTTGGAGCGATAGCGGCGCCCACCGCCGCCGCAGCACCCGTCCAGATCACCCAGTTGACCCCGCTCATCGGTCTCGGTGGCGGCGACAACCTCAATATCGGCTCCGCAGAACTGCCGATCGGTTTCGTCAACGAAACCATCACCGTACTTGTCGATCAGGAGCAGCCCGGTGTCTCCTTCTTCGACGGGAGCGACTGGTGCCCTTGCCAACTCGAGTGGAAAAACGAGGACACCGGAGCGACGGGCATTTCCAGCGTGGGTAGCGGTGCTCTCTTCCCCAAGGCACCAACACGGGTCGTGACGGGATCGGGCCGAATCAGCACGACCTCCTCCATTCCGTATGGCATCACGTTCCTCCCTGCAGTCGGCAGCTGGCAGGTTCCCTGACAGGTCGCGCCATGGCAGTCCGGGGTCCAGGTCAGTGCAGGAGCTTCCGCCGTTGATATCGATGGTTGCTCCCGTCAGGTCGGTTGCGAGTTCTGCGTCTACTTCTTCTGTGCACACAAGCGTGAGGGTGGCACCGCGAGCTAGGTATACGAGGCCGTATTACGCACGCGTCGGGCAAGAGCCCTGATTCCATAGAACAGGAAGCTAACTGCGAACAGTCCTGCCACGAGAAACAGCCATCGCAGCGCAAACGGCTGCTGTGTCATGCCTGTGGCCGCCTCGTAAGTGGCGCTGCCCTGAGAGATGATTCCGGGGAAGAACAGCAGCAGACTCAGGCCGGCACCAAGCGCCGGAATCCGAACCGCGTTCACCCATCGGCCGAGCCCGAGAACGGACGTTCTGTCGAGCAGTGCGTACAACGGGAACAGAATCAGATCGTGCACAAGCGCCGCCCCGACGAACCACACCGCGATGGACTGCCACCACACGGCAGAACTCCACAACGCCGGAATCCCGACCGTGAGTACGACAAGCCCGACGAGCGCGAAACAGCACGACATCACCGCAAGGTGGATCGGGCCCGCGCCGTAGACACGGCGGAACGTCATCACGACTGCGGCCCGGCGAACTCGATGGAGCGAACCCATTTCGTGGCATGCACCCCCGGTATGGCTGGAATCATGATGCGAGCGGGGTATCCATGGTCGAGCGACAAGTCGACCCCGTTCACCCGGAGTGCGAGCAGGGAATCGGGATGCATCATCTGCGATCGACCGAACGTGACCCGATTGAACGAACCGGAGACCTCCAACGATCGAACCTCGCCGGTGTCGACGTAATCGATACCGGCGAGCGTAGCGAGATCACGCAATCGCACACCGCTCCAGGTCTGCACTGTCGACCATCCCTCGACACAGGAGATCGGCAGATCGACGGTGTGCATGTTCATTCGTTCGAGTTGTGTGCGTGTCAGGACGATGTCGGCGGTTCCACCCAACACCGTCAGCGTCCAGCCATCGCCAGTCTGATCACCGGTGATGCCCGCAGCCTTCGCTGTGCGGTTGACCTGAAAATCGTTGGGTCCGTCGCCGTACGAGCGCCCGCGAGGGAGAAGAATCGCAGCCGATCGCAAGAACCCGCCGGTCGTCTGACCTACTGTGAGCACAGTGACGAACAGTGCGCTTCCACCGACGAGGGCGAGCGCCCCTCGTCGACTCACAGTTGCCGGCGCGGGATCTGTTGATGCCAGACCAGATTCGTCGTCGGCGTCCGGGACGGTGTCGCGGACGCCGATGCGCATGAGTTCCAGGAAGGGTCTGGTTCGCAGTGCGGTCACCATCGTCGGAAGTTTCAGCGTCACGTGAGAAACGAAGCCCCCGAGGAAAACCCACGCGCCCCAGTAGTGGGCAGTGTAAAAGCTGAATCCGAAGATGTAGTCGTATTGGATATTGAGGATGCCAGTGATGATCTCGAACAGAATCCCGCCGACCAGCGCCAGCAGGGACAGCCGTTCGAGCGCGTGGGCGACGCTGCGAACCGGCGGCGTTTCGAACAACTTGGGAACGACCGACCAGAGTTTGGCCAACACAATTGGCACGATCACAAGACCGAGCCCGACGTGAACACCCTGTGTGAGCCTATAGAACCAGGTGGGATCCGTAGGCCACTCGAAAGCCGGGATGCGCAGCCACCCTACATCTCCCGGCATTGCCTGGCCGAATTGAGGACCGTAGGCGACCCAGGATACGAACCCGGTGACGGTGACGATCGGGAGGGCGGCGAGCAGCACTGCACCCAAGACCGACGTGAACCAAACGCCGCGTATCGGACTGCGAAAGCGACTCGGACTCAGGATCGACGCGTGGGTCATCAAGTTGTCCAATCTTCATAAATGTACTCAATGGTACATTTTTCGATGCCCAGCGTAGTCGACCACCCAAAGGAGCGCTATCCCGAATACTCGGTTCGACGTCAGGTTTCGATCCGACGCTTGCGGATTGCGGCGACGGCAGCGTCGAGCACATCGCGGAGCGGTTGCACGTCACCGGCGATTCGAGCCAGCAACATGCCGCCCTGAAGCGCTGCGATGAGCGTGTCCGCCAACGCCGCGGGGTCAGCTTCCACCTCGAGCTCTCCGCGCTCGGTCATTCGCCGCAGTCCGGCTTCGAGGGGCTGCGCCCAGCGACGGAACGCTGCATCGAGCGATGGAACGAACGCCACGTCGTTCTTCAGCTCCGCAGCGAGGGAACCGAGCGGGCAGGAGAACGGACCTCCCGGCTGCTCGTGGTTTCGTACGACCTCCCTGGCCCATGCATCTATGTCCTCGACACTGTCGATATGCGCGAGAAGTGGCTGAGCCGCGAGAACACGTTCCAGCTGCCGCGCGACAACTGCCTCCACCAGGTCCGACTTATCCGAGAAGTAATAGTAGAGCTGGGACTTCCCAGTCTCGGATGCGTCGAGGACGTCATCGAGCGTGGTTCCTGCGACGCCGCGGACGTACATCATCGCGGCGGCGGCATCAACGATCGCAGCCCTCGTTCGCCGCCCCTTCGCAGTCCGCGGTAAATCCCTGCTCACTGTATTCCTTGCATGGTCAGCTCCATGAATACTCGCTCGTCGACTTCGATGATCCGTCGAACATCCAAACCGACGCTCGAAGCGAGTTCATACACTGCACCCATTCCGACGCTCGCCCACGCAAACCACTCCCCCACGGCCTCTGTTGTTTCCCATCGCACCGACCTGCGGTACACACCGGCAGCCACAGTCTTCTCGGCCTCGACGATAACCGTTCCACCGAGACGGAGCAGCGAACAAGCCTGCCGTAGCAACACGGTCGGATCACCACCGATCCCGATGTTGCCATCAGCAAGCAGCACGTGCGACCAATACCCCGTGCCGGGCAGTGCGGAAAATATGTCACGTACGACAGCCACCCCTCCTCGTTCATTGGTGATCTCCACGGCAACAGGTGACGCATCAACACCCAGGGCCGGCACTCCGACCTTCAATAGCGCCTCGGTCAGCCGCCCCGGTCCACAACCGAGATCGAGAGTCGGGCCCGAGCACAGCGCGATCGACGCTGCGTCCGCACGCAGATCGTCGGCAGTCGCCGCTGTGCCACCCATCCACCGCGAAACCGGCAGCACGCTTCGCGATCCGTCGTGTTCGTTGATCCAAGACGGTAGGCCCGCTCGACCTCGACGAAAGACTTCGTCTGCAATCATCGGCACAATGTACCAGCGAGTACAAAGGCTGGTGTCCACGACCACTCGCCCTCAGTGTGGTCACCATGTTGGGTCTGCGTCAGTAACTCTGCTGAATGACGGCCGCGACCTTGCCGACATCCTCGTTCGCGTCGAAGACACCCGCGATCTCGGAGAAGAATCCTTGATTGACGATGATGGTGAATGCCAACCGTCGACCCGATTCTGCGTCGATATAGCCGCCCAATGCCTTGGTGTTGAGCCGAATCCGATTGTTGAACGTATCTCTGTCCACCAGCGATCCAGTCTTCGCGACCACCTTGCCCGCTGCGGGACTGTCCGGCTGTACCTGCGACAGCGAACCGTCGACTCCCAGAATCGGGAGAGTTGCCTTCCACCGATCCGCATCGGCACGCTTCGCCATGATCGTCTGGAGTTCGGTCTGATTGTTCGGAGTGACGTAGTTGCCTTCCAAGCCCGAACCGTCGATCATCGCCACCGAAGTGGTATCCAAACCTGCTGCGCTCCATAGCTTCTGAGCTTCGACTAGCCCCGCGTCACACTCGCTTCCTTTGGGAGCGTCTGCGTCGTACCCTCCCCCGGCGACCGCCAGTAAGCAGATCATCGTCTGCGCACCCCGGTTGTAGCTGACCTTCAATACGTAGGTCGCGTCCTGATCGAAGGGAAGCGAAATCAACTCCGCGATAGACGGGAGGGCCGTGACGGCGTCGACGTCTGCCAACGACGCCGTCGAATTCGGCGCCACCGGATCGCCACCCACCGCTACACCGGCCCGACCGAGCGCCTCGATGAATGCTGTGCGAGCAAACGTCGACGGGTCCTCCAGCACATGTACTTTCAGAGCAGGCCGACTGTCGGCTGCGATGGTGCCCGACAGCAGCAGCGCGCCCTCGGCAGGTGAACTCACCGAAATCTCGGTATCTCCTCCCGGCGCAACCGTCTCGACCTCACTGGTGACTCGCCACGGCGCCACTGCAGGGCTCATGACGACAGTTGCCGTCTCACCTTCGTTTGCGGGCGTCGTCGTCAGGTCGATGATGTTCTGGTTGATCACAATCGGCGTGATCGGTTCACCGGCGAGTGAGGACTGAAAGAGGCGATCGTCGACCACGACCTGGCCACTGACTCGATCGACGCCCGACTCCTAAGCCTCCGACCACCACTACTTCTCCTGTGCTTGCTGGAATGCGGCCGCCACCATGCCGACATCGTCGCCCACCTGGAAGACTCCGCGAGGAAGGTCGGGGAACACGGCGTTGCTTGTCGCGACCACGAACAGCAACCGTCGATCGTCACCCACATCGAGATAGCCCGACAGACCCTGAGTCGTCACGATCAAGCGCCCTGTCCCGGGTTCGACGTCAGCAGAGGTCGACGTCTTCCCGACGACTTTCCCCCTCGCCGGACTGTCGACGCCTACACCGGACAACGAGCCACGCTCACCCAGGATCGGCTGGCCGGCCCAGAACGTATCCGCCCAAGGCTGTTGATTCACCCACTCGAACCAGGTCGCCACGGCTGTCGGAGTCGCGGACGACGGGTCACCACCTTGTCCGTCCATGATCACGAAGTCCGACGCCGGTATTCCTGCCTCTGCGGCCAGCTCACGGACAGCCGGCAGACCATCGGCACACTGGTCCGACCCCGTCGAGGCTGCAAGCAAGCAGACGAACGTGTTCGCGCCGGTGTTGTAGCTGGTTGCGAGGATCATTCCACCGGCCTCACCCAGCGGGGCCGATTCCAATTCCGCCAACCGCAGGCTGTCTTGGTACGAGTCCTTCGGGGGAAGCGCAGCCTCGTCGTTGATCTTCGAGGTCGAAGCCACCTCGACACCTGCGCGCTGCAGGGCTTCTACGAAGAGTTTACGAGCCCAGCCGGCCGCGTCGGTGATGCGGAAAACGGTCAACGACGACTTCCCCGCCGGGACCGAACCGGTGACCCGAATGATCGTCGGGTTCGTGTCGTCTGCGGCGACCACCATCGTGGAATCACTGTCGGCAGCGCCGGTGGTCACCTGCGAGTCGATCGTGAAAAGACCGTTCCCCGGCAGCATCCGAACGGTGGCCGGCTGACCCGGCTCCCCTGGCTCTGCCGAGATATCGACGAGATTGTCGTTCACGAAGATCGACGGGACGAGGCCTTCGACTGTCTCGTACGTTTCCCACAGACGCGGGTCGACGAGTACGTCGCCGTCGATCCGCGTCACACCCGAGGCGAGCACCTGTTCGGCCAGGTCGTCGAGTCCGGCAAGCGGATCACCCGGCGCGAGAACCGCTCCGGGGATGGCGTCGGCGTAGACATGGTCGATTCCGTCGGTGGCGAAGTCGAACTTGCCCTCGGCAGCGTTGCGGCCCCCGAGCGCGAGGTCTCCGGATCCGACCAACACCAGATCACCGGCCAAGGTGCCGCCCGCCGGTACAGCAGTTGCGTAGACCGGGGTCGTGATCTTCTCGTCGATTCCGAGTTCGTCGAACACCGTGCCGACGGTGAAATGCTTCGTCTGCGAGGCGAGAAACATGAACGTGTCGGCCTGATTGCTGTAGATGACTTCGTCGGTCTCGGGGTCGATCACGAGGTACGACCACCGAGCCGCCGAGTATGGATCCGAGTCCATGATCGCCTGCGCATCGGGAGGTAGTGCCTGCCCACCCTCAGTCTGTTCGGTGGAATCCGACGAGCCGCATGCCCCGGTCAGCACAACGCCGACAACGGTGAACGAGGCCAGAATCGATCGACCGCCGAATCTGCGTCCGGGAATTCTCGAGGATGGCATGGGCACCGACTCTCTTGACGCGTTCTCATGGGTCCGTCGTGCTCTACGGACCCCCACCTGCGGACGGCGCAGTGGTATTAATTTAACCGAGTTACTGCAATTTGCACACTGCAATCCGAAATCTTGGGAGAATCGGAAGGCACGCCAGCACCGGCCCCCGGGCAGTCCCGAGCACGCAGCTATCCGCCGAGCCACCCTTCACGTATCAGGAGAGCGCAATGCCAACAGCACACCTGTCGACCCGGCGGCGTATTGCCCGACGGGCCAAGACCACCGGGGCCGCCGCCATCATCCTCACGGCCGCGCTCGTAGCCGCGTCGTGTTCGTCGGACTCGGACAACACCTCGACATCCTCGACACCGAGTGCGGGAGCGGCTGGTTCGGAAGCGTCGAGTTCGGGGGAATCCAGCGCCGCGCTCGTACCGCTCGACACAGCCGCGATGGACACCGTCGTCGACGATCTGGCAACCCAATTCCGCGAGGTCGGCATGATGGTGCTCGTCAAGACACCGGAAGGCGACTACACGAAATCGTGGGGAACACTCGGGCTCGACTCGACGGAAGTCCCCACCGCGGACACGAAAGTACGTATCGGTTCCAACACCAAGACCTGGACCGGCACAGTCATCCTGCAGATGGTCCAGGAGGGCAAGATCTCGGTCGAGGATCCAGTGAGCAAGTATCGGCCTGATGTGCCCAACGGCGAGAACATCACGATCGCCCAACTGCTCGATATGCGAAGCGGGCTGTACAACTACACCCAGACTCTCGAGCTCAACGAAGCCCTCGACAACGATCCGCAAAGAGTATGGGAGCCAGAACAATTGCTGGCCCTGGCCTTCGCCAATCCGCCGGTGGCGGCACCCGGTACCGAATACAACTACTCCAACACCAACACCGTTCTACTCGGTCTCATCGCCGAGCAGCTCGACGGCAAACCGATCGCTCAGATCTACCAGGATCGACTGTTCAGCGCGCTGGACATGACGAGCACATCCTTCCCCGCCAACACCGACACGTCGATTCCCGACACCTACGCCAACGGCTACTCCTACAGCGGCAACGTAGAGACCTTGGGCGAAGGTAAGGAATCGCTTTCGCCCGATCGGCTGGCGGCCATCGAGGCAGGTACGGTCCAACCCAGAATCACGACCAACGACAATCCGTCGTGGACATGGTCGGCGGGCCAGGGCATCTCGACCGCCAACGACCTCGTCACCTGGGTCCAAGCACTCGGCAACGGAGACCTTCTCGACGTAGAAACCCAGGCAATGCGGATGGACAGCGTCCAACCGTCGGACCCGAGCGACCCGTCCGGCAGCAGTTATGGCTACGGCATCGCACAGATGGGACCGATGTACGGGCACATCGGCGAGATGCCCGGGTACAACTCGTTCATGGGATACGACCCGGCCAATGACGTCACCATCGTGGTCTGGGGCACTCTGGCACCGACCCCCGAGGGTGCCCCGCCAGCCGCTGCGGTTGCCAAATCTCTTGTGCCGCTTATCTATGCGAGTTCCACCGACAACACCGGTGAACACATCGACGATGCCGCCGAGGACACCAGCGGCGGATAGAACATGGTAGCCACGATGAGGTGCCGCCGACGGGCCTCATCGTGGCTGGCTAGGCTTGGGCCGACTTCGATGCAAGGAGTCGAATCCACAGGGGAGGAGAGGGCAATTGGTTCAGGGCGACCTCAACACCACGTCGTTCCTGGTGCTCGGGCTCCTGGCATCCAGAGACTGGTCGGCCTACGAAATCGCAGAACAGGTCGGCCGAGGAGTGGCCGAGGTGTGGCCGCGGGCTGACCGCCAGCGCTACAACACCCCGAAGCGCCTTCTCGAGCGCGGACTGGTCACAGCCCGAACCGAGCACACCGGCGAGCGTCGTCGCAGAACCGTGTACTCCATCACGGAGGCGGGTCGCGATGCGCTCACCGAGTGGCTCGGCACCCAGTCCCGTCCACCAGCGCTGGAATTCGAGGGCCTTATCCGGGTCATGTTCGCCGAACAAGGGTCCGTCGAGGACCTTCGAGCCAACCTTCGAAACTTGCGTGAGCAGGCCAGCCAGGCACAGCAACTCTTCGTCTCCCACGCCGGACGGCTCCACGCTCCGGAAGGCGGGACCTTTCCGGAACGGCTGCACCTGATGACGCTCGCCAACAAGTTCATGATCGGCCACTTCGACAACATGATCGAATGGGCAGAATGGGCGCTCGACGAGACCGAGTACTGGCCCGATACCTCGAGTCCTGCGACGACGCACGCCGCACGCAGTCGCGAAATTCTCTCCTACACAATGAAGTTGGCGCGTCCTGCCGGTCCGGAACCTGAATCCTCCTAGACGAAGCGGGGGTCAGGTGCGCCCACTCCGAGGCGGGCTCGGAAGGAAACGGGAGACCCGGCCCATGACCTCGCGGTACTCGGGGCGGCGCTGAAGACTGCGCCGTTCCATCATCGGGATACTCACGCCGAGAAACATCATCAGCATGACGACAGCTCCCGCCATCACCCACCACGCGCCCGGGTCCGCAGCCAGTCCGAAGAGGCAGAACGAGAGCCATATTCCGAACTCACCGAAGTAATTCGGATGCCGCGACCACGCCCACAAACCCTTGTCCATGCTCCGCCCCGACTCGTTGGAGTGAATGAAGCGACGCATCTGCAGATCCGCGATCGTCTCGATACTCAACGCGCCGACACCGACAACGAATGCGACGAGGTCGAGTGGACCGAATACCTCACCGGGCCGCGTCGCAACAACGTAGACGGGTATCAGTCCGGCGAAAACCTGCAACGTCGGGAAGACATGGATGCCGAAAAGATCAGCGAGCCCCTCGAGCCGCCCAGCACGCTCGCGTAGTAGTGGATATCGCCAGTCTTCATGGTGGAGGCCCCGAAAGGTGGAGATCCAATTGCCGGTCAGCCGAATCGACCACGCCACCATGACGATCATCAGCAGCCACCACCGGGCGTCGTCGACAACGGTGCCCGCGTCGAACCACCAGTAGAACGCCAACAGCGGAGGTATGACGCTCCAGTACGCGTCGTAGAAGCTGGAATTGCGATGTATACGACTGGCAGCGAAGATCACCAGCGTCGCGAGCAGATCGGCAGTCAGGCTATCGAGCCACAACTGGCCGGTGCTCGGGCCCAGCACCAACCACGCGAATCCAACGGCGATGGCCACGGCGTATGCGATCGCCACCCGGCAGAGCGATGCGCCTCGGCTCATGGGAGCACTGTAGTGCGTCGGGCGGATTTACTCCCGCGTTGTGCGCACCTGGGGGCGCACGGCGCACAATCGGGGGGTAAATCCGGCAGCGAGTGAGGGAGAATGCCTCCCGTGGCTTCCGTGATGACAATCGGCGACTTCTCGCAGGCGAGCAGATTGAGCGCCAAGACGCTTCGCTTCTACCATCACGCCGGACTTCTACTCCCGGCGTCGATTGACCCCTCGAACGGGTATCGGCTCTACAGCACCGACCAGATCGCCGACGCGCAGGTGATCCGCCAGCTGCGCGCACTGTCGGTACCAGTCGAGGAAATCCGGTCCATTCTCTCCGCTTCCGACGTCGCGACGAGGAACGACCTGATCGCTGCGCACCTGGAACGAATGGAAGCCGAGCTGGAAGCGACCAGAGCCGCGGTCAGATCGCTTCGAGGCTTGCTCGAATACGCACCGACGCCGCTCGTCGTCGAACATCGCAGCGTCCCAGCAACACCGGTGCTGGTCATTCGCGAGACGATCGACCTTCCGAACCTCGGCGACTGGTACACCTCGGCCCTCGCCGAGCTGGATGCGTTGTCTCGGACGGGTCCTCTGCGCGCGGTCGGACCGAAGGGCGGAATCTGGCACACCGACCTGTTCCTGCACGAACGTGGAGACGCTGCGTTGTTCTACCCGATTGCATCTCCGGACGATCATGGCACTCCCCACGGACGAGTCCAGGCAGAGATACTCCCCGCTGTCGACCTGGCCGTCGCAACGCATCGAGGGCCCGACGAGACGATACGGCAGACCTACGGGGCGCTCGGGGCGTACGTCGCCGAACACGAGATCGGCATCGGAGGGCCCATCCGAGAGAACTACCTGGCGGATGCCGTCACCGAGATCGGCTGGCCCATCTTCCGTACCGGCCGCTGACCCTTCGCTCTTGACTTTCCCCAAGGTCGACGCTGTAGGAATGACGAGTATCGCGAGAACGCCGATGGGCTCCTCGACGACGGTCACACCTAGCGCTCGGGCGGTCACGGTTGCACACTTCGGCGAGTTTGGGCGAAATCCCGTCGATTCTCGACGATAGTGTGCACGCCGGTTCGCTGGTTGTGGATTCGGTTACCTGGTAGCACGCCGGCGTGCCTCGATGAGAACGAGTTCTTCACGTCTGCATCCCGGCGCGATACGGCCAGTTTCTTCCATCCAGCTCGCGCGGCTCTGCATCACTGGGCCGAAGTCTATTGTCGTCGTTCGGATCACGTCGCTGACAAGTCCACTGCTGCGCAGTTGTCTCAACGAATCGTCGACCCCCGAGAATTCGGATTGCACGACCAACAGCACTCCCTCCGGTGCGAGAAGCTCAGCAGCTCTGGTACACAACGGATCGAGCACAACTCGTCCGCAGTCGCCCGCATCCCAGGCCCGGTGCACTCCAGCACCGACCGGCGGTTCCGGCGACGGCACATACGGTGGATTCGACACAACGAAGTCGAATCTCGCTTGGCGTAGCGCGTCGGCGATCGTGCCGAGTCGAACGTCCACCTGCACACCGTTGGCAACAGCGTTTGCGGACGCACACGCGAGAGCATCGGCTGAAATATCGTATGCGACAACATCTCGCGCACCCATCCGTGCGGCCTCGATAGCAGCGATACCGCTGCCGGTACACAGATCCAATACTCGCGCCCCAGCCATATTCGATCGTGACGAAATTTCGTCGCGTAGGAGGAACGAATCCTCCTGGGGGACATAAACCCCCGCATCGACATTGATCAGCGTCTGAGTGCGTTCGCGTGCAGCGGTCATGGAGCCTCCCGGTCGTTCGTCTACGAGTGCCCGATCTGCACGATCAGCAAACGTGGGTTTCCCCGATGTCGCCATCGAGGTAGGCGCGAGGAACCACAGCGTGCTCACGGCATCGCCTCATATGCAGTCGGCGGTCAACGTGAGTGCCGACGTCTGCGTTCTCGAGCCTGAATGGTGCCGATGCCCGTGCGGGAGGCGGGCGACCGAGGCGCCGAGCATGTCCCGGTACAGCGCGATGTATGCGTCGACCATGGTTCGCGCCGAGCAGTGCCGCTCCGCGTGAGCTCGGACGCCGGCGCGCGGGAGTTCCGTGGCCCGTGCAACGGCCGCAGCCAGGGCCCGGACGTCCCCCGGAGGCACGAGAACACCACTGTCGGTCGACACGATCTCGGGAATTCCGCCCCGTGCGAATGCTGCCACGGGAGTTCCACACGCGAGAGCCTCCGCCACCACGAGCCCGTACGGCTCGTCCCACAACGGCGTCGCGAGAACCGCTGCCGCGCCACCTACCAGGCCAGCCAGCTCGCGCTGTTCCAGGTGACCGACGTACGTGGTTCGCTCACCGAGACGGGGGCCTACCTCACGAAAGAAGTAGTCCGGATCGGAAATGGGCCCCGCAAGCTTCAACGGATAGCCCGCCATCTCTGCGGCCTCGATCGCCACATGCGGACCCTTTTCCGGTGTGAACCGTCCCGACCACACGAGATACGGACCCCCATCACCGGCCGGCCAGTCGTCTACGCCGACCCCATTGGGCACGATGTCGACCTCGCTCAGGACCGTGTGCCACATCGACGCCGTATGCCTACTCACGGCGGCAAAGCGACCGCTGTTCCCGTCGGATGCCGCGACCGCGGATTCGATCCACGGCGTCGGCGGGGTGTGCAGCGTCGTCAGGAACGGCGTGGTCAACGTCGACGCCATTGCGACCGGAAGATAGTGGAGGCTGTGGTTGTGGACGATGTCGAACCGATGGTCCGACGCCAGATCCAACATCAGACGCTGGTAGGCGTGATGATCGGACATGAAGTCGTCCGACGGCATGGACACGTCGGATTTCGCCCACTGCGTCAGTTGCAACTGCTGGACATCGAGAAGGTCACTCGGCAGATCGGGGTCCGAACCCGGTCCTGCGAACAGAGTGACGCGGTGCCCCGACCGGACCAATTCCCTTGTCAAATGCCAAATATGGGCCTCGAGGCCGCCTGCGAATGGTTGCGCAATAGGGAACCTGTTGGACGCGATCAGTGCAACACTCAATCTGCCGCTGGTCACTGAAACGTCACCGATAACCCCAACTGGTTCGCTCTGTCGTTCACGCCCATCCCTCGCCACACAAGGACGGGCACACACCGCCCGCCGCCGAATGATGTCGATACCCCCCGTGACAACGCTGCAAACTCCCGGGTAACCCCGCCCACCCTCGGTCACCGGCTCACTCGATCGCCACAGGGCAACACCACCCTGTGTTCTGAATCTCAAAGCGAGACGGATGAGACGCAGATCACGGTGTTCAATCGGGTGCACATCTTCCCGACAAGGCCGGCAACCCCGCTGACCTCGCATCCAGGAGGCGCACATTGAGTAGGCAAAGCCTTACCAAGGCACACGCGAAGATCTCGGAGCTTACGTGGGAACCCACGTTCGCCACACCTGCGACTCGCTTCGGCACGGACTACACGTTCGAGAAAGCACCGAAGAAGGATCCGCTCAAGCAAATCATGCGGTCCTACTTCCCCATGGAGGAAGAAAAGGACAACCGCGTCTACGGCGCGATGGACGGCGCCATTCGCGGCAACATGTTCCGCCAGGTCCAACAACGCTGGCTCGAGTGGCAGAAGCTGTTCTTGTCGATCATTCCGTTTCCGGAGATCTCGGCAGCGCGGGCGATGCCGATGGCCATCGACGCAGTACCCAATCCGGAGATCCACAACGGCCTGGCCGTGCAGATGATCGACGAGGTCAGGCACTCGACGATTCAGATGAACCTCAAGAAGCTGTACATGAACAACTACATCGACCCCGCTGGGTTCGACATGACAGAGAAGGCGTTCGCGAACAACTACGCCGGCACCATCGGACGGCAGTTCGGCGAAGGCTTCATCACCGGTGACGCCATCACTGCCGCGAACATCTACCTGACCGTCGTCGCGGAGACAGCGTTCACCAACACGCTGTTCGTCGCGATGCCCGACGAAGCTGCCGCCAACGGTGACTACCTGCTCCCGACGGTTTTTCACTCGGTACAGTCCGACGAGTCTCGCCACATTTCCAACGGCTATTCGATCTTGCTCATGGCACTGGCCGACGAGCGGAATCGTCCGCTGCTGGAACGCGACTTGCGCTACGCATGGTGGAACAACCACTGCGTCGTCGACGCCGCGATCGGCACGTTCATCGAGTACGGGACCAAGGATCGACGCAAGGACCGCGAGAGCTACGCGGAGATGTGGCGTCGTTGGATCTACGACGACTACTACCGCAGCTACCTGATCCCCCTCGAAAAGTACGGCTTGACCATCCCTCACGACCTGGTCGAAGAGGCCTGGAACAGGATCACGAACAAGGGGTACGTGCACGAGGTCGCCCGCTTCTTCGCGACCGGTTGGCCGGTCAACTACTGGCGCATCGACACCATGACCGACAAGGACTTCGAATGGTTCGAGCACAAGTACCCAGGCTGGTACAGCAAGTACGGAAAGTGGTGGGAGAACTACAACCGCCTCGCCTACCCCGGCATCAACAAGCCGATCGCGTTCGAGGATGTCGGATACCAGTACCCGCACCGCTGCTGGACATGCATGGTGCCCGCTCTCATCCGTGAAGACATGGTCGTCGAAAAGGTCGACAACCAGTGGCGCACGTACTGCTCGGAGACGTGCTACTGGACGGATGCGGTAGCCTTCCGCGGCGAATACGAAGGCAAGGACACCCCGAACATGGGCCGTCTCACCGGATTCCGCGAGTGGGAGACCCTGCATCACGGGAAGGATCTCGCCGACATCGTCTCCGATCTCGGCTATGTCCGTGACGACGGCAAGACTCTCGTCGGTCAGCCGCATCTCGATCTGGATCCGAAGAAGATGTGGACCCTCGATGACGTCCGCGGCAACACCTTCCAGAGTCCGAACGTGCTGCTGAACCAGATGACCGAGTCGGAACGGAACGCGCACATCGCGGCCTACCGCGCCGGCGCCACTGTGCCTGCCTGATCTCAGCCTCGGTGGGCAGCGACTGAGAACAGCCGCTGCCCACCGATTTCAGCGTCATCGAACATCCACTTCAGGAGACCCTTGTGGCCGACACACACCGCATCACCTTCGAACCGGTCGACATCGAGATGGAAGTCCGCGAGGACGAACACATCCTCGATGCAGCGTTTCGACAAGGAATCCATCTCATGCACGGCTGTCGAGAAGGACGCTGTTCGGCCTGCAAGTCGTTCGTCCTCGACGGCGATATCCAGATGGAGAATCACTCGACGTTCGCGTGCAACGAAGCCGAGGAAGACGAGGGATTCGTACTGCTGTGCCGCACCAAGGCATACAGCGACTGCACCATCGAGCTGCTGAACTTCGACGAGGACGAACTGCTCGGCGGCATTCCGATCCAGACGGTGACCACAAGGGTCGCGTCCCTTGAATCGGTGACCTCAGACATCGTGGCTCTACGCCTCGAACCCGTCGAACCGGCAGTGTTCGAATTCAAGCCGGGCCAATACGCGGACCTACGAATTCCTGGCAGCGACGACGTGCGTTCCTTCTCGATGGCCTCGACACCATCGACTCCGAATCAGGTCGAGTTTCTCATCAAGAAGTACCCGGGCGGCAAATTCGCAGCGCTGCTCGACGACGGGATTACGGTCGGGGATGAGATCAGCCTGACCGGCCCCTACGGTTCGTCCACTCTCAAGGACGGCCACGTCCTTCCCGTGGTGTGCATCGGCGGCGGTGCCGGAATGGCCCCGATCCTGTCGATCGTGCGCCATATGAAAGAAACCGCGAACACCCGACCCGTCCACTTCTACTACGGTGCGCGCACACCGAACGACCTCTTCTACGTCGACGAAATCAACGCTCTCGGTGATGGTTTGGTCGACTTCACCTTCGTTGCCTGCGTATCCGATTCGGTGGGCGTAGCGTCCTCCGGCGCGATATCAGTGGAAGAAGGCAACGTCACCGACGTCGTCCAACGGCTGGAACCGGACATTGCCAAGTCGGAGGTCTACCTGTGTGGGCCTCCCCCGATGGTCGATGCCGCACTGGAGCTTCTGGACGTATGCGGCACGCCGACGGATCAGATCTTCTACGACAAGTTCACCAGCCCGGCATTCGACTAGAGCGTGTCTCCCAAATTTGAGAGGTGCTGTCAGCGATGATATTTCGATGACGCGCGTGGGAGTGATCAGTGACGAGTTCTGGGAGATCGTCGAGCCAGTGATACCCACCGACGTGGGAAAACGTGGGCGGCGGTTCGCCGAGCACCGGCAAATTCTGGAGGGCATCGCATACCGATTCCGTACCGGGTGTCCGTGGCGAGATCTGCCGGAGGACTTCGGTCCGTGGCAGACGGTGTGGAAACGCCACCACCGATGGTCCTTCGATGGCACCTACGACGAGATGCTTGCCGCGGTGGCCGAGGTGTTCGGTCTCGACCCGGAAGAACTCGACGGCGATATCGGGGCGGTGCTCTCGATCGACTCGACCAGCGTCCGGGCGCATCAGCATGCGGCCGGTGCGCGAGCCGACACTCTCACAGGGGGCCTTGTCGAATTACAAGAAATCCGTCGACGAACCCGCTGACCACGCGTTGGGTCGATCTCGCGGAGGATTCACCACGAAGATCCATGCACTGACCGACCTGACGTGCTCGCCGGTGACGATGCTGCTGACCGGTGGGCAAGCCGGGGACAATCCACAGTTGGTGCCGTTGCTCGATGCCCACCGAGCTGCCGGTGGGGACCAGGACTACCGATTGCTCGCCGACAAGGCGTACACCCATCCCAGTACCCGCACCGAACTGCGTCGCCGCAAGATCAAACACACCATTCCCGAGCGCAGCGACCAGAAGCAGCGACGGGCCGACAAGGGGTCCGCCGGTGGTCGTCCACCGGGTTTCGATCCGACGATGTACAAGCACCGCAACACCGTCGAGCGTGGCTTCGGGCGGCTCAAACAGTGGCGTGGTGTGGCCACTCGATATGACAAGTACGCCATGACATTCCTCGGGGGCGTTGTCCTGTGCGCGGCAGTTCTGCACTCCCGCAACCACAACCACCGCCCGGCGATGAAAACGAAAACGGACCCAATTTAAGAGACACGCTCTAGACCGTTACCCCGATACCAGCCCACACCTCACCCGAGAGGCCAGACATGACTGCAACCCAAGACTCGACAGCCACCGCGGAGCCGAAGCAACGCAGCTTCCCCACGATCGAGTTCACCGACTCCGAAGCCGGCGCGAAGGTATTCCCGAGCTCGAAGAGCCGGACCTACAGCTACTACACGCCGGCCAAACGCCGGGCGACCATGTACGAAGACGTGACCGTCGACGTGCAGCCCGACCCCGACCGGCACCTGACGCAGGGGTGGATCTACGGCTTCGGCGACGGGCCCGGTGGATACCCCCAGGACTGGACGGTTGCGAAATCTTCGAACTGGCACGAGTTTCTCGACCCCAACGAGGAGTGGGACCAGACCATCTTCCGCAACAATTCCGCGGTGGTGCATCAAGTCGAGCTGTGTTTGAGCAACGCCAAACGTGCGCGTGCGTACGACGGTTGGAATACCCCGTGGCTCAAATTCATCGAGCGAAATATCGGCGCGTGGATGCACGCGGAGAACGGTCTGGCATTGCACGTGTTCACCTCGATTCAGCGTTCGGGTCCGACGAACATGATCAATACCGCTGTCGCCGTCAATGCCGCCCACAAGATGCGCTTCGCGCAGGACCTCGCGCTGTTCAATCTCGACCTGTCCGAGGCCGATGTCTCGTTCGACGGATCGGCGCATGTCGACGTGTGGAAGAACGCCCCGGAATGGCAACCGGTTCGGGAAGTCGTCGAACAGCTCACCGCGGTGCCGGACTGGTGCGAGCTGCTCTTCGCCACCAACATTGTCTTCGAACAGCTCGTCGGTTCTCTCTTCCGCACCGAGTTGGTGATGCAGATTTCCGCCCGAAACGGCGACTACATCACGCCCACCATCGTCGGCACTGGCGAACACGATTACGACCGCGACCTCAATTACACCCGCACACTGTTCCAGCTCCTCACCCGCGATCCCGAGCACGGCGAAGCAAACCGGGTTTTGTTCGGTGAGTGGATGAACGTGTGGGTACCGCGGTGCCTCGACGCGGCACGGGCGCTCCAGCCGATCTGGTCTCAGCCTGCAGACAAGGCCGTCACGTTCGCCTCCAGCTTGGACGCAGCCGTCGCCAAGTTCACGGTTCTGCTCGAATCCCTCGGCCTCGACATCCCCAAGGAGTTGGCACGATGACCATGCAATTCGGATCGAACACGGAATTTTCGAACATGTGCGGCGTGACCTTGATGAACACCCCGGTCGGGCGGGTGGTTGCCGAGGTCATGGGCGCCAAGGACGGCGTCGAACTGACCGAGTACCCCTCGATGATTCGCGTCGACGGCACCAAACTTCTGTCGTTCGACTACGAGGAATTGACCGATGCCCTCGGACAGGAATTCGACGGTTCCGTATTCGAGGAGATCAGCTCCACGCACTACGGGCGCATGGTCCACCTCGATGACAAGACGATGCTCTTCGCCAGCCCCGAAGATGCAGCCGAGTACATCGGGTTCGACCTCGCAGAACTCCCCTGACGTACGAGTCAGTCAGCATTTCGCAGCAAAAGAAGAACTCACGAGAGTTGGAGATCGAGACCATGTACGAAAAGAACGGCGACAAATACTTCATCGTTGACGGCCACGTCCACCTGTGGGACGCACGCGAGAAGAACCAGAAGAACATTCACGGCAAGCAGTTCATCGACTGCTTCTACGACTACCACAAGAACCTCAGTCCTGAATCCGAACTGTGGGACTACGAGACCTACCAGTACTACGGCGAGGATCGCCTGTACAAGGATCTGTTCGTCGACGGGTACGTCGACCACGCAATATTTCAAGCGACACTTCTCAGCGACTTCTACCACACTGGTTTCGGTCAGACCGAGGACGCATTCGCTCTGACACAGAAGCACTCGGACAAGCTCACCTACAACCATGCCTACGATCCCAGGTTCGAGGAGGCCGGCCTGGAACAGCTCCGCAAGGACGCCGATCGTATGAACCTGCAGGGCGTCAAACTCTACACCGCCGAATGGCACGGTGACTCCCGCGGATACAAGCTCGACGAGCCCTGGTCGCGGCGCTACCTCGAAGAGTGCATCAAGCTGGGTATCAAGAACATTCACGTGCACAAAGGCCCGACGATCCGGCCTCTGGACCGAGATGCGTTCGACGTCGCAGATGTCGACAAGGTCGCGACGGATTACCTCGATCTGCGCTTCGTCGTCGAGCATGTCGGACTGCCTCGGCTCGAGGACTTCTGCTGGATCGCCACCCAGGAATCGAACGTCTACGGCGGCCTCGCAGTTGCGTTGCCGTTCATTCACACCCGTCCTCGGTACTTCGCCCAGATCATCGGCGAACTTCTCTACTGGCTGGGTGAGGACAAGATCCTCTTCGGCAGCGACTACGCACTGTGGACTCCCAAGTGGCTCATCGAACAGTTCGTGGACTTCCAGATCCCCGAGGACATGCAGTCGGAGTACGCACCGATCACCGTCGATCAGAAGCGAAAGATACTCGGAGCCAACGCGGCCGCGCTGTACGGCATCGATATTCCCGCCGAGCTCCGTCCCGCGGGTAACCCGGGCCAGGAAGGTGTCGAGGTGGCCGCAGGGGCGAAAGAAGCCGTGCCGTCATGACCACCCTGGCCCTGTGCTCTCCTGTCGACGTCGTCGAGGCACTCGCCACCGTCACGGACCCTGAACTCGACGAGCCCATCACCGACCTGGGATTCGTCAGATCGGTGACGCTCGACGACGACGGCGTCGAAGTGCATCTGCGGTTGCCCACGGCGTTCTGCTCACCGAACTTCGCCTACCTGATGGCGTCCGATTCACTCGACGCCCTTCGACTCGTCGAAGGAATCGGCAAGGTCAGGGTCCTGCTCGACGACCATCACGACAGCGCCAAGATCAACATCGGGTTGGCAGCCGACGCCGGTTACCGGGGCACCTTCGGTTCGGAGGCCGAAGACAGTCTCGAGGAACTACGAAGTGTGTTCCTCCGCAAAGCCCATCTCGCCGCGATGGAACGCTCGATCACTGCCCATCTTGCACAGACCGGTGAAGGCGTCGAGCGCATACACACGCTCACCCTCCGCGATATCAGGAGCGAGCGACACACCACCGCTCTGCTTCGCCGGCGCAGCGCGATCGGACTGAGCATCTGCCCGAACAGCCGGGTGTTCGTCGACGAACACGGACGATCCGTTGCACCAGAGGCGATCCCTCTGAAGCTTCGGTTCGCGAAATCCGTTCGGATCTCCATCGAAGGCAACTCCCACTTCTGCCGTGGGCTACTCGCAACCCGATACGACGACACCGAACCGATCGGCGCGTCACCGCGCATCAACGACATCAGAACCAGGAGATTTCCATGAGGGCAGTACAGGTGGTGGGCTACCACTCGAAATTGGAAATGACCGAGATCCCTGCGCCCAGCATCGAAGGGCCCTTCGACGTGATTGTGCGTATAGGAGGTGCGGGCGTGTGCCGCACCGACATCCACATCCTCGAAGGACAGTGGGAGGAGAAAAGCGGAGTCACCCTGCCCTACACCATCGGTCACGAGAACGCAGGCTGGGTGGAGGCCGTCGGAGACGCGGTCCGCAATGTGACGGTCGGCGACAAAGTGATTCTGCACCCGCTGGTGACCTGCGGCCTGTGCCGCGCGTGCCGCTTCGGCGACGACGTGCACTGTGAGAACAGCGAATTCCCTGGAATAGACCGCAACGGCGGCTACGCCGAGTACCTTCGAACCACAGCCCGCAGTGTCGTCAAGATCGACGATTCGCTCGAACCTGCTGACGTCGCAGCCCTCGCGGACGCCGGATTGACCGCCTATCACGCTGCAGCGAAGGTTGCGCGCGATACCCGACCTGGTGACACCTGCGTCGTCGTCGGGGCAGGTGGATTGGGACACATCGGGATTCAGGTCCTCAAGGCCATCTCAGGGGTCAAGGTCGTCGTCCTCGACCGCAACCCCGATGCCATCGCCCTTGCATTGAACATCGGTGCCGATCGCGGGATCGTCGCAGACGGAAACCACGTCAAGGAAGTTCTCGAACTTACCGATGGGCATGGCGCAGAGGCGGTGCTGGACTTCGTCGGTGAAGGCGGCGCCACCCGCGACGGTGTCGCGATGCTCCGCCGGGCGGGCAATTACTACGTCGTCGGATACGGAGAGAACATCGACATCCCGACGATCGACGTCATCTCCACCGAAATCAACTTCATCGGCAACCTCGTCGGGTCGTACAACGACCTGCAGGAACTGATGGCACTGGCAGCCAATGGCCAGGTATCGCTGCACACCACCAAATACCCGCTCGACGACTTTCAACAAGCACTCGACGACCTCGACGCGGGGCGCGTCCGAGGCCGAGCGATCCTCGTCCCCTAGAGCCGCACCAGCGCCCACCAACACACCCTCGAAAGGAACGAACTCATGGCCAAGGAACTGCGGTTCAACACCGAAGCGCGAGCACTACTGGAGCAGGGCGTCAACGCCCTCGCCGACGCAGTGAAGGTGACGCTGGGGCCCAAGGGACGGAACGCGGTGCTCGAAAAACTCACCGGTCCGCCCACGATCACCAACGACGGCGTCACTATCGCTCGGGAGATCCAGCTCCGAGAGCCGTTCGCCAACATGGGTGCACAGTTGGTGAAAGAAGTCGCCATGAAGACGAACGGTGTCGTCGGCGACGGAACCACCACCGCGACCGTGTTGGCGCAAGCGATGGTCCGGGAGGGCCTGCGCGCAGTGGACGCCGGCGCGAACCCGATGCGACTGCGTCGGGGAATCGAAACGGCAGTCGCCTCGGTCGTCGAGTCATTACGTGCACAAGCAGTCGAAGTGGTGGGCAGCAACGACTTGGAGCGCATCGCCACCCTCGCCGCCAGCGACGACGAGGCAATCGGACAGTGTGTCGCCAAGGCCGTCGAGTACGTCGGAAGATCCGGCATCGTCACCACCGAGGAGAGCGAAACTCTCGGAATGGCAGTCGATGTCGTCGACGGTATCGAGTTCGATCACGGATTCATCTCGGGCTACATGATCACCGATCCCGAGCGCGCGGAAGCAGTGCACGAGAACCCGGTCATTCTTCTGACGAACAAGAAGATCAACCAGGTTCAGGACATCATGCCGAGCATCGAGGCTGCCAAGCGCGCAGACCGCCCGCTCGTCGTCGTGGCCGAAGACGTCGACGGACCGGCTCTGCAACTGCTCGTGGGCGGCAACATGCACAAGACCATGCAATCGGTCGTCGTTCGCGCCCCTGGTTTCGGACACCGGCGGGTCGCTGAGCTTCAGGACTTGGCCATTGCGCTCGGCGGGCAGGTGATTGCCAAGGACACTGGCCTCGAACTCTTCGAGGTCACGGTCGACCAGCTCGGGTCGTGCGACCGGATCACCGTCACCGAGAACGCCACCACGATCGTCGGTGGCCGGGGCGATCAGAAGCTCCTCGAAGCGCGAGTCTCTCAGTTGGAGAGTCAACTCGAACGCTCCAAGATCGACGGTGACCGCGACAGCCTCGAATTGCGCATCGCGCGGTTGACCGGCCGGGTCGCGGTGGTTCGGGTCGGCGGTGCGACCAGTGTCGAGCTGAAGGAGCGGATGCTTCGTGTCGAAGACGCCGTCGCAGCTTCCCGAGCCGCACTGGAATCGGGAATCGTCTCCGGCGGTGGGACAGCTCTGGCTCAGTCTCACCGCGCGCTGACGGAGTTGGAATTGACCGGTGATCAGGCGATCGGTGTCGAAGTGGTCCGCAAAGCTCTGACCGAGCCGCTGCGGTGGATTGCCATCAATGCCGGCTTCGAGGGCGACGATGTCGTCGAGGTCGTCACCGGTCTGCCGCTCGGACACGGATTCAACGCACTTACCGGCGAATACGGCGACATGTTCGACGACGGCGTCATCGATCCGTTCAAGGTCACCCGGGCGGCTCTAGAGAGTGCAGCATCGATCGCAGCACTGTTGATCACCACGGAAACCGCTGTCGTGGAAGAGGTCTTCGGCAACCCTGGCGCGATCATGGCACCGGGATTCGGCGATCTCGCCGAAGGAATGGTTCGTCCGTCCAACATCTACTGAGGCCGAGTTCGACTGCAACACAAATGGGATCGATCGATGGGGTGGCGCTGATTCAGTTCCGGCGCCACCCCGTCATCCACCTGGGATCGGAGAGACATGATATTCATCGTCGTCAAGTTCGACGTTCAGGAACAACACGCTCGACAGTGGCTCGACAAGACCGCGAAGTTCACCGCGGCAACACGAGCCGAGCCAGGAAACCTGTGGTTCGAGTGGAGCGTGAGCGCCGACAATCCGCTCCGATACGTACTCGTCGAAGCCTTTGCCGATAGCCAAGCGGGCACCGAGCACGTGCAGTCCGAGCACTTTCGCGCCGGATTGGACGCGATGAGGCCGATGTTGAGCGCAACCCCCAAGATCGTTCACACGATCGTCGACCAACAGGATTGGTCGGAGATGGGCGAGTTGGAAATCGTCGGATGACGACGAGATCGGAAAACCACTACCGGTCGGTGACAATCGGCTAACATCAGCCTGTTACGGCGTGCTCGTCCGAGTCGGGAGCACACTTTTTGCAATCACGGAATCCCCCGTTGCGCTCGATGTGTAGGCGGAGAAGCATGAGCAAGGAAATCTCGGTGCGGGACCTTCGCAGGGCTCGTGAAAAGTACTTCACTGAGCAGCAGTTCGACGATGCCGTACGCGATCCCATCTCCTTTTCCTGGGAACGTTCGCGGTCGTTGAATGTCCAGCCCGACATTTTGCACGCGCCCTACGTCCGCGACCCGGATCTGGAAAGCCCGCTGGTGGTAGCGGCGACACCTGTTCTACGGCAGCTCGCCGACGGACTGGTCGACGAGCCCGTGTCAGTCATCCTCACCTCTGCAGACGGGGTGGTTCTGAACAGAACAGCCGGGAGCAGCCAGTTGTTGAGGATGCTCGACAACGTCAACCTCGCCCCCGGATTCAGCTATTCCGAACAGTTCGCCGGAACCAACGGCATCGGAACTGCGCTCGAAACTCGGCAACCCACCCTGGTCTCTGGGGCGGAGCACTACGTCGAGAGTTTGGGGAGTTTGGTCTGCGCGGGCGTTCCCATCGTGCACCCCATCAGTGGTTCGGTTGTCGGAGTACTCGATGTCACCGGCTGCGTCGAAGATGGCGCCCCGCTTCTCGTCACGCTGGCACGGTCGGCTACCGCGCAGATCGAAGGCCGATTGCTGGCGCAATCGAGCGAGGAGCAGACCTCGCTGCTCAACGCCTACCTCCGAGCCTGCAGACGATCGCAACAAGTCGGGGTTCTCGCGCTCGGCGACGACATAGTCCTGCTCAACAGAAAGCTGCGGCGAGCCCTCGACCCCCAGGATCAGGCAGCGGTGGTCGAGCATGCCGTCGATCTGACCAGCGGCTCTGGAAGTAGTCGGCACATCCTCACGTTGCCCAGCGGACAGACAGTTCGGCTCTCCCCTGCCGTGGACGCCACGTTGTCCGCACGCCGCGGTATGGCCGTCTACTACGCATATCTCACCGATCCCACGGCGACCACGGTCGCCATCGAGAGCGCAAAAGCACTTCCAGGGATCGTCGGCGACAGCTCCTCCTGGAGGCACAGCAGCCAGCAGATCGCACATTGCGCCAGACAGCAAGAGTGGGTGGCCGTATCCGGTGAATACGGAAGCGGACGGTTCAGCATCCTGAAAGCCTCTGCAATTCAACATATCTCGACTACAACGAAGTTCTTCACCGCCACCGAACTCGCGACGGCCGAGGGCACGATGCACTCGCTGGAATCCGAGCTCGAACAAGACGGCTTCAGCGTGATCATCCGCGACGTCGACACATTGCCCGATATCCATCAACGCGCCATCGCGAGCATGATTCAAGGCCGCGAGCACGCAGGATGGATCGGGGTCACGATCGGCACCGAAACCAACAACACGGACAGCAACGCCCTGGTCCAGCCGTTCTTCGGCCATACGGTCCACGTACCTGCCCTCAGACACCGGATAGAAGACGTACACAAACTGGTCCCCTACATACTTCGTCAGCTCAGCCGCGGACAGGACCTGACCATGTCCCCTGCCTCCATCCGCCAGCTCACCAAATACAGCTGGCCCGGAAACGTCGCTCAACTCCGTGAAATCCTGCAAGAAATCGTGCACAACCAAAGGTCGGGGATCGTCGAAGTAGACAAGCTGCCGCCCATCTGTCGGTCGCTGAGTCGCCGCACCCTCACCCCGATCGAAGCTCTCAAGCGTGACGCCATCGTGCACAGTTTGGAGAGCAACGGCGGGAACAAGCAAGCAGCAGCGGACGCCCTGGGGATGTCTCGCGCCACCATCTACCGGAAGATCCGTGAGTTCGGCATAGACCTGTAGCTGCGGCCTACCTGTCGCCGGACCTGTTTGCACACTACCGTCGAAAATCGACGGACTTCCGTCGATTTTCGACGGTAGTGTGCACGGGGGTCCGCGGATTCGTGGACAACTGAACGCGCAACCCGGGTTCTCGGAGCTCGGGCGACCAGGGAAGCGGACATGTCGCGGTACGACGCTTACATATTCGACGTCCAGGGAACTCTCATGGACTTCTACACGCCAGTGTTCGACGCGTTGGCCAACTTTTTCGGGTCGGAAGAGAACTCGGTGCCGATCGGGGATCTCGTACGGGCATGGCGCAGGGACTACTTCTCCCGGGTAGCGTCACTCGACCAATCCGCAGCCCACTGGTCGCCGGTGCAGGATGCGTATACGGCAGGGCTCGATGCAGTCTCGAAAGCGCTGAACGTTCCCATCGATCCTGCGCACCACGCCGAATTGGCCCAAGCCTGGAAGCGCTTGACACCGTGGCCGGACGTCCCAGAAGGACTGCAGAAGATTCGCCAGGATGCAGTGGCGGCGACGTTGTCCAACACCGACATGTCCACTATGGTTCAGCTGTCCAGGACTCATCAGCTCGAATGGGACGCGGTCCTCACCGCGGAGGTGTTCGGTGCGTTCAAGCCTGAACCCTTCGTGTACGAACGGACGTGCCGTTACCTCGGCGTCGAACCGGGACAAGCCGCGATGGTCGCGTCGCATCCGTACGATCTCCGCGCCGCCCGAGCGGTAGGACTCGCGACTGTATTCGTGTACAGGCCATACGAGTTCGGCTGTATCGACGATGCCGTGAACGACGCCGAAGGCGAGTTCGATCACTGGGTCGACGACATTCGCAGCATTCCCTGATCCTTTCTAGACAGATCGATACACAATTGCTACCGTTCACCCATGGGCAGAACCGCCGAATTCGATCGGGACACAGCCATCGAGGCAGCACTCGGCGAGTTCTGGGCCCATGGCTTCAACGGGACGAGCACCGAGACGCTGTGTCAAGTAACCGGTTTGGGTCGAAGCAGTCTGTACAACGCTTTCCGAAACAAGATCGGACTGTACGAGGAATGCATGTCGACGTATCTCGCTGCGGCCGACGAATCCGTAGATTCGATATTGAAACGTGAGTCGTCGACAGTGTACGAGCGAGTGTCGACGTTGTTCGATGACCTGATCGACAGCGAGTTGGAGCGCCGCGCTTCAGGCGGCCCTTCGGGATGCTTCTCCGTCAACACTGCACTGGAGGCTGCAGACAATCCCGAACTGTCAGGCCCGTACGAGCAGTTGCAGACCAACCTGCAGAGAAGGTTGGCCGTCATGACGGACTACCTGCGCGCAGGACAAGCAAGCGGCGATATCGCACGCACTTTGCCGCCTTCCGCTCAGGCCGAGATCATCAACGGGGCAGTCGTCGGAATCAGGGTGGCTGCCCGAGTGGGATCAAGACCTGAGTCGATGCGCGCTATCGCGAGTGGCGCGTTGATAGTTCTGACGCCGTAGACACAAGGCATTTCGCCATTTCCAGAGTCGACAACTCTTTCTGTACAGAACAGTACAGAAAGAAGAGAAGGACAGCCCGATGAGCAGCACCGAATTGTCCGGGTCACACACTTCTGACCTCGACCGGGTCACCCGAGTCCCCCTCCCGGTCTACGTACTCGCATTCACCATCCTGGCGTTCACGACGAGCGAATTCATGGTGTCGGGCTTGATGAACGACCTCGCACGGGATCTGCCTGCATCCATCCCCAGCGTCGGCTACCTGATTGCGATCTATGCCCTGTCGATGGTGGTCGTGGCCCCGCCTGCCTCGATCTATCTCACCAAGTTCCGCCCCAAGTCCGCCCTGGTCGCCATTTCGATCGTGTTCATCATCGGCGAATTGATCGCCGCTGCAGCACCCAGCTACGCCGCCATCGTGATCGGTCGCATCCTTACCGGGGCAGCCGCAGGCACCGCGTACGGCGTGACGCTGTCGATTGCCGCCCAGGCAGTACCGGAGAGCATCCGAGGGCGTGCAATCGGCATTGTCATGGGAGGCAACACGATCGGTACAGTAATCGGACTACCCGTCGCCAGCTTCCTCGGAAACGCGTTCGGTTGGCGAATTGCCTTTGCGTTCGTTGCCGTGCTGGCGGCTAGTGCGCTCGCGGCGAGTGTCGCTCTGATCCCGGCAGTGGGCACCAGCCCGCGACCCAAAGTTCTGGCTCAGTTGTCGGAGCTGAGAAACGGCAGCCTATGGCTCGCCTACGCGACGAGCGGATTGCTGATCGGCGCGGTCTTTTCCATTTTCAGCTACTTCTCACCCGTCCTCACCGAACGCGCCGGTTTCGATCAGAGTTGGGTACCGATCATTTTGGCCGCATACGGAGTCTTGTGCGTTGTCGGTATCACCGTTGTCAGCCGATTCTCCGACAACTTTCCACTGACCGTGGCGAGCGTCGGTGCGGTAGTCGTATTCCTGTCCGGCCTGCTGTTCATCTTCGGTGACACCAACTCGGTGGCGGTCTTGGTCGGCGTCGCAGCGCTCGGTTTCGCGGGTGTGAGCCTCGATCCCGCATTTGCGGTGCGCGTCATGAAGGTGGGCGGAACCTCGTTTGTGGTCAACACCGTTCATACCTCGATCATCTGCTTCGGCATCTTCCTGGGTGCTTCGCTCGGCGGTGTGATCATCGACTGGTCCGGCTCAGTCCATTCGGTGTACTACCTGTCCCTCGCATTCGCAGGTGCAGGAATCGTCGTGCTGGCGCCGAAGCTGGGCGCAGTTCGAGCCGAGATGCAGACTGAGAACTGAACGAAGACCTTTCCAAAGGATACGGGGAGGGGGTATGGTCCAATACGTACCCGGATACCCCCTGGGGGTATAAATCCATGAAAACGAAGGAGCTTCGCATGATCACCACGAATTACCGAGTCACCGGCATGACTTGCGGCCACTGCGAGTCATCGATCCGCGAAGAAGTCCACGCCGTGCACGGCGTGGAAACAGTCGATGCATCGGCGTCGGCAGGGACGCTGACGGTGACCAGCACCGTAGAGCTCGACCAGGCTGAGGTCATCGCCGCCGTTCGCGAAGCCGGATATACAGCAGAACCCCAACCCGCAGACTCGCGCGCCGAGTAGCCATCGAACTCGGTGGATAGAAGGGACTCGCACGATGAACAACCACACCCATACCGGCGTCGACGACGGGGTGGCCGGGCACAGCACGGCCCACTCCGAACACGAGGGGCACACGGCACACGCTGGTCATGCCGGCCACTCCGAACACGCCGATCACGTAGGCATGTTCCGACGCCTGTTCTGGGTCATGCTGGCCCTCGCGGTCCCGGTGATCCTCGCTTCGGACATGTTCGCAATGCTCGTCGGCTACTCACTGCCCGACGCGTCGTGGATCGCCTGGGTATCCCCGGTGCTGGGCACCGCGATGTTCGCCTGGGGCGGCTCCCCGTTCCTCAGCGGGGCAGTGAGCGAGATACGTTCACGCGCACCGGGAATGATGCTGCTCATAGCCCTGGCGATCACGGTCGCGTTCGTCGCATCGATGGGAGCAAGCCTCGGCGTGCTGGACCATCAGCTCGACTTCTGGTGGGAACTGGCCCTGCTGATCGTGATCATGCTTCTCGGACACTGGATCGAAATGCGATCACTCGCACAGACCACGTCCGCTTTGGATTCGCTGGCAGCTTTGCTTCCCGACACCGCCGAACGCATCGAAGGCGACGATGTGGTGGCGGTATCCCCGGACCAGTTGCAGCTCGGTGATGTGGTCGTCGTCCGTCCCGGCGGCCGAGTGCCGGCAGACGGCACCATCGTCTCCGGCTCGGCGAGTATGGACGAATCCATGGTCACCGGTGAATCCCGCACCGTCCGCCGCGGCAGCGGCGATCAGGTCGTCGCTGGGACGGTCGCCACCGACTCCGGTCTCCGGGTCCAGGTCACCGCAGTAGGGGAAGACACCGCCCTCGCCGGGATCAGCAGGCTGGTCGCCGACGCACAGAACTCGACATCACGAGCTCAACGTATCGCCGACACCGCCGCGGGCTGGTTGTTCTGGTTCGCTCTCGGAGCCGCAATCATCACCGCCGCAGCGTGGACACTGTTCGGGATGCCTGACGACGCCGTCATCCGCACGATCACGGTGCTGGTCATCGCCTGCCCGCACGCACTCGGTCTGGCCATCCCGCTGGTGGTCTCCATCGCCACCGAACGAGCTGCCCGCGGCGGTGTCCTGGTCAAAGACCGGCTCGCACTCGAGACCATGCGGACAGTGGACACCGTGCTCTTCGACAAGACCGGCACACTCACCACAGGCGAACCCACCGTCACCGCGATCGACGTGACCGCCGGGCGCACTGCCGACGAGGTCCTCGCACTCGCCGCTGCCGCCGAATCCGATTCCGAGCATCCACTTGCGCGCGCCATCGTCGATGCCGCACGACACCAGGACCTGACCGTCCCGACCGCCACCGACTTCCGTTCGTCCCCCGCTGTCGGGGTATCTGCCGACGTCGACGGAACCCGAATTCAGGTCGGCGGGCCCGCCCTGCTCGAGCAGGAACACCTAGCCGAACTGGCGGTCGCCGAGCGGTGGCGCGAAGACGGGGCGATCATCCTGCACGTCCTCGCCGGCGGCGCCATGATCGGGGCGCTCGCACTCGCGGATGCGATCCGGCCCGAATCGCGCACTGCGATCGACGCGCTCCACGCCCGCGGAATCGCGGTGGTCATGATTACCGGCGACGCGGATGCCGTCGCGAAGTCCGTCGCTACCGAACTCGGCGTGGACCGCTACTTCGCCGGAGTGAAACCAGGGGACAAGTCGCACACCGTCGCTGCCCTACAACAGGAAGGACGCACCGTTGCGATGGTCGGCGACGGAGTCAACGACGCGCCCGCGCTCGCGCAAGCCGATGTCGGCATTGCAATCGGTGCGGGCACCGATGTTGCAATCGCATCGGCCGGCGTGATTCTGGCCAGCGACGACCCACGGTCGGTGTTGTCGGTGATCGAACTCTCCCGTGCCTCGTATCGGAAGATGAAGCAAAACCTTTGGTGGGCAGCGGGATACAACCTGATCTCTGTTCCGCTCGCGGCGGGAGTGTTGGCGCCTGTCGGGTTCGTGCTCCCCATGTCGATCGGGGCGATTCTGATGTCGTTGTCGACGGTCATCGTCGCCGCCAACGCACAGTTGCTGCGTCGACTGGACCTCGCACCCCAGACCAACGGAGAACCAAGACGGTAGCTGCGCACTGACCGAAGGCCGCACCCTCCAGTAGGGGCTGCGGCCTTCGGTCGTCTGTAGAACAAGTCAGCCAAGCAGGCGCTGCATGGCCTCGATCTCCTGCTGCTGAGTGTCGACGATCGCGCGAGCCATCTGCTGAGCATCGAGATTGGAGCCGTCGGAAATCTCGGTGTTCGCCATCTCGATCGCGCCGCGGTGGTGGGCGATCATCATCGTCAACCACTGGCGGTCGAACTCAGGACCCGAGGCCGCCATCAAACCGCCCATGTCCTCCTGCGTCATCATGCCGCTGCCCGAGCTGTGATCCATTCCGCCCATGCCCGCAGCCGGGGCTGGCTGGCCCCACTCGGTGAGCCACGCAGTCAACTGATCCATCTCGGGCTGCTGCGCGGCTTCGATCGCCGACGCCAAAGACAACACCTCGGGATTATCGGTGCGTCCGTTCGCCATTGCGGCCATCTCGACTGCTTGCGCATGATGCGGATACATCATCTGCGCGAACATCACATCGGCGTCGTTGAACTTCGCCGACGCACTGGCCCCCTCAGTAGAGGACGGAGCAGACGAGGACACATTCATCGAGTGCCCGTCCATCGGAGAATCGGTCGAGTCGTCGCTACAGCCGACGACAAGAAACGCGCTCATAGTGGCAGCAGCCAGCGACATTACAAATTTCGTACGCATATCAAACTCCTTGCAAGAGTGCTTGTTCAGGGAAACGGATGTCTTTCGATCCGCCGGTGCGCTCACCGGGCTCCCTGTCACACTCGCAAGGTCACTGATTTGTCCAGCTGCGACAGCGTCCACGGAGGATCGCGCCCCATCGACGACTCGGTGCGACCGCCCATTCCTGTCACGGTTGTCGGCGCAAGCTCGATACCGCCGCTCATCGCCGGAACCGTCAACGCAGGCCACGACACCGTCGTCCCCGCACAGGGATGCATCATCTGATGCACAGACGGGCAATCATGCTCGCCGAAGGCCACCGGAATCGAACTGTCGCTCGGCGCCATCGCGAGGTGGGCACCCATCGACATCGACGTATTCGTCGACGGCGTCGATGTCACCGAGTGCATCGACAGCACTCCGAACACCGTCAGCGCAACCAGCAATCCTCGCGCCAGGGCAACGCCCCGTCGCCGCTGCCGGATGGCTGGTTGCATGTCACCGACCATACCAGCGAATACCCCCTGGGGGTACCAGATTCCCACTACATGTGAACATGACTCAGCAGCGGACTCATGCGATGGTAGGCAGCCGAGCAGGCGAAATCTGCGGGAAAAGACCGCCATCGTCGAAGTAGATGCATGTGAGCGTGGCCTTCTAGGTGCGAGGGAGATGCCACCCAGACCCGACGCTCGTGCGCTGAGCCGACCCGAGCCTCGTGGCGACGGACTCATTCTGTCAGGCAGCATGATGCCTGCGTTCACCCGCGGCATGCTGCCTCGATCGATTTCCATTGGTAGCCGCTGAAGGTTAGCCTGTGCTCACGCGCTCCCATGTGCGCCACGCCGTCGGGCAATCCTCGGCGGCTCACTGCTGTCTGGACCAGAAGGACACCTGAAGTGCTCAACGTTCGCCGCCGCGCCGGCGCCCTCGCCGCCTCGGCCGCCTTGATCGGCTCACTCGTTGCATGCGGAACCTCCGAGGAGGTTCCTGATGTGGTCGCCGGGGCCACCGACGGCGGCACCTCGTACCCGCTGACGATCGAGAACTGCGGCCAGTCGGTGACCTTCGAGTCGGCCCCGCAACGAGTGGTCTCTCTCGATCAGAACTCCACCGAAATCTTGCTGGCCCTCGGCGTCCAGGACCACATGGTCGGCACCGCGTCGTGGACAGATCCGGTGCGGGAGAACCTCATGGATGCGAACGCCTCGGTGCCCCGACTCGCCGACAACGCACCCACCTACGAGGTCGTCGTCGACACCGAGCCCGACTTCGTCACCGCATCGTTCGGACGGCACTTCGAGCAGGGCGGCGTCGCAGAACGATCACGCTTCGCCGAGACCGGTGCTGCGACGTACCTTTCACCTACCGACTGCGACGCCGGCCGCAGCGTCAACGGTGGCAACACCCGAACGACGCCCCTCACCATGGATTCGCTGTACCAGGAGATCACCGAGCTTGCAGCGATCTTCGACGTGAACGCCCGTGGTGCCGAGTTCGTGGATGAACTGAAGACTCGCATGGCCAATGCCACCGAGCAGACCGCGAACGCCGATGTGTCCGCGGCATTCTGGTTCGCAGACACCAAGAGCCCGTACATCGCAGGCGGACGAGGGTCGGCCGATCTGCTCGCGCGAACGGTCGGCATGACAAACGTATTCGCCGATACCGACGACGACTGGCCCGCCGTCGGCTGGGAGACCATGGTCGATCGAGATCCCACCGTCCTCATTCTGGGCGACCTGGCGCGCAACCGCTTCCCTGGCGACCTGCTCGCCGACAAGATCGCGTTCCTCGAGGCCGACCCCGTCACCAGCACGATGGCCGCCGTCCGCGACAAGCGCTACATCTCGCTGCACGGTGCCGAGATGAACCCGTCGATCAGGGCCGTCGACGGCGTCGAAAAGGTCTCGGCCGGCCTGCGCGAGCTGGGACTCTCGTCCTGACCGCGATCACCGCTCCGAAACCTACGGTCGATCGCTCCCCTACTAGAGCGTGTCTCCCAAATTTGAGAGGTGCTGTCAGCGATGATATTTCGATGACGCGCGTGGGAGTGATCAGTGACGAGTTCTGGGAGATCGTCGAGCCAGTGATACCCACCGACGTGGGAAAACGTGGGCGGCGGTTCGCCGAGCACCGGCGAATTCTGGAGGGCATCGCATACCGATTCCGTACCGGGTGTCCGTGGCGAGATCTGCCGGAGGACTTCGGTCCGTGGCAGACGGTGTGGAAACGCCACCACCGATGGTCCTTCGATGGCACCTACGACGAGATGCTTGCCGCGGTGGCCGAGGTGTTCGGTCTCGACCCGGAAGAACTCGACGGCGATATCGGGGCGGTGCTCTCGATCGACTCGACCAGCGTCCGGGCGCATCAGCATGCGGCCGGTGCGCGAGCCGACACTCTCACAGGGGGCCTTGTCGAATTACAAGAAATCCGTCGACGAACCCGCTGACCACGCGCTGGGTCGATCTCGCGGAGGATTCACCACGAAGATCCATGCACTGACCGACCTGACGTGCTCGCCGGTGACGATGCTGCTGACCGGTGGGCAAGCCGGGGACAATCCACAGTTGGTGCCGTTGCTCGATGCCCACCGAGCTGCCGGTGGGGACCAGGACTACCGATTGCTCGCCGACAAGGCGTACACCCATCCCAGTACCCGCACCGAACTGCGTCGCCGCAAGATCAAACACACCATTCCCGAGCGCAGCGACCAGAAGCAGCGACGGGCCGACAAGGGGTCCGCCGGTGGTCGTCCACCGGGTTTCGATCCGACGATGTACAAGCACCGCAACACCGTCGAGCGTGGCTTCGGGCGGCTCAAACAGTGGCGTGGTGTGGCCACTCGATATGACAAGTACGCCATGACATTCCTCGGGGGCGTTGTCCTGTGCGCGGCAGTTCTGCACTCCCGCAACCACAACCACCGCCCGGCGATGAAAACGAAAACGGACCCAATTTAAGAGACACGCTCTAGGAGCCATCTGTGGCGCTGGGTGTTGGCTGCGCTCGGCGGCCTGGCGCTGTGCGTGGTCTCGATCCTCGTTGCCATCACACTGGGTCCCGCGAACATCTCGTTGGTCAACGTCCGTGATGTGGTGCTGAACCATCTCGGCATCACGGACGTGCCGGTGAAGGTGTCGAAGAATGCGATCGTCTGGGAAGAGCGGCTGCCACGAGCACTGGTCGCTGCCGCCAGCGGCGTCGGCCTCGGCATCTGCGGTGTCATCATGCAGTCGCTGCTGCGCAATCCGCTGGCGGACCCGTTCGTGCTCGGCGTCTCCTCCGGTGCATCGACGGGTGCCGTCGTGGTCGGTGTCCTCGGTGTCGGAGGTGCCGCGCTCGGCCTGTCCGGGGGTGCGTTCATCGGTGCACTCGTCGCGTTCGGCCTGGTGCTCTTTCTCGCCCGAATGTCCGGCAGCGGCAACGATCGCGTCATCCTCGCCGGCGTAGCAACCACTCAATTGTTCTCGGCCCTCACTTCGTTCGTGATCTTCGCGTTCGCCGATTCCGACGAGACCCGCGGAGTGATGTTCTGGCTGCTCGGTTCGTTCGAGGGTGTGCGCTGGAACGACGTCGTGCTGTGTGTGACCGTGGCCGGCATCGGCGCAGTTGTGTGCTGTTACTACGCGTACGTGCTCGACGCGTTCGCGTTCGGCAACTCGGTGGCGTCCTCGCTGGGATTCGACGTCAAGAAGGTTCGGCTGGCGCTGCTCGTCGGCACCGCTCTGATCACCGCGACTCTCGTCAGCGTGGCCGGTGCCATCGGTTTCGTCGGCCTGATTCTTCCGCATGCTGCGCGACTGCTGGTGGGGCCCAATCACAGTCGCCTGGTGCCGACGACCGCGATCATCGGCGCGATCTTCATGGTCTGGGTCGACGCCGTCTCGCGGGTCGCGTTTGCGCCGACTCCACTGCCAGTGGGCGTCGGAACCGCGCTGGTCGGCGTTCCAGCCTTCATCGCAATCATGGCCCGCAGAAGGGGAATTCGATGACCCTGCACGCCTCGAACGTCTCCTGGAAACGGGGCGGCACTCTGGTGGTGGACGGGGTCACGCTGCATCCAGGCCCCGGTCGCATGGTGGGGTTGTTGGGCCCCAACGGTTCCGGCAAGTCCTCGCTGCTCCAGCTCATGGCCGGAGCAGCCAAACCCACCTCGGGCGTCATCGAACTCGACGGTGCAGAACTGTCCTCGATACGGCGCAAGGAGGTTGCTAGGGCCGTCGCCGTCGTCGGTCAGCACGCCCACACCGACGTCGATGTGACGGTCCGCGACGTGGTGCGGCTCGGGCGAATCCCGCATCGCGGAGCCTTCGGTGGCAACGACGCCGACGAGGACGCCGTCACCGACGCACTCATGCAGACCGGGCTAACCGACAAAGCGGACCGGCTATGGCGCGCACTGTCGGGAGGCGAACAGCAGCGAACCCACATCGCTCGCGCGCTCGCTCAGCAACCCCGCGAGATGCTGCTGGACGAACCCACCAACCACCTCGACATACACCATCAACTCGAACTCCTGGCACTTGTGGCGCGCCTGCCGATCACCAGCATCGTCGCGCTGCACGACCTGAACCTGGCCGCGATGTTCTGCGACGAAGTACTGGTACTCAAGGCCGGTACCGTCGTCGCGGGCGGCAGACCCGCGGATGTGCTTACCGAGGAACTCATCGCCGAGGTCTATGAGGTACGGGCGCGAGTGTCCGTCGACGGCGACGACAGTCGAGTGCACATCCGATTCGACGCAGCGGCCGGACACGCGCTCTTCGAAGAGAAGCACACCGCAGGTATGCGGGCCTCTTCCCGCTCCTGATCGGCATCGACCACGAGCGTGACGGTCACCCACTCTGCGAGGCTCCAGTACCTACGGAACCAGCAAGGTTTCTTTACTGTCCCATCGGACCGCCGCAGACCATACTGGAACTCCCAGCAGCGAGGAGGAACGGTGAGCTCGGCCTACTGGCGTCAATCCATCGAAGCGCAGGTGTCCGCGGTCCACGACGGAAACGTCACCGCCGAGGACCTCGCACAACAAGTTCGTGACGCGATAACGCAACGAGAAGACACGCTCCATGCATGGGTCGAGTTGAACGACCTGGCGCAGCAACCTACTGGAGAGAGAAGTGGACCGCTGGTCGGCATTTCGCTGGGGGTCAAGGATCTCATCGACGTCGAGGGGCTTCCCACACGCGCTGGTTCTACGGTCACCCCGGTCGGACCCGCGCCGAGCGATGCGCACTGTGCCGCCCGTTTTCGTGAGCTCGGGGCAATTGTCCAAGGCAAAACCGTCACTACCGAATTCGGCTACTTCGCACCCGGGCCGACCCGAAATCCACATTCCCCCGAACACACCCCTGGCGGGTCCTCCAGCGGTTCGGCCGCGGCGGTCGGCGCTGGTGTCGTCCCGTTGGCGTTGGGGACGCAGACCGCAGGGTCACTGACACGACCAGCGTCGTACTGCGGTGCTGCCGGCCTCGTTCTCACTCAGGGCGCCACGAGCCTTCGCGGTGTCACCGGTCTGAGCGAATCGCTCGATACCCTGGGAATGATCGCTCGGACCACCGAAGACCTGCGGTACGCGTACTCAGCATTCCACGGTCCGGCCGACGCCGCGCCGACCTCAGAACCGGTCCGCAGAGCTCTGGTGTGGCACGGTAGCGACCTGGACGCTGTGGAGCCGTCGGCGGTGACACCATGTTGATCTCTTCGTCGTCGAGCACCGGTTCTCGAGCTAGGCCGTACGTGAGGCTGCGTGCATCGACGCTTTCTGCTGCGACCCGTGTCTTCAGTCCGCTCAAATAGTTGGTCGATGCCGCCAGAGGTTGGCCCAGTTCGTGCGCCGATATCATCGCCGTGTAGCCCAACAAGGCCAAACCAGCGCCGCCCGTCCCAACTCGACGTCCGAGACCGGCCGTCACATAGGCGTAGAAGGCACCTGCGTCGACGACGTACCGACTCATCGCCGAATACCCGACGCTGAACAGAAGCAACACCGCCGCAGATACGACGTAGGTCATCGGCGTCGCAACACCGTTGCCGAGGGCAAGCATGACCGGGAGCGCTCCACCGATCGCGGTGAGAGGAGCCGCAGCAGCGACGACTAGAAGAACAACACCGAACACGCCGAGGGTTCCGCGGAGTCGATGCGCCTCGCGTTGTCGTTCCGGAGCAGAGGTGGGTGATTCACTCATGTTCGACCTCGATTGTGGGTGTCCGCTGGAATGAGGCTGTCGACATCGCTGCGCGGCCCGACGAACCCGGTGAGTTGGGCCGCTACGGCGTCGACGGAAACCTCGGTGAGCCAGGTCACCATTGCCCTGGTTCGGACGACTATACGTACTGGGCTCGGCCACACCAACAGGTTGCGAAAAATCGAGGCGCTCTTTCGAGAAACTACCGATATCTGTTGTGGAATAACCACTTTCGCCAGGTGGTCGATACGACGTTCGCTAAAGGAATTCCCAATTGCGGAGGTAGGTGGACGAGTCCAGAATCGATGTTCGAGCAGGCGCAAAGCGCGTCATGGTGATGGTGATGGGTGCGGAAGAAACAGGAAGGTTATATATACAAGATGTAAATTTCCAAGACCTGTATTGACAAGTTGGCCTCGAGGGGCAACAGTCTGTACATGCACAATCAACGAAACTACGACGTCGTGGTCGTCGGCTCCGGCATCGTCGGCCTCGCGCACGCGTATCACGCCTACCAGCGGGGACTGACGGTCGCCGTTGTCGATCATGCCGACACCATCGCCGGTGCGTCGGTCCAGAACTTCGGGCACGCCTGCATCACTGCACAATCAGGCGAGGCACTGCGCTACGCAAAGGCGGGACGCAAGCACTGGTTGGACCTGTCTCGCACCGCGGGCTTCTGGTCGCACGAGTCGGGTACACACTGCGTCGCCCGACACAACGACGAACTCGCTGTCCTCCAGCAATTCGCCGACGCTCGCGGTCCCGAGCAGGCTCAGCTCCTCGATCGTGTCCAGATCCTCGACCGCCTCCCAATCTCGGCGGACGGTGTCGTCGGAGGTACGTACATGCCTCTCGATCTCCAGGTCGACCCCCGTCGAGCCGCGCCGTCGATCGCGCAGTGGCTGGAAAGATCCGGCGTCGATTTCTACTGGCGAACGGCAGCAACATCATTCGACACCGGTACCGTGCATACTTCCCGCGGAGATCTGCACGCCGACGCCATCTTCGTGACGGTCAACTACGACATCGACCGCCTCTTCCCCGAGTACGCCGAACGGGGCGGACTTCTGCGATGCCGTCTGCACATGATGCGCGCGCGGATCGAACTCTCGGCGCCGCTACCGACTCCCCTGTTCACCGGTTGGTCGCTACTTCGGTACTCCGGATTCGAGGGGTTGCCCGCAGTCGCTGACGTTGCATCCCGGCTCAGCAAACAATACCCGGACTACGTCGCACTCGACCTGCACCAGATGTACACCCCACAGCCGGACGGCTCGATCCTGATCGGCGACACCCACATTCGCGACATCTCGTCGTCACCGTTTCAAAGCGAATCGGGATTCGACGCCTTGATCACCGAAGCGAAAGCCATGTTCGGCGTCGACCGGATCGAGGTCAGCGAACGCTGGCAGGGCGTCTACAGCTCGGCACAGGACTCGGAATTCCTTCTCGTCGAACCGATCCCGGGAATCCACGTCGTCACCGTCACCACAGGCATCGGCATGACCACCAGCATGGGACTGGCCGAATCCAGTCTCGACAACACACTCGAACAGCACACCACCACCCCGATAGGAGTCGACGCATGAATATCCCCGATACCCATCCGATCAGCCTCGTCGTGTTCGACATGGCCGGAACCACCGTCGAAGACAGCGGACTGGTGCAGCAGTCCTTCGCCGCCGCAGACCAGCATGCAGAACTCTCACGCGACCCAGCGGACAAGGCCCGCATGCTGGCCTACGTCACCGACACAATGGGCCAGTGCAAGATCGACGTATTCCGACACCTCAGCGGGGGCAACGAAGAACAAGCCCAGTCCGCCAACAAAGCTTTCGAGCGCTGCTACGGCCGACAGGTCTGCGATGGCAATTGCAGCGCTGTCCAGGTGCGGAAGAGCTGTTGCGCTCTTTGCGTTTTGCCCAGGAGACACAGCAGGCAATTCTCTCTACGCTCGCGTGGCAGGACATTGCCGACGTCGTCCTGTGCCCCGGAGACGGGGTCCGGGGGCGACCCTTCCCCGATATGCCGCTGACCGCTTCTCCGCACAGGCGCCCCGTCGGTGCAGTCCATGCTGGTCGTCGGCGACACCACCTCCGACATCACCAGCGGTCTCCGGTCGCTTTTCTCGCGGCTCGAGCTCAGGTGTCGGGCGCGATCATGCGCGGATCGACCGTCCGTGAGTTGACGATGCTGAAGACCACCTGGTCCGATCGGTAGCGGTCGTCCGCGTATTCGAACGCTGTTCCGTTCTCATCGCGCGAGGTGCGGCGTTCACGCAACAACGGGCTCCCCACGGCAATACCGAGACTGTCGGCGTCGACCGAATCGGCAGATACCGCATCGAGAACGTGCGACATCGACTCGAACCGCACCCCGCGGCCGGTGAGGTAGTCGGTGATCGAGCCCGAATCGGTATCGAAATCGAACAACAACGACCCCACGGTATCGACGAAGACACTTCGTTCGATCATCGTGGGTTCGTTGTCGAGATACCGAACACGAACAACTTCGACCACGAAATCACTGGACTCGATCCCCAACGCTCCTGCAGCCGACGACGATGCCCGACGACGTGAAACCTCGAGAGTCTTGCTTCCTGCCTCCCGCCCCGTTCTCCGAGCCCACTGGGAGAACGGAGTGAAGGTGTCCAACGTCTGTGCCGCATCACCGGAACGAACCACAGCCGGACGTCCCTGGGACAACTGAATCAGTCCCTCGGCGGACAGCGACGCCAGTGCCTGACGTACCGGGCCACGGGAGACCTCGTACTGCGCGCACAACGTGCTTTCGCTCGGGAGCGACCGGCCTACCGCGTATTCGCCGCTGGTGATCAGTGAGCGGAGTTGCCGGGCGACGAACTCGTGCCTGGCTTCGGCCACGTTCGATCACCTCCCAGGACTGGAACAATTCACCTCATCGTATGCCGTTGCCGACAGATCAGGGACCTCAGGTGTTCGCCAGCGAATCGGTGGGAGTGCCGCCCTGAGTCGGTGCCACCGATGACCGCAGTATTCCAGGAGGCGCCACAGCCAGGACGCGGGTCAGCTCGGTGAGAGGCACCGGCGCATCGACCAACTCGGCCCACGGGTACTTTTCGCGAGTCGCATCGAGAAATGCAATTGCCTGTGCGAGATGGCGAGGCTCGTAGTTGTGTATTCCGGTGATGGTCAACCACCGTCGTACGACCGCCTCGGGATCGACGGCGATCGGCGGGCCCGGAGTGACCGATCCAGCGAGGACGAGACGTCCACCGGTATCGAGCCGTCCGAGCGCAGTTTGCACCGCCGCCGCGGAACCAGTGAAGTCGATGGCCACGTCCGTCGATTCTCCGTCATCGTCGATCGCCCCGAATGAACGAGACAAGTTCTGCCGCAGTGGATTGTGATCGATGACGCGGACCGTCGAGGCTTCCCGTTCTGCTGACGCAGCTGCCGCGGAGACACCGAGCATCCCGGCGCCGTAGATCAACACCCGTTTGCCGGCGAGGGCGCCCGCAGCTTCCAGCGCTGCCATGACGGTCGCCGTCGCACATGCTGCGGGCGCGGCGACCGCGTCGGGCATCGAGTCCGGAACCTGTACGACGGCTGTGCCTCGCGGCAGGACGATGTGCTCGGCGTACGATCCACTCAAAACCCAATCACCGACGGCTGATTCGTGCCCTACCTTGCGCACATCGACACACTTGGCGGTGAATCCGGACGCGCAGCGTGGGCAGTTCCCGCATGGGACGGTGACGGACCACACAACACGGTCCCCGACGACGACCGACGCGGCAGCCCCGGCTCCGGCCGGTCGGCCTCCGTCGCCGACAGCGACCACGCGGCCGACAGCCTCGTGGCCGAGAACGGACGGGCACGCGGCGGGGCGTCGACCCGACACGGTATGCAGGTCACTCCCGCACACCGTGGCCAGGTCGACACCGACAAGGATGTCACCCGGCCCCAACTCAGGGATGTCGAGCGTCCGAATGTCGATGCCGTCCGGGGTCCATACCGCGGCCTGCGTTACACGAGGAGTGATCTGATCCATCCGGAGATCCTTTCGACTGCGTAGACGACGACAAAGATGACGAGAACGATGGCGCCGGCGACGTCGAAATTCAGAGTGCGAATCGACTCGAACAACAGGAATCCGATGCCGCCTGCGCCAACGATTCCAAGGATGGTCGAGGTCCGGATGTTGACATCGAGCAAGTAGAGGCTCGACCCGACCATCGACGGCACTGCCTGCGGGATCACCGCATTGACGATCTTGTTCCACCACCCACCACCGACGGACGCCACAGCTTCGAGCGGACCGGGATCGATTTCCTCGACGGCGTCCGCGACGAGCTTGCCCAGAAACCCGACCGAACCGACAGCGAGGGCACACGTGCCTGCGACCGGCCCGAGTCCGAGCGCGGCGACAAAGACCACCGCGAGTATCAGTTCGGGTACCGCGCGCACCAACAGAATCCACGCCCGCGCCAGCCAGTAGACCACCGGATGTGGCGTCACGTTGCGGGCAGCGAGTATTCCGACCGGAATCGAGAGCACGACGCCGATCGCCGTGGCGACGATACCGATCGCCGTGGCGACGATACCGATCGCGACGGTCTGAACGGCGGCATCGACCAGTTCGACGCCGAGAGAGGAGAAGTCCGGCGGCACCATGCGGCCGAAGACCTCGATCGACGGTCCGATCCAGGTGAACAGAGACCAGGGGCTGATCTCGAGTACAACGAACGAGGCGACGGTGGACACGACCAGTACCGCAGAGGCACCGATCTTCATCGCTCGATCGCGACGGGGTCCGGCCGCGGACGGAACGAGCAACATCCGCCTGAGCGCGATGGCCGCGAGTTCCATTGCCGCGATGATGACCAGGATGACCAGAACGATTCCGAGCGCACGCGGGTAGATCAGTCCCCGCAGCGCATCCTGCAACGCGAAGCCGATACCCCCTGCCCCGACGAAGCCGAGGACGACAGACATTCGCAGGTTGATGTCGATCCGGTAGACGAACGCACCGATCCACGCTGGAACCACCTGCGGAACAACGGCATTGACCATCTCCCGGATGTACCCCACACCAGTCGCGCGAATCGCTTCGCGCGGGCCGTTGTCGACCTCCTCTATGGCGTCGGCGAACAGCTTGCCGAGCATGCCGATCGAGTGCAGTGCGAGCGCGAGAATGCCGGGTAGCACGCCGATCCCGAGTGCCCGCACGAACAGGACCGCGAACAGCAGATCGGGCATCGCGCGACAGAACGTGATGACGGCCCGCGCCACCGTGTACACGATCGGGTGTGGGGTGGTGTTGCGCGCGGCGAGAAAGGCAAGGGGGACCGAGACGATGGCGGCCAGGACAGTCCCGAGAACCGCCATCAGCAAGGTGTCGAACGCCAGGGAGACGATCCGGCCGGTGTCGTCGACACGTGGTGGAAGCATTCGCGCCACCAGACGCTGGACGTCTTCGACGCCGTCGATGAGCGCCGTGGGGGCGAACTCGATGTAGTTGGCCGACAGGATCGTCAGGACGACAGCGATCGCACCGAGTGACGGAAGGAGCCAGCGTCGCCGCGTCACGGGCTGCGGTCGTTCGGTTTTCGGTTCCAGGGTGATCGTCATGTGGACTCGGCCCGTGTCGTTTCCGTCATCGTCCGTATATCGCCTGCTGGGGCGATGCGCTGGTAGATCGGCATGATGTCCTCGCGTGACAGACCTGCTGCCGGCCGATCGAGCACGACCTCTCCATCTCGAAGACCCACGAGCCGATGGGCCCAGCCGAGAGCGAGATCAACCTGGTGCAGGGTGCACACGACCGTCAACTTCTCCTCGGTACAGACGCGTTGCAGCAGATCCATGACGATGCCCGCGTTCTCCGGGTCGAGGGAGGCGACGGGTTCGTCGGCGAGAACGATGGAAGGCCGCTGCATCAACGTGCGTGCGATAGCGACGCGCTGCTGTTGTCCGCCGGACAGGGTGTCCGCGCGGCGCTCGGCGAAATCGACGAGGCCGACGCGGTCGAGGCACCGCAGCGCCTCGGCCCGCATTGCCTTGGGGTAGGTCACCGCGCCGTAGCGCGGAATCGTCAAACGACCGAGGCCACCGACGAGAACGTTCTCGATGCAGCTGAGACGTCCGACGAGGTTGAAGTGCTGAAAGATGAAGCCGACGTTCTTGCGCAGCTCCCGCTTTCGTTTTCGAGATGCCAGGTCGACACGGGTGTCGAGTGCGGTGATGTTGCCCGAGGTGATCGGGTGCAGTCCGTTGATGCAGCGCAGCAGCGTGGACTTTCCAGAACCCGAAAGCCCCAGCAAAACCAGCATTTCGCCGCGATGTACGTCGAGGTTGACGTTCTTCAATGCGGTCGTGGAACCGAACTTCTTGGTGACGTCGTGTGCGCTGACGACGATGTCCTTGCGATCGATCATTCCGGACATGATCAGCCCTGACACTTCTCGGAGCCGGTGACCTCGCATACGTGGCGTACGCCGTCGTAGTCACTGTCCTGTGCAGGCACCACGCCCCATGCGTCTTCGTCGGTGATCCGGCATTCTTCGGCGCAGATCCCGTCGGCAACGAAGGCGTCGGAGTTCATCCCGTCGCTGAAGACGTCTTCGAGTTTCGCGATGGCCTCGGTGCCGAGATCGTTGTTGGCGGCGAAGAGCGACCCTGCGATCGTTTCGGACTTCCACACCGTCTTGAGTTCACCTGGCGCCAGTTCACCGTTGTCGATCATGGTCCGGTCGACCATCGTGTCGAACGCGAACCCGGCGTCGCAGTCTCCAGCCTTGACGGCGAGCGCGGAGGCGTCGTGCCCGCCCGCGTAGATAGGCGTCACACCGGCCGAGATATCCCCCTCGGATCCGGACGCCACGACTCCTTCCTCGATCAGCCCTGCCGACGGGTAGAGGAATCCGGACGTCGAACTCGGGTCGACGAAGCACACCTTCTTGCCTGCATAGTCGGCGAGAGAGTTCACGGAAGCGTTGTCTGCACGCGTGATTCCGTAGGACTGGTAACCGGGCGGGGTTCCTTCGTCCTGTACGACAGCGCCGAGGGGCGTCATCTGCGCCCCGTTGATGCCTGCAACCACGTACGCGAACGGTCCGAAGAAGGCGAGGTCGACGTTGCCTGCGATCAAACCCTCGACGACTCCTGCGTAGTCCGAAGCCTGGACGAACTCGACGGTCGCGCCGGTTTCGCGCTGGAGGCGCTCGATGACCGGGTCGTAGCTGGCCCGCAGATCCGAGGAGTTCTCAGCGGGAATCGCTGCGAGGGTGATTGTTTCAGGAAATCCTTGCTCGGTTGTGGCGTCGGAGTCGGAGCTGGAACAACCCGCCGCAACGAGAGCGGTGACGGAGAGCAAGGCCGCGGCGATACCGGTGCGACGAGCGGTGAGAGTGGTCATGGCTGTGGTGTCCGTTCGGTGAAGTGTGGAGTTCGAGGAAGGAGCAGTCAGGACAGAATCAGAGCGGGGAGATCGGCGACGCTTGCGAGAACATGGGTGGGGTTGGCAGTGCGCAGCTGGTCTTCCGAATGCGCACCGGTGAGTACACCGACGAGCACGGAAGCGCCTGCGCGTCGGCCGGACATTATGTCGTTGGAGGTGTCACCGACGACGGCGACGGCCGCGATGTCGCTGACTTCGGAGTGGAGAGCTGCGGTCAGGACCAAGTCGGGGTGGGGGCGCCCGCGGCCTGCTTCGCCGGGTGCCAGGCAGGCGTCGGCGAGATCGTTCCATCCGAGTGTGTCGAGGATGCGCTGCTGGGTCGACGGTGAGAAGCCCGTCGTCAGAATGACTCTGATACCGGCGTCGCGTAGTTGCGTGATGGTCTCGGCGGCGCCGGGCACGGCCTTCACGCCGTCGTCGATGCGGGCGTCGTAGGCCGCCTCGAATGCAGTGTTGGCGGCCTGCGCTCGGTCCTCGGCGTCGAAGAGTGCGCGGAACACCTCGATCTTCGATTGGCCCATGGTGTCGAGCACGTAGCGGCGGGCGTCGTCGCGCTCGAGGCCATGTTCTGCGAGGCCGACAGAGGATGCTGCGGTGTCGAATGCAGCAATCACCAGGCCATCGTCGGTCACCGTGGTTCCGGCCATATCCATGACGACAAGTTCGATGGCCGGGCCGGGGGCATCGCCGAGTAGGTGGGGCGCGGTGAGCGAGGTCGTGTTGGGCATGGGAGAGACGATGCCGTTTGGTATAGACCAAAGGATGGAACAGAGGTGAACTCGAAGTGAACGGTCTACGACCATTTGGTCTAGACCGACTGCTGTATCGTGAGCCCATGGTTGTCGACTCCGAACCCCGGATGCTCAAGCATCAGGTCGTGCGCAAGAACCTCGACGCGCTCCTCGACGGCCTGGCGCCCGGAGATCCGTTTCCATCCGAACGAGACCTGGCCGAAGAGCACGATGTATCGCGGGAAACGTTGCGGCAGGCTATCCGTGAGTTACTCGTAGCCGGTCGGATAGAAAGACGGGGCCGCGCGACTGTGGTTGCGGCTCCGAAGGTGGTGCTACCCCTTGCGATCGGTTCGTACACCGAAGCAGCTCGCGACAAAGGGCTGTCGGCATCTCGCATCCTCGTCGGCTGGAGTGTCGATGAGGCGAACGAAACGCTCGCCGAACTACTGCACATCGACGCCGGAGATGCCGTCGTGCAACTCGAGCGTGTCTTCACCACCGACGACACCCGAGTGGGTTTGGAGACGACCCGCATCCCTGCCTACCGTATTCCCGGTCTTGTCGAGACTTTCGACTACCGAGTTTCGCTGTATGCGGAACTACGTTCGCGCGGAATCATATTCGGACGCGTTGTCGACAGTATCGAAACGGTTTTGCCCGACGCCCGAGAAGCGGCTTTGCTGTCCGTCGACAGCCGGACACCGATGTTTCTGCTCAACCGTGTGTCCTATGACCGTACGGGCGTACCGATCGAGCATCGACGCTCGCTGTATCGCGGCGACCGTATGACTTTCACGGCCGAGATGGATGCGTGAACTCTTGGGGATGAGCGTTCATCACCGCAGCATGGCCGAGATCCGAGCAGTGGTGTCAGCGGCGGTTGTGGCCACGACATCGTAGTGTGTTGCACCCGGAATCGGAAGATACGTCAGGTCACCGGCGCCGCCCGCAAGTAGTTGAGCGGCTAGGGCGGTAGTTCCGAGCGGGGGCACTACGGCGTCGGCGAGACCTTGCTCGATGACGACCGGGCGCGTGTACCCGACGACAGGCACAGCCATGTAGTCACGGAGAGCCGCGACCAACGTCGGATCGGACAAGGGCCGACTCAACAACTGCTGCGGAGCGATACCGTCGACCGACTGCCGGAGATCACCGATGCACATGTCCTCAGCAGACGCGACCCTCTCACGTCCGAGGTCGCTGAGATAGCTGTTGATGTCGATGTCCGGTCGAGCGTCCTGCAGCCCGTACAGAATGTAGATCAGCGTGGCAGTGATGTTGGTCAGCTGCGCGACCCGCGGCGTCTGCGGCGTCAACACGGCGATGATGTTCTCCACATTCGACGAGGGCGCAATGGCGACGACCCCACGTAAGTCGGGCGAGTTCCCGTATGCAGCGGCCTGGACCCCGGCGGTCAAGGCCGCCGCTCCCCCCTGCGAGTGCCCGGCGGCCACCCAGGTCTGCGACAACTCCGGAAGTGAATCTGCCGCTGCGCCAACGATATCGATCACCGCGCGGGATTCCGATTCGCTGTTCAGGTATTGGTGCCGATCCACAGTTCCCAGGCCGATGTAGTCGGTGGACACGACCGCGATTCCGCTCTCGAGCACATCGGTGAGCAGTGGTTCGGACAGCGCCACCGCAAACGGATCGGGGAGGCCGCGTGCAAGTGCAGTACTCATGGCACAGCCGTCACCGACGCCGACCGTACCCTTCGCCCACGACACCACTGGCCACCCGCCCGGAGGCGGGTTGCCGACAGGCAGGTAAACCTGACCGTTCGCAACCGTCGGACGCCCGTGTTCGTCAGAGGTCGGGTAGGAGATCGCGTAACCGATGCCTGCGCCCCCGATCAACCGCGGGAGCGGACTGAGCACCGTAGATTCGGTGGGGCTCCTCGATGGAGCGGCTGCCGCGACCGGACACCCGAGAGTCACAATCACCACAGACGCCGCGACCACCGCAGATATCCTTTGGAAGCTCACACGCATTCTCCCGCTCGATCGAACTCGCCGGTCCGGACTCGGCCAGTCATCTCGTGTATTCGCGCATAAGAAAATACAGAGGCACGGCGAAACAAATGCCCACCGAGCAGGTACCGAACGGCACCAACCACCAGTGTTTCACGCCGTTCGCCTTCGAATCCAGCCCGGACCAAAGCCAGAACACCACGCTGGTAATCCCGAGATCTGCCGTCAGCGCACGCGTCGGAGTAGATCCGACCCACTCGGAAAAGAACGCGGTTGCGCTGTCCCGACTCACTCCATGTGCCCTGAAGTGAACGACGACGAACGCGTTGGGAACGACGAATCCTAGGATTGTCATGAGCAGTAGCAGACGGCGACGTGTGCGGATCGTGGCGACTCCATCTTGTTTATTCACGCGGACACCATATCCTCGATCGCGTTTCGCCCGAGTACCGCGGAGGCGGCGATGATTCCGCCCTGGGTCGCGCCTACCACTCCTGCTGCAGCTACATCCTGGCCGGCTAGGTACAGACCGGGGACCCCACTGTGCGCACCGAGATCTCGAATCGCAAAACGCGCTGGGCTCGCGGCCAGGGACATGAAGTCGCCGTGACTGCGGCCGAGAAAGTGGTTGAAGCTCAGTGGAGTTGCCAGTTCGGTGTGGTCGATTTTTCCGCGCACCTGCGGGCAAAAATGGTAGACCTGGTCGAGCAGTTCGTCGATGAGTCGAGATTTCAGCGCCTCGTACTCGACGCCACGGTTCATCCACGCGGTGTCGGAGAACTTCTCGAACAGCGACCAGCTGGTCACCCCTGCAATGTCGATTGTGGCCCGATTCGGATGTCGGGCCTCCCAAGTGGAGTCCTTGACCGACGGGAAGGTCAGGAAGAACAGTGGCATCGGTGACGTAGCTGGCTTCTTTTGGAAAGTCTTGATGTGAGCGTCGATATCAGGCTCGGGATGGATCCAGATATTGCCCTGCGGTAGGCCGAGGTCTGCTGCGGACTCCGCGATTCCGATGTTGAGCACGACCCACGGCAAGGACGGGCCCGCGGCGGTGCTCGCGTCGAGTACCGCACGAGCAGTTGGGTTGTCGACCGTGTCGGGCAACAATCCGCCCAGAGTAGGAGCCACACCCGCGCGTCACTGATCACCGCGCTCGCTGTGAACTGTCGCCCGTCTGCCATCTTCACGCCCGTCGCCGTTCCGGTGTCGTCGACCAGAACCGAGGCCACTTCGGCACCGACGAGGACTGCTCCGCCCGCCGAACCGATGACCGCGCCGATGGTTTCTGCGAGCCGCCCGGACCCACCGCGTGGATAGCTGGCACCATCGATGTAGTGCCGAATAAGCATGGCGTGCACGGCAAATGAAGCATCACCCGGGGACAGGCTGTAGTCACCGCAATGGCCGCAGAGTACGGCAATCAGCTCACTGTCGTCGGTCAGTTCCGACAACACCTCGATGACGGTACGATCGGAGTATTCACGGAAGGGACCGCACATTTCGTCGTACGCAGATTCGCCAAATTGTGGCGGCAGCGCGCGATGCGCAAAGAACATGCGTGCCGATCTGTTGACCTGCGATACCACTTCGAGGTATCTGTCGATCGCTGCCACTTCGCTCGGAAAGTACTCTTGCATGCGGGCCGCAAAAGCCTTTTGGCCAGAGGGATACTCATAGGTGTTGTCTCCGACGACTATCGTGTTGTACACGTCGGACATCGGATCCCACTCGAGCTTGCCGTTGCTGATGTAGTCGAAGATTCGACGCAGGCCGCTGTCCGGTCGATGCACCTGACCGATGTAGTGCAACCCGGCGTCCCACTCGTAGCCCGCTCGTCGGAACGTCTGAGTAGCTCCTCCTGCGGTGCTGTGTTTTTCGAGGACGAGGACCCGCTGGCCCGCACGCGCCAGAAACGCTGCAGCGGTGAGGCCTCCGATCCCCGAGCCTATGACGATCGCATCCCAAGACTCGGCGGGACGACTACGCTTGTAGCTTTCTCCGACTGACATGGCATTCTCCTTTTGTTCGTTCGAGTGAGCGACGGGTCCGGCAGAGCCGCGCTAGCCGCAGATGAGATCCTCGGCGGTGTACATGGTCACCTCGGACGCGAAGTTCTTCAGATCTTGTCCCGCCGATGTCATTTCGCTGGACCGCAGTGCCGCTGCCAGGTCGTCCGCAGTCCCGAAACTCAACTGAGCAACCATGTAGAACGGTGTCGAACTGCCTGGACCGAGAGCCCGGCATCGACTCGCAGTAAAACTCGCCAAACCCGGAACCGTCCGAACGATAGGGGCATGGACGGTTGCGTAGTACTGGTCGAACGCGGCTGCGTCCGCCGGCTCGTGGTAACAGATGGAAACACTGAACATGCGTGGAACGCTCCTTGATGTTGAGGTCGATGGGTGAGAGTAATGCCCGATCACTGCGGTGGGCAGTGGCTATCGGGTGCTGTGCGGACGCGCGCGGCGATCAGGGCGGCGAGCGCACGCGGATGCTCGTCGGGAATCCAGTGGGAGCCGTCCAGTATTTCGAGGCGGTAGTCGGCCCTAACGTAACGGCCGGTGAGCTCGGCCCCCGATCGCGCGAGGGAGGTATCTCCGGTGGACCAGACGTGCGTGGTCGGTACCAACACCGCCGCTGAAGTGCGCGGCGATGCGATCATCATTGCCCGGTACCAGTTGATCCCTCCGGTGAGCGCGCCGGACGGGACCACTTCGGTGACGACGCGCTCGACCTCCGAGGGACTCATACCCGTTCTGCGCAAAACCTTTCCGAATGCAGATGGGTTGCTTCGAATCCACCGTTCGGGAAGCCATGGCAGCGCAAAAATTGCCATGTAGACCGCCCGCTTGCCCTGGTCGCTGGTCACCATCGAACACAGAAAGGCCTGGGGGTGCGGAACCGAGACCGTCGTCAGCGATGCCACCGAGTTCGGTCGTGTGGCAGCGACAGCCCACGCCACGAGCGCGCCCCAGTCATGCCCGACGACCGATACCGGTCGCGGCCCGAGCATGTCGATCAATACCGACACATCCGAAGCCAACGCCCCGACCCGATAGGCGAAACGGCCACGCGGGCGAGCCCTAGGCGCGTACCCTCGCTGGTCGAATGCGACTGTGCGGTGTCCACGCAGATGCAGCTCGGCTCGCACCATGTCCCAGGAATGGTGATTCTGCGGAAACCCATGCAGGAGAACAACTATCGGGCCGTCCATCGGACCCTCATCACTGACATCGAACAACAGACGCCCATTCCGGAAGTTCGCGATCCGCGTTGGTTCACTCACGAAATGCCCCTTCGAGTTGCCCGGACCCGCTTACTATAGCATGTGTTATAGCGAGTGAAATAGCCGTCGACCGCACCTCGATCCGTCTACGCACGCCGTGAAATACTCAGATTCATGTCACGATCGACCGACCCGAAAGTACGTTCCGACCTGCTGCACAGCGCAGCGCGACTGATCGCCCAGCACGGCCCCGACGCAGTATCCACGCGAAAGGTCGCTGCAGAGGCCAATACGTCGTCGATGGCCGTGTACACGCATTTCGGCTCTATCGGTGGGTTGATCTCCAGCGTGATCGAGGACGGATTCGCAGCCCTGGCAGAGGAACTCGAATCCGTTGAAAGTACCGATGATCCAGTCCGAGACCTCTTGGCGCTGCTACTGACGAGCATCGGGTTCGCCCGGCGTGAGCCCAAACTGTACGAAGTCCTCTTCGTCACTGCGTCGCTCGGGAAGTACCGTCGTTCGGCACCCACCGAGATGCTCACCGGGCGAGACGGCACCTTTCGTCGCGTCGAGGAAGCCTGCCATCGGGCATGCTCTGCTGGGCGCTTCGTAACGGACTCCGACATCTCCCCGTTGGCCTACCAGTGGTGGAGCGCAGTACACGGCTACGCGATGCTGGAGGTCGCAGGGTTCATCGACCCTGCACCGGGCAGCGAGAAAGTTCTCCTTCCGCTTCTCAGGACCCTGGCACACGGCCTCGGCGACGCACCGATCGACACCGAAATGTCACTGCGCTCGGCGCTGGCGGGATCTCACAACTGACTGGCCATCGCGTCGACCACCAGGTGATACGCCGCCTCGACCCGATCCCTGTCTCCCGTCATCGCAAAATCCATATGCAGCCCGCGCAGGAGCGACAGCACGACCGTGGCCAGGGCTCTAGCCTGCGAGATCTCGGTTCCGACTTCGACCAGAACATCCTCGATCGGTGCGAGCCAATCCGAGATCACCGATTCGGCGAACCAGCCGTACCGATCCGGATCACGCAGTGCGACACCGAACAGCTCGAACAAGAATGTGAACTGCCGGGCCTGGGCGGGGTCCAACCACCGGCCCCACAGAACATCCAACGTCTGTCGGGGATCGAGACCCGCGAGCTCAGGATCGTACGCGAGAGTATCGAGCATGTCGAGATGGATGCTCCGGCAAATCTGTTCGAGCAGTTCATCTTTCGAACCGAACCGCCGAATGAGGGTGGCGATCGTGACCCCGACCGCCTCGGCAAGGGGCCGCATCGTCAGTGTGGCGACACCGTGATCGAGTACATATTGGGTGGCTGCTGCCAACAACTCACCGTCACGGTGCTCCCACCGGACAGTTCGCCCATCGGGCACCGCGTTCATGATCCCACCGTAGCGGGCGAGAAAGTTTTCGACAAGACTTACTCAAACCGTTCGATTCGGATACATTGTCAGGTATGACACAGAACGTTCTCCTGATCCACGGCACCTGGTGCAACGGCGACTCGTGGGCACCGGCTCGTGCACAGTTCGAATCGCGCGGAATGACCGTGCACACCCCCACGCTGCGGCATCACGAACTTCCACTCCTTGAAGGTTCCCCGTTCATCGCAGGCCTGAGCCTGACCGATTACGTCGATGACCTCGTAGCACTGACGGGAACGTTCGACACCCCGCCGCTGATAGCAGGACTGTCGATGGGCGGGCTCATCGCACAACTCGTCGCCGCTCGCGTCGAGAACGTTGGTTTGATTGCTGCCGCACCGGCACCCGCCGCGGGAATCTTCAACCTGTACCCGTCGATGCTCCGTCTTTTCTACGGGCATTTCTTGCAACTTCGGCCACGGGCAAAGCCGCTGTATCCCACCTGGGAGCGCTTCTACTGGGGAGCTGCAGGCAACATGAGCGAACGGGACGCCCGGGTAATGTTCGAGACGCTGGTGACCGAGTCGGGCCGAGCCTACTTCGAGATGGGGTTCCCGTGGCTCGATCGACAACATGCGGCACGGGTGGACTTCGATCGAGTCAACACTCCGGTACTGACGGTCAGCGGAACCCGCGATCGGATAGTTGCACCGCGAGTCGCTCGCGTGACCGCGTCCAAGTATGCGAACGGCACCTTCGTCTCGATACCTGGCGCCGATCATATGGTCTTCGACGGAACCGCACTTCCGGTCACCATGAGGGCGGTCGATAAGTGGCTCGAGACAGTCCGGTGGAGTCGGTAGCGCTGCCAGCAGAGCAGTCCGATAGCCGTCCTGTATTTTCATCAGCCCTTCACACCACTTTCCGTTTGGGCCGGTGTCCGACCGCCCCGCTCAAAACGGGATCGATCGGAAGCCGGGCCTCGAACGGTCTACTCGGTCCACCAGTTGCAGCCCCAACACTTGACGGCCACCGGACGCCGTGGAAGTCGACAAGTTCAACACATCAAGTCGAGCAAGGGATTCGGATGAACGCGCCTCGCTTCGAACGAGTGTCGTCAACTCTTGGATTTCGGGAGTCGAAGGGTCAGACTTGGGAGATGGGGGAGGCAGCAATTCGGTACATCAAGCGTGACTATTCGACGTGGACGGCCCTCGGGCCCGGTGGGCTGCCGTCCAATCCATTCGGATGGGTTGTCACTACAATTCTGCGCGCGTTCAAGCGCCCCGATCCACTGACTGTTCGCGGAGCATCGAACTCCTCGAACACGTGGACCCTCGAGCCTCGACTTGCACCGCGACCGTTCATCGCACCCCATCCGGTCCCCCATCGCCAACTCAGCGGCCACAGCACGCCCTCCCTCATACATCAGATCGGCGGCGTCATCGCCGACGAAGCGCGTAGGAACGACTCGCTCCTTCATCTCGGCCGCAGCAGACTCGAACGTAGAGGGGACGCGTTGTACCTTTCGGACCCGTCGTTGGCAGACCCCAATATCTCCCGCACACAGTGCGAAATCGCCCACGTCCATGGAAGCGACGGGTCTCTGCATGTCGTCATGACAGAAGATGATGCGCAGACAGTGATCTCGGCAGGATGGGGTGAACTTCACCCGCTCGCAGGGCGACCGCTCATCGGACTTCCCGAATCATACGTACTCATCTATGCACCCACTTCCGACCATGAGGTCAACTGCATTGCGCACATTGTCCGTCGCGCAGTTCATACCGCCTGCATCACCGGGCCGTGCCAATGAGACTCAGGCTTTACTCGACAGACTTTTGCGCCCCGTTCTCGGTCGCGCCGGTCTTGCTAGGAGCCGAATTCTGCGTAAAGCTCAGGCAGAAACCCAGCTAGATGGTTCATCTCTTGTCCGCAATGCAACATCAAGTCTCGGGCTAGATCCAGTCCGATAACCAGATCGGCAGGATCCACCGAAGCGCCACGGCGGACGGCGCACGCAACCTGCTTCAGGTCGGGAACGTGCAGGCCACGCAGGTTCAGATAGAAGCGACTTCGCATTTCGGCACCACCGTCGCATGGCCTGACCTGATGAGCGAGCCAGCCCAAGTCCACCGGTGCGATGACGCTACCGACCCGCCCCAGAATCACCGTTTGGTCCACGGGGACATCGAACCCGTGCGCTACCGGATCACGAAAGCCGATCATCAACTGCTGCAGCTTGGGGCCGACGTATTCGTCCACGAATGTTGTGTTGCCGATGTACTTTGCCTTGTCGGGAATGTCGAAGCCTGTTCGGTCCTCCGCGAGGGCGGCATACAGGTGAGCGTCGGGATGCCAGAGTTTGTAGCGGGCAGCCTCGGTGGAGTGCCATCCGAACCACCAATCCCACATCGCTGCCGTGACACGCGGCATCACAGTGTGGACAGCGACGAAAACCACTCCATCGGCAAGTTGTCCGTAGCCTGTCTCGATCGATGAGTAGCCGACCGCCCCGAGATCGGTTGTAATCGAGGCGAATTCGGGCACCGAGTCGGGCTTCAGGGCCGGGCCCGCGTAGGCGTCCTCGACGGCGGCCGGTGCCGGAGCCGTTCGGTCTGCCATGTAGCGGGCATACGGTCGACCTCGATCGGCTTCACGATAGCCCTGGTATCGACCGCCGCACTCCTCGACAGAGCCGCCCCTGGGTGCAGCACTCGACTTCGCCGACGGACCGAGAACAGCTGCGACCACCCCTGCTGCCGCGCCGATGACCATCTGGCGTCGCGTCGGTCCCGCCCGCATCACAACGCATCACTCAACATATGTTGAGATTATGGCCTTGGGGCGGTACATGTCAACGCTGCGACACCGAGCTATCGACCCGGAGACGCGGTGCCGATTCAATCCGGCCGCACTGCCTTACGCGAACTCCGCACGATTGCCACGATGCCGATGATCAGGGGCACCTGTAGGAACACGATCGCATTCAGGGCATCGTGCGGGAGCGGAAGCCGATCGAAAAATTGCGCTGTCCCCGTGACGATCAGGACCAGAACCGTGGCCTGCATCGCCGCGGCGTGGCGACGCTGCCAATCCCGGCGTCTACGGAACGCCACCTGTGTCACTCCGTACCCCGTCAGGGCGATCAGCAGAATCGAGAGACCGTGAAAGACGCTGGGGCCTGCGCGTAGTCACCTTCCTGATGCGACCGGTCGGCTCGTGGTTCTTCGGCCGCTACGCGGACCGCAACGGTCGACGCGCTGCCCTGACGTTCAGTGTTTTCATCCCGCCGTCGATGGCCGCGCGAGCGGCGGCGAACCCGGCGTCGAACCGCCGGGCACCCGTCGGGCAACGATCTCGGCATGGTTCCTGCCGATTCGACCCGCCCCGACGAGGGCCACCCGGACGGTTTCGCATGACGATGACATCTTTTCTCCAGACTGGAACTGCTGCTCAGCGGTACTAGTACGTTCTAGTTGCACTACGGTAGAGCCACTGGGCAGATGCGTCAACTACCGTTTGACCGAACGAACGGACGGAGCACGGTGACCAACGGGACTCGACCCACGATGGCCGACGTCGCACGGATCGCGGGGGTCTCCCCCGCATTGGTGTCGATCGTCATGCGCGGCGTTCCGGGCGCAAGCGAGTCGACGCGCACGCGCATCAAGTCGGTAGCCGACAGCATCGGATATATCCCGGACCGCCGAGCGCAGAAATTGCGTCAAACCACCTCACGCCTCCTCGGCGTGACCTTCGATCTGCAGGAGCCGTTCCACGGAGACCTGGTCGAACACATATATGCCGCAGCCGATGCGCGCGGGTACGACGTGATGCTCAGCGCCACGGCGCCGAGCCGCGACGAGGACGCCGCCGTTCGGTCGCTGATCAGGGAACGGTGCGAGGGCACGATCTTGCTCGGATCGAATCTCGAGTCGGACTACGTTGCAGCACTGGGCTCCTCGGTCCCGACAGTGACGGTGATGCGCCGCAGCGGGACCGAGGGCGTCGGTTCGGTACGCAGCGACGACGTCGCCGGCGTCGGGCTCGCCGTCGACCATCTTGTCGAGCTAGGCCATCGACGAATCGCGCACATCGACGGCGGCAGCGCACCCGGCGCCGTTGATCGCCGCAACGGATTTCGTGATGCCATGACTCGTAACGGACTGTCCGACTTCGCCCTGTTCACGGTGGGCGGAACAACGGAAACCGACGGCACGGAGGCCACCAAGAGATTGATGCGTAGCGAACCACCCTCTGCCATAATCGCTTTCAACGACAGATGCGCGACGGGTGTCCTCGACTACCTCGTCCGAACTTCCGTGTCGGTTCCCGAGACGGTCGCTGTCGTCGGCTATGACGACTCACGCCTGGCCAGCATCGCGCACGTGCAACTGACGTCCATTGCGCAGGACGCGACAGCTCTCGCCGACGCTGCGGTCGACGCTGCGCTCGCACAGATCTCGGGTGCCGACGCACGCGATACCGTCCTCACACCCAGGTTGGTCCGCCGCTCGACGACGTAGCACCACGCCCGCCACCAGCTGCACGGGCGCCGGACCTCCCTGCACACTATCGCCCGAATCCGACGGATTTCAGTCGATCCCCGACGGTAGTGTGCAGCAGGGTCCGCAGCTGGAGTATCCACCCGAGCGCCGACGCCCGTTGGGCGGTCTTGTCGGATCAAGGCACGATGCCGTGAAGTTAGGTTCGGCATGCCTTATGATCCGTCAGTGCCCAGCGAGATCAACTACGTCGACCGGCCCGGTGTGCGCTTCGCGTGCGACCTGGGCCGCTTCGGCGATGCACCAGCGCTGGTCACGGCGCACGAGACGCTCTCCTACCGCGAGCTGGACGAACGTGTCGAGCAGCAGGCGTCGAAACTCGGGACTGAACGTGGTCTCGTGCTCATCGCCGGCGCCAACGAGATCGACGTCGTCGTCACCTATATTGCGGCGCTTCGAACAGGACATCCGGTGTTGATGGCTCCGGGTGACAATTCCGACCATCTCGACGGCCTGATCGATGCGTATCGGCCCGATCTTGTGGTGCGAAACAGCGACGGTCGCACTGCCATCGAGAAACACGGCCGACAATCCAAGCATCAGCTGCACCCCGACCTCGCGTTGCTGCTGAGTACTTCCGGTTCGACCGGATCACCCAAGCTCGTCCGCCTATCGCACCGAAACGTGCAGGCCAACGCCGAGTCCATCGCCGAGTATCTCGGTATCCGCGCCACCGACCGCGCAGTGACGACGCTGCCCATGCACTACTGCTACGGGCTGTCGGTAATACACAGCCACCTTCTACGCGGCGCCACACTGATTCTGACCGACTTCTCCGTCACCGACCCCCAATTCTGGGACCTCGTGCGGACCGAGCGTGGCACCACGTTCGCGGGCGTGCCGTACACCTTCGATTTGCTCGACCGTATCGGGTTCGACCAGCTGGATCTGCCCGAGCTGCGCTACATCACGCAGGCCGGTGGCAAGATGCCGCAGGACCGCGTCCGGCGATACGCCGAGCTGGGTCGGCGTCGGGGATGGGACTTGTTCGTCATGTACGGGCAGACGGAAGCAACCGCCCGGATGGCCTATCTGCCACCGGAACTTGCCGCCACCCACCCGCACACCATCGGCCGTCCGATTCCCGGGGGATCTTTCCATCTACAGGTGGTCGACGACGCCCCGGACGGGACAGGTGAGCTTGTCTACTCGGGGCCGAACGTCATGCTCGGCTACGCCGAGGGTCCCGACGACCTGGGCCTCGGTGACACCCTCGACGGAGAACTGCATACCGGTGACCTAGCCCGGCGCACGGACGACGGACTGTACGAGGTGGTGGGCCGCCTCAGCCGGTTCGCAAAGGCGTTCGGCCTGCGTATCGACCTGCAGTACGTCGAGTCCGCGCTCGCGCAACGCGGGCTGACAGCGTGCTGCACCGGCGGTATCGACGAGCTCGTCGTGGTCGTGGAGGATGGCGACGTCGACGTCGTCCGACGCACAACAGCGCAGGCCAGCGGACTTCCCGCGGCAGCGGTACGGGTGTGCCTCGTCGACCAACTACCGCGAACATCCACCGGCAAACCCGATGTGCGAGCGGTCTCCGAGATCGCGGGCCGACCCTACCCGTCGGACACTGTCCCGACTACCGCCGACGTGAAAGCGCTGTACGCCGAGATTCTGCACTGTTCGCACGTCGGCGACGACAGTACGTTCGTGAGTTTGGGCGGCGACTCCCTGTCGTACGTTCGGATGTCGTTGCGGCTGGAGGAAATGCTCGGCCGCCTCCCCGAGAGCTGGCACACCACCCGAGTACGGGACCTCGATCAGGCGCCGCGTCTGCGCCGAGGCTGGCGCCGAGTGGAGACGAACGTTCTGCTGCGTGCCCTCGCGATCGTCCTGATCGTCGGCTCGCATATCCACCTGTTCTCGGTGCTCGGCGGGGCGCATGTGCTTCTCGGGATCGCCGGCTACAACTTCGCCCGCTTTCACCTCGCGGCGGCCGAACGCACCGAACGAACTCGCCGTGTGCTCCGAAGCGTCGCCCGGATCGCCGTCCCCAGCATGGTGTGGATCGGGGCCGTCATCGCCCTCACTGGGGACTATCGAATCACCAGTGCATTTCTGCTCAACGGGATCCTCGGCCCGGACGGTTGGTCGGCGGAGTGGCGGTACTGGTTCGTCGAGGCGATCGTGTACATCGTGCTCGCCGCCGTCGCCGTACTGTCCATTCCATTGTTCGACCGTCTCGTGCGTCGTCACTCATTCTGGTTCCCGATGGGGGTCGTGGGCCTTGGACTCATCACCCGCTACGGGCTGATCGAAGTCGACGACACCCCCAACCGCATACTGACCGCGTCGGTAGTCTTCTGGTTGTTCGCCTTGGGTTGGGCTGCAGCGCAGGCGAACACGGTGTTGCATCGAGTGTGGGTCACCGCAGCGATCGTGGCAACGGTGCCCGGGTACTTCTTCGGCGATACGCAACGAGAAGTCATCGTCGTTATCGGCCTCTGCATGCTGGTGTGGCTGTCGTCGGTTCCATTCCCCGCGCTGCTGAGCCGAGTGGCAGGAGTGTTGGCGAGCGCTTCCCTCTACATCTACCTGACTCATTTCCAGGTGTACCTACCGTTGCGCGACGACCATCCCTGGCTGGCATTCGCCCTGTCGATCATCGTCGGGATTCTGTACTGGCAGGCGGTGAACTTCGCACTCTCTCTCGGTAGACGGGTGAGATCGCGCGCTCGACACGCTGACCGGAGCGGCGCCACCGAGCCGGATATGCGGGTTTCCGAAGTCGGCTGACAGCAGTGGTGCCGCCTTGACGTAGAAAGCTACGTTCACTAGCTTCCAGCTATGACACCGCTTCCTCACCCCTGCACTCGTGTCAGCTGAGTACAGGGTGGCGAACCACGACCTTCGTGGTTGCGGTGAATCCAGCCTCGGATGGGACGGCTACACCCGCACCGACATCGCTAGTGACCTGGTGGCGCTCGTGCGTCACCTGGGCGGGCCAGCGGTCATCATCGGCCAGTCGATCAGCGGGGTCGTCGAGCTGGCGCCGTTTGCGCGCGCAGTGTCCTACTCAGTCCGTGGGCAGCTGACGAACAAGGGCTACCGCAGCGGAACTATGCTGCTTGGACAAACCGTGATGACGGGCAGCCTGAAAGCCTGGGAGAAGTACCTCGACCTGGCCTACCCGACCAAGCCTTCCGACTGGGATGTCGAACTGGACCGCATCGAGAACACGCTCCGAGAACCGGGCAGAATGAAAGCCCTTCAAGCCATGTGCAAGTCCAAGCCCACCGACGCCGGCGAGCAGCTGAAGAACGTCCGCTGCCCCGTCCTGGTCGTCGAGGGCAGTGCGGACCCCGACTGGACCGACGCCCGCGCCGAAGGAGAGAAGATCATCGCCGACCTACCGTCAGTCTCGGAGAACTCGCCGTTCTCGACGGCGTCGGCCACTACCCGCACGCCCAGGCGCCCGAGCAGACACTTGCACTGCCCTGCCTTTCCTGGCTCGGACTCTCCCTCGTGCCTAGGGCCGGACTCGCGTCATCGTCGGTCACCGAAGCCGGGGCCGCGCTCGCCGAAGAGGTCGGTTTCTCGCGCCTGTCCATGGGCCTGCTCGCCGAGCGACTCGGCATCAAACCACCCTCGCTGTACAAGCATGTCGACGGCATGGCCGACCTCGCACACCGAATAGGTGTGCTGGCCATGACCGAACTCGCCGATGCCATTCACGATGCCATCCAAGGGCGGGCGGGCCGCGACGCGCTGGATTCCGGAGCGCGAGCCATGCGTATCTGGGTCCGAGAACACCCAGGCCGTTATGCCTCTGGTAATGCCGCCGAAATCACCGGTCCCGACGATCCGCTCATCGCAGCGGCGAATCGAGTCATGGACTCCTGGGGCGCGATGCTGCACGGTTACCGCATCGAACCCTCACAGCAGATCCACGCTCTACGAATGCTGCGCAGCCAGCTTCATGGCTTCGTCACTCTCGAAACAGCCAGCGGGTCCCAGGTCCTCACCGACATCGACGAGAGCTTCGACTGGATCGTCGGCTTCATCGACCGCGGACTCCAGGTGCCCACCCCTGAAATGAGATCACCATGAGTGCCGTGGTTGCGGAAGACTACGTCCATGCAGATTTCTGGACGGATGACCCCGGAACAGTTTTGGCGGCACATCGACGAGACTGACGCGCAGGTGCGTCTCGCCGCGGCGAAGACTCGCCTGTTCGGGATGGAGCAGTGGGACGAATCGCCGATCATGATCGGCGATTGGGGATGGGAGTGCCAGCGGCTGAAGACGGCTGGTCTGGCGTACGCGACACCCGAAGAAGACGTGTCGGTTCACATCGCGACCGTAGTCGGGGACCCACGCCGCGAAGCCTTCCGCGTAATCAGCCGCGCGACCGGCGTCCTACCAAGTGACCCCGCCTACAGGGACGAACGACGACGCATCCGAGAATCCCGGGGTGAGGCCGTGACTCTGCGGATCGACGGCGTGGGTGTCGAGTTCGAGATGTGGGGAGGTCCGAGCCGATGGTGGGCGGCCGGCCACGTCGACGGCGTCGGGATCACGATCGAAAGCCGCAACTACCCGGTCGAACAGCTCAGCCTCATCGAGGTCCACGACGTCGAGCCGTACTTGCTGGGACGCCGCACATTTCTCCAGGCCGCTCGGGGAGAACTCGAATAAAGTTCCGCCCCATTCGAACCCCGGCCACGACCCAGCTTGCACCGACGAAAACACCGCAAATCATTGCCCCCGATACTGAGAAAATTTGCGGGATCCCGTCGATCCGCCGAAGTATCGGGCACTCCTTCCCAGATACTGTGCCGAACTTGAGCAACGAGGATCCGCGGTGGCGCTGCGGTCCACACGCCTACACGACAACGACTTCCCGAATCGGTGATCAAGGTCGTACCTGGTGGAATAGGCGCCCAGGCATGGAAGGGTTTCTGCCCAAGCGTTACTGGATGCGCGCTCCATCCTCAGCTTTTTCAACTGCGTCTGCTCGGAGCCGGCTTCGCAGATGCGGGGAAGCCGCCGGTAATGCTCTATTGGCCTCCGCTGGAGGAACCTGAGCTGAGCAGCACGAGCAGGTCGAGGATAGGACGGATGGGGCAGGGGTTGAGGTCGGTGGAGGTGCAACCGAGCGACGACGACCCGGAGCCTGCGACTGGAACCGGGGCTGCCTGAGCCGAACCGAACGGCACTGCGACAGAAAGGGCTACGGCCGCGAGTGCTCCGGTCACAATGCGCTTCATCAATCCACTCCAAGTCTCGGTGCGCCGGTCAAGCCGACCGACCAGGGCGACGATACTGACCTTCCAGGCTTCGAGAAAGCCCCGAATTCTAGGGTGTCGGTGCCTACCCGAGCGAGGCGAAGATGTGGCCTGGTCAGCCCTGTCGACCCGCAGCTACCTGAGCAGCGAAGTCAGCTGAGGCCGTTTGGCTGTACGACTGTCGCCCGACGAGCGTCTGCGGACTCGGCGAGTCAACCACGGCGCGAGGAACATTCCGGCCCAGGCGAGGTCGGCACGAACTCGCGAGAACAGGTGCGGGCGTGCGAGCGGCGCCAGAGGGCGATTCCATGCGTCAGTGGCACCCGGCAGACCAAGTGCGAAAGCGGCGGCCGCGGCAAGCCGCGCATGTCCTGTCTCGTTCAGATGCAGACGATCCCAACTCCACGGCCTAGGGTCCGAGGCCACATCATGCTGCTCGAGGTCGATCGATGACATCACCGTGATGGTCCGTCCGCTGTCGGCGGCACAGGCACTCTCCCGAGCCATGGCCACGGAATTCGCCGCCGAGATGGCCCCGGTCACTCCCACGAACAAGACTGGCTGACGCGCAGCAAGAACGAGTAACACTGATCAGCGAAGAGGGGAAAGGCCTGCTCGCCCGCCTGCCGTGATCTACTTCTGTGCGAGAGCTATTGCCGCTGAGAGATACTCACGCGAATCTCGAAATGTCTGCGCTACACCGCGTCCCGCGACGGCTATGTACCGACTGATCTGATCGTCATCGAGAAGATCGAGCACGGTGCTGGAATCCGCGTGCATCCAACCGCCGTCTCGCACCAATTGGTGGGCGCGTTTGCCCTGCAGGGCTGAAATTCCCTCGACCCTGATTCCGTTCGGATCGGTCGACGCTGCGATGTAGAAAGCCTTCTTGCCGGGGTAACCGGCCTTGACCTTCGAGCGCAACCGCAAGACGGCATCGACCGCGTCATCGATGGCAGATGACTGCTCGTCGGAGCCCGATTCGGCAGCAGAGACTCGCGCAATCTCAGCATCCAGTCCAGCAAGCAAAGTGGCGAGGTATTCAAGATCGCTCATCAACTCATGATGCCCTACGCCACCGATACGCCCGGATCGGGAGCCTGCGTTCTGGACACAGATCGCCACCGGAGACCAGTGACGACGCGGCGATAGCGGTCGGCATGTCGGGTCCGGTGGGCACGCGGTGGTTCCGCAATGCTGGCTTCGATGCCACCCATCGATCTGGCCCCGGTGTTGGGGAGATATCTGTCGTTCCCCGAGCGTGAGGACGCCGCTGTGATGCGTGCGGAGGGAGTGAGTATGCGCACGTTCGCTGAGAAGTAAGTGTCTCACTTGGTCCTGACAGAGAGGGCCCTTGATGCGCCAACCGGGTTCGAAACACAACCCCGACCCGCTCAGGCCAGCGCATCTCACGAAACCGAATCCCGGCCGGCGGTTGCTCGACTGGGAACGGCCGGTCCTGGTATTGCACGACGCAACGAGATGACGCAGTCACTAGGCGAATGTCGAATACAGCGTGTAGACGCCCAAAAGGGTAATTGCAACACTACTGATTCCGAGCATTACGGTGAAGAAGGCATTCGACCGAAACTCTTCTGGGATCTCGCTAGTCCGGAGTTTCCACACTGCGATGACGACAGCCACCAGGAACACGGCCGTCGCGGTGCCTCCGATCTGGAGCATCAACACGGGCGATTGAGTGACCAGATAGGCGATCATCCAGAGCAATGGAATGACGACACTGAGCACGCGCGTCACTCGATTGCGCACCTTCGAGTCATCGAAGTCGAATACCTCGAAGCGGGCAATCGTATCGGTCCATAGCCTCGGATTTGCAGCACCGACAGCAATTACAGTGCTGAACAAGATGACAAATGCAGCCACCAGGAACACTGCATTGGCCCAGCCTCCGAGGGTGTCGACGTACATCCTCGACAGAGTCCGGATAACTTCGTTGCCAGCCGGGACCAGAGCTTGAGGGTGAAGAACAGCCGCGCCGATAATGTAAAACCCGAGGGTGCAGCACGTGGTGATCACCCAGGAGACCAGAACGTCGAGTTTTAGAACTTTGATCCACCCCTTGGCCCGTTCAGCGCGCTCGGGAGTACCGTCGTCGGGCCCTGTGAATCGCGCATACCCCTTCTCGATGCACCACACGGTGTACGCGGTCATTTCGTCGGCGCCCACTCCCGTGATACCGAACATTGCTATCGCGATACCAATGGTTCCCGCTGGGATAGCGAACTGCAGGCCGGACACCAGATCGGTTCCGTCGTATCCGAACTGGGTGAGCGGCAACATCAGCGCCAGCAGCACCGTTCCCACGGTGAAAACGAATACCGAATACGTCGCGAATCGTTCGATTACCTTGTACCGGTTGCTCATAACGATGGCGATCGTCACCGCAGTGATCAGCAACGACCACACAAGCAACGATGCTGCACTGAGGGAGTCGCCCGTGATGGGAAACAGCAGTGAACCCGCTCCAGCAGACCCGCCGATCAAAGCTCCGCGTTTCATAATGCTCGGTATCTCGGCGAGTATCCACACCACCGTGATCGCCCCCGCACCCCGCCACTGCCTGCCTACTTGCGCGTAGCCTTGTATGGCGGTCTTACCTGTCAGAATCGTCCACGTACCGAGCTCCAGCTGTACCCACACCTTGACTGTGGTAGCGAGTACGACCATCCACAACAATGCAAAGCCCGCTTGGGCTCCGAGTGTCGTGGTCAGAATCAACTCGCCCGATCCAACGACGCTCGCCGAGATGAGCAACCCCGGACCCAGATACCTAAGCCGCTCACGAAAGGTGGTCGGCGGCTCCAGCACGTCTGCGGGGTCGAGAGCGTACGGATCGTTTGCTTTCCTGACCTCGGGCGATACTGATCTTGTCATGGGCAGTCTCCTAAAGAAGAGTGAATATGCCTGCTCGGCGGACTCTTGCCTGCGATGGCGGCTCGACGCCGGCGGCTACGTGATCGAGGTAACAGTATATTGGTATTCCAAGACTGACAAGCATGACTTTTCTGGAACGCGCAGCAGGACGACTGACGACGGTCGCCGAAGCCGACCGACAAGGGAACTGCGGACGTGGTCGGCGTACAGTTGCGCCAACTACAACGAGCGATGTCACGAGAGGCCGCCGTGCTGGACGACCCCCTTCAAGATTCCCTCCAACTGTCCGGGACTGCCTCGTCGACAGCAGACCTGATCGAGCGGTCCATTCGTGGCGCCATTCTGGGCGGCTCACTCAAAGCTGGATCCCCACTCGTGGAAAGAAAGATCGCCGAAGAGTTGAGCGTCTCCAAAACCCCTGTTCGAGAGGCCTTGATCAACCTGACGCGTCGAGGCCTGGTCGAGTTCGAGCGCAACCGAGGCGCACGAGTTCGTCATCTGACAATTCAAGACGTGTTGTTCGTGTACGAAACCCGCTCACTGCTCGAGCCCCAGGCCGTGGCCGACTGCATCGCGCACCGACCGCCCGATTTCGACCGACGCGTGAGCCGCGCGCGGGAAGCGCTCGATTTCGCCACGCAGGCCAGCGCGGCTCGGGACCACGTCGGACGCAGCCGCCACAATCGCGAATTTCACCAACTACTTTTCAGTGGCTCACCCAACTATTTCGCGGTGGACACCCTGCTCACGTTGCAGGACATCGCCGGCCTGGGTGCCACTCAGATCCTCTGGGAGCACACCCCGAGCTGGGACGAGGAGTCCGAAGAACACACCCGTCTCCTGTCCGCGTTCGCGCTCGGGGATGCGGAGCGATCGCGCGAAATACTGAGCCTCCACATCAATACGGCCCATCGACGCATTCGAGCTAGCGTCAAGACCCACTGAGTATTTAGCCGGTCGAGATCGAAGGATTGACATTCCACGTCTTGGTATACCAAGATATCTTTTGTCGCCGACACTAGGAGATCGCATGCCACCGACGCTTGCTTCGACCGAAGAGTTCAAACAACAAATTGCAGGGGTAGTCGGCATTGCCGTGACACCTTTCGACTCCGACGGCACTTCCATAGATGACGAGGCCTTCGAAGTACTTATCGACCGCGCGGTTTCGGCCGGACTGCAGAATATTACGCCCAATGGCAACACCAGCGAATATTTCTCCCTGACAGCCTCGGAGCGTCTGCGTTCGGTGGAGCTCAGCCGCAAGACAGCTCCCGACGCGCTCATCATCAGCGGCATCGGCGAAGCGATCACTGATGTTGCTCACACGGCCGGTGCCCACCTGCTAGCGGGTGCTGACGCGTTCATGGTGCATCAGCCCATACACCCGTTCTGGTCCGTAGAGGGCTGGATAGACGTGCACAAGGAGCTCGCGCGCGCACATCCAGGAGTGCCCTTGGTCCCCTACATCAAGGATCGCCGACTTAACGCGGAAGCCATTGTACGGCTGCTGGATTCGGTTGACGAAGTCGCAGCCATCAAATATGCCATCGGCGACCTCGAAGCCTTCGCCTACGCGACTGCCGCCGTCCCTGAAGGCAGGGTGACGTGGATCTGTGGACTGGCAGAAAACTGGGCACCCTACTTCTCGGTCGGCGGCACAAAGGGATTCACCTCCGGATTGGTCAACGTCGACCCTCAACGCAGCCTGCGAATCAGTGCACTCCTGGCGGAGGGCGACTTCGCCTCGGCAATCAAAGAGCAGCGAGAGATTCTCGAATTCGAAGGCATGCGCGCTGCCAACTCATCGCAGCACAATGTTTCCGTGGTCAAGGAAGCACTCCACCAGTTGGGACTGTGCAACCGAACCGTGCGCCCTCCTCTGTCACAACTCGACGCAACCGATGGAGCGTCGGTCGCACGCATCATCGAGCAGTGGCAGATTCGCGGAAACTGATTCCGCAGGGTGCACAGGGGCTTGAAAATACAGAGGAGCTTGGTTTTTTCATCATGGACATCGAAGATACGTCTGCGGACGACCTGTCCGCAGTACTCGACTCGGCTCGGCGCGCATCCACGCAGTGGGCTCGGACTCCACGAAGCCTCCGATCGGCTGCGCTCGACGCGATTGCGACCGGTCTCGAAACTGCCAACGACGACCTCGTTTCGATCGCTATCGAAGAGACGCGACTGACCGAGGCCCGACTGCGAACCGAACTCACTCGCACGTGCTTTCAACTTCGGATGTTCGCCCAATACATCGCCGAAGGTAGTTACCTCGATGTCCGCGTCGATACAGCTGACCCGAACTGGCCGATGGGGCCGCGCCCGGACTTGCGGCGCGTCTTACTGCCTATTGGACCAGTTCTGGTATTCGCTGCCAGCAACTTTCCGTTCGCCTTCTCCGTCCTCGGCGGTGACACCGCAGCAGCACTTGCAGCCGGTAACGCGGTCATCGTCAAAGCCCATCCCGGCCACCCAACACTCTCCCGCACGACCGCGGATCTCGTCACGGCGGCCCTCGATGAAACCGACGCACCCGAACGACTGCTGCAGGTTGTCTTCGGGACCGAAGCGGGAGTACAAGCTCTGCAGGCCCCTGCGGTCAAAGCAGCGGCCTTCACTGGCTCGATTCCGGGTGGGAGGGCACTTTTCGACATCGCCAATGCACGGCCGGTACCAATTCCGTTCTACGGTGAACTCGGTTCTGCAAACCCGGTGTTTGTCACCCGCGCTGCCGCGGAAGCTCGTACGCAAGACATCGTCGACGGCTTCGTGGCCTCGTTCACCTCGAGCTCCGGGCAACTGTGCACCAAACCCGGAGTTCTGTTCTACCCAACCAACACCCCAATGCATGATGCACTCGCAACGGTCGAGCTACCACGAGTTCATAGGCTTCTCAATTCGAGTATCGAAAGCGGCTTCGATGCAGCGCGCCGCTCGATTGCAGAACATGCAGATGTCGAAACCCTCACCGAGCGGCACGATTCGCTCGCAACCGAGCCCACCACGACTCTTCTGTCGACGACAGCAACCGCAATCGCATCACATCCGAGTTTGCTGCACGAGATGTTCGGCCCTGCTGCGCTGGTTGTTGCCTACGAATCGGACGGCGAACTCTTCGACGCGATCACCCAGATCGACGGACAGTTGACTGCATCGATATTCGGTGAAGAGAATGAGTCCATCGTCCCTGAACTGATCGAGCAGCTGTCCGGCATTGCAGGTCGAGTCTTGTGGAACCAATGGCCGACCGGAGTATCGGTAACCTACGCTCAGCAACACGGCGGACCGTATCCCGCAACGACGGCGCCGACGACAACATCGGTCGGAATGGCTGCAATCGATCGATTCCTGAGGCCGGTGGCTTACCAAAATGTCCCACAGCAACTGCTGCCGCACGAGTTGAAGGACAGCGAGACCGCCGTGCGGCAGACGAGAGACGGCCGGTAACGCATCGGGATGCGCCGCCAACTCTGGGCTCAACTCGAACGTCGGCGTAGGCATATCCAGTGCCGGTCCATAAAAGTACGGAGTCGACAGTCGCTCAGAAATCAGCCGACTGACTACTCGATGAAGGGTGGCCCGCAGCGAGCGCTTCTGCGATCAAGGCCGTTGTCGTGGTTGATTTCTCGTCGTCCGCAAACGGTACGAACCGCCAGCGTGAAGAGGCCAATAGAAGCGCAGACCAGATGCAGACCGCCGATGGTGGCCCAGTCGATGACCAGATAGTCACCCGGAGCCCACACCGCGGGGCGGCGACCGCGGTGGTGCTCGGCCCGCCACTTCGCTTTCTCGTCGGCGACCAGGCACCGGATATTGCGGTCCGACCCGTCGTAGCCGGCGGTGCGGTCAATCGGCAGGCTACGTTTCGCCGAAATCGTGCCTTGGGGTTTCTCGACGCGTTCTGCGACCAACTGGGCGACTGGCGTCGCAGTTCGCGTTCGCGTTCGCGTTCGCGTTCGACGCGGATAGCAGGTGTGTGACCTGCTTGTTGTGAATCTCGAGCTGTACCTCTGCGATGGACGACACACGTCTGGACCGGTATGACAGATCTGGCCATCGGAACCTCCTGAAGTCGACGGACCGAACCGTCAGTGCATATGGCTTCCGCCGTTGATGTCGATGGTCGTTCCGGTCAGGTACGCGGCGTCGTCGGACGAGAGGAAGGTGATGACCGACGCGACTTCGCGGGCGGTCGCGGTGCGTCCGAGCGGGATTCCCTGCGTGATGGCCTTCTCCTGCTCGTCGGTGCTGCCGACGCGAATGTTGGTGTCGACGGCGCCCGGGGTGACGGCGTTGATGGTGACGCCCGTGTCTTCGAGTTCACGTGCGAGCGACTTGGTGAAACCGAGGACCGCAGCCTTCGCGGACGAGTACGGAACCTTGCCGAACACGCCTCCGCCGCGCTGCGCGGACACCGACGACATGGTGACGATGCGGCCCCAACCCTCGGCGATCATGTCGGGCAGATACGCCTTGGTCACTAGATAGGTACCGGTGGCGTTGACGGCGAACACCTTGTTCCACAGTTCGAGGGTCGTCTCGAGAAACGGCACCGGCGACGTGATCCCTGCGATGTTGGCAACTGCGCCGACGGGAGGCAGCGAACCTGCGCCCACTTCGGCCTTGGTGGCGGCGTAGGCCGTCTGCACCGAAGCCTCGTCGGACACGTCGACGGCGTGACCGAACGAGGGCACGTTGTAGGCGGCGCCGATCTCGGCGGCGACCTTGGCCGACGCCTCCCCATCGAGGTCGAGTACGACGACGGCCCAGCCGTCTTCGGCATAGCGCTCGGCGGTGGCGCGGCCGATACCCTTCGCGGACGTTGCGCCGGTGATCACTGCGGTACGAGTCTTCGTGGTCATGTTCTTTCCTCCTGGTGTGAACGAATCAGATTGTGGCGCGAGTAATCGACTGTTCGATCTCCGTGAAGCCCAGGCCGGCGATGGTCTTCAACGCCGGTCGCAGTGCCAGGTGCCGAAACGAGATGGTCGAACACCCCAACCGTGTATCGAACAGCGGTGTCTCCCACATACGAGTTCTTTCGTCGTGGTGGTGATGCGGCCCACAGTATGCGCACTCGATACCTACCGTCAACCGTCACCGGTTGACTGTTGACAGTGTCAGTGGACTGGGTCACACTGAGTGCTGTTGACAGTCGACGGTCACTTGGACGAGTTTGAATCCCACTACCTCTGCAGGAGGGTTCCCATGAGCGAAAAGGCTCTCGAGATGCGCGGACCGGTCCACGGCACGAAAGACGCCAAACGCGTCGCCGTCGGATCCTCGGTCGGCGCCGTCATCGAAACGTACGACTTCATCGGCTTCGGCACCGCCGCCGCCCTGTACTTCGGTACAGCGTTCTTCCCCGGCTCCAACTCGGTGACCGGAACGCTCGCAGCGTTCGCCACCCTCGGCGTCGGCTTCGCCGCACGTCCGCTCGGCGGCATCGTCGGCGGACACCTCGGCGACAAGGTCGGCCGCAAGCCGGTCCTCGTCGGATCGTTGATTCTGATGGGAATCGCGACGTTCGCCATCGGGCTGCTCCCCACCTACGCCCAAGCCGGCATCATCGCCCCGATCCTGCTCGTCGTCGTCCGCATCATCCAAGGCCTCGCCTTCGGCGCCGAATGGGGCGGCGCAATCCTGATGAGCTACGAACACGCCCCATGGCGCAAGAAGGGCGCATTCACCGGCATCGTCCAAGCAGGCTTCCCTGTCGGCCTGCTCCTGGCGAACCTCGTCTTCCTCGGCAGCGTGCACCTCGGCGGCGACTGGGCATGGCGCGTGCCGTTCCTGTTCAGCATCGTGCTCGTCGCGGTCGGCCTGATCATTCGCTCCAAGGTCCCCGAGTCCCCCGTCTTCGACGACGTCAAGGAAGCCGGTGTCACCAAGTCCCCGATCGTGGAATCGATCAAGCAGGACTGGCCGAACATCCTGCGCGGCATCGGCCTGCGCATCGCCGAAACCGCAGGATACGCAGTGTCCGTCACCTACATGATTTCCTACCTGCACACCCAAGGACTCGCCACGACGCAGGAAACGATCACCGCACTGTGCATCGCATCGTTCATCGGAATCTTCGCCACCATGGGGTGGGCGGCACTCACCGACAGGATCGGACGACGGCCCCTCTACATCGGAGTCTGCATCTTCGCTGCCCTCTTCGGTATCCCCATGTTTCTGCTTGTCAACACGGGCCTCTTCGCCTTCGTGATCGCCACCATCGTCCTGGCCTACGCCGTCTGCCAGAACGCTCTCGCCGGATCACAGGGCGCCTGGTTCCCCGAGCTCTTCACCGCAGCACGACGCGCATCGGGAGCCTCACTCGCATACCAGATCTCGGCCATGGTCTCCGGTTTCACTCCGTTCATCACCACCCTGCTGTTCGTCTGGCTCGGGTGGCTCGGACCGGCCCTGCTGTTCATCACCTACGCACTGATCGGCCTCGCATCCGCCATCGCCACCAAGGAGACCTGGGGCGCGACCGAACGCACACTCGCGCAGGAGGCCGAGCGCACCACCCCTAGGCCGGCCGATCTCCCCACTCGCGAAAAGGAACTCGCATGACCATCACGACCCCCGCCCCGACACACAACGAACGTGCCCGAATCGACAAGGCCGCCGACTTCGCCTACCGCATGCGCCACCACGTCATCGACATGGGCGAAGCTCAGGGCCAGGGCTACGTCGGACAGGCCCTCGGCGCCGCCGACATCTTCGCCGCGGTCTACGCAGACCGCCTGAACTACCGCGCCGACAACCCCCACTGGAACGAACGCGACCGGTTCCTGCTCTCCACCGGTCACTACGCCATCGGTCTCTACGCCGCACTCGCCGCTGCAGGAATCGTCCCCGAGGACGAACTCGAAACCTACGGATCCGACGACTCCCGCCTACCGATGTCCGCAATGGCCACATACACACCCGGAATGGAAATCTCCGGCGGCTCGCTCGGCCACGGGCTCACCGTTGCGGTCGGCATGGCACTCGGCCTCCGGCACCAGAACTCGCAGTCCCGCGTGTTCAACTTCCTCTCCGACGGCGAACTCGACGAAGGCTCGACATGGGAAGCAGCGATGGGCGCCCACCACCACCGACTCGGCAACCTCATTGCGATGGTCGACATGAACGCACTCCAGGCCGACGGCCCGACCGCAGGTGTTCTCGGCATCGAACCCGTCCACGAGAAATGGGCAGCCATGGGCTGGAACGTCTACCGCATCGACGGCAACGACCCCGCCGCGCTGCTCGGGGCCTTCGACTCCGCGTGCGCTGCCTCAGCTCCCGCCGGGAAGCCCTCGATCATCATCTGCGACACCAAAATCGGCTACGGAGTTCCCCTGCTCGAAAACCGCGAGAAAGCACACTTCATGCGCATCGACGAACACGAGTGGGCCATCTGCCGCCAGCAACTGACCGACCGCTTCACCGATCCGACCTACCTGCAGGAAAACGAGGTCCAGGCATGACCACCACGACTCCCCCCAAACTGAAAACGTCCGCGATGATCGCGTCGTTCGTCGACCCGGGGCAGCGCACCGCCAACGCCCCGTTCGGACACGCACTCGTCGAGGCCGCCCAGGGCAACGACAAGATCGTCGGACTCAGCGCCGACCTCGCCAAATACACCGACATGCACATCTTCGCGCACGCATTCCCCGAGCGCTTCTTTCAAATGGGCATGGCCGAGCAGCTCCTCTTCGGTGCGGCAGCAGGCATGGCCGAAACCGGTTTGATTCCCTTCGCCTCGACCTACTCGGTATTCGCCGCCCGCCGCGCCTACGACTTCCTGTGCCTCGATATCGCAGAGCCGAACCTCAACGTCAACATCGTCGGCGGACTCCCAGGCCTCACCACCGGCTACGGGCCCAGCCACCAGGCCACCGAGGATGTCGCGATCTTCCGGGGCATGCCCAATCTGACGATCGTCGATCCGTGCGATTCCGTCGACATCGAGCAGGCAGTTCCGCAGCTAGCGGCATCGGACGGCCCCACCTACCTGCGCCTGCTGCGCGGCAAGGTCGCAACGGTTCTGGACGAGTACGACTACACCTTCGAACTCGGCAAGGCCAAGGTCATCCGCCCCGGCAACGACGTCGTTCTCGTCGCCAGCGGCCTGATGACCATGCGCGCCCTGCAGGCCGCGGCGAACCTCGAGAAGCACAACGTCGATGTCGCCGTCGTGCACACGCCGACCATCAAGCCGTTCGACGCCGACACCGTGCTCGCCGAGCTCGATACTCCGCGGCTCGCGTTCACCTGCGAGAACCACACCAAGATCGGCGGCCTGTTCGAGACCGTGGCGTCGGCCATTGTCGAGCGCGGAATCGGCAAGAAGGTCGGGGCGATCTCGCTGCCCGACGAGTTCTTGGCCGCAGGCGCTCTGCCGACCCTGCATGACCGCTACGGCCTGTCCACTTCGAGCATCGAATCTCGAATTCTGGGCGAGCTGTAGGGATAACGATGGATCTGCGGTCCGAGAAGAGTGGTGTCCGTACCCGTACACTCACTGTCGACAGCTACCGGTCGACTGTCTGCAGTGAGGCGCCTCTGGCGTCTCCGACGAAAGGAGTCTCCACGGTGGGGCAACCCGGCGCACTTCTCGGACTGCAGAAGACCAATCTGCGTCAACAGGCAGTCACCGCTCTGCGGTCCGCCATCACGAGCGGCGAACTGAGGCCGCGCAGCGCGCTCGTCGAGACCGAACTCTCCGAGCGCCTGCAGATCAGTCGCGGAACTCTTCGCGAAGCACTTCGGCAGCTGCAGCAGGAAGGTCTCGTCGTCACCGGGGCGCGCGGGCGGTTGCACGTCAGGCACCTCGACACCAAAGAAATTCAGGACATCTTCTCCGTCCGCGCCGCCCTGGAAGGTCTCGCTGCCTCGGCGATCGCTCGGCATCCCGAACGGCCACTCGTCATCGCACGATTGCGCGCAGCACTCGAGCTGATGGGCCAGGCCCCCAAGGACGAAACGCTCGACGACCGTATCGAAGCCGATCTCGACTTCCACCGCCTACTGTGCCGGTCCGCCGACAACGAGACCCTGTTGCATTCCTGGACCAACCTCGAAGGCTCCATCCGCATGTCGATCATGTACGCCGGCCGCGAGCGAGCCGTCGGAAACATGGACACCGACCGCCATCACGAGATCGTCGACGCCATCGAAGCGGGCGATCCCGAAGACGCCGCCCTCGCGGTGCGCACCCACATGAGCTGGGCCGTCAGCAATCTCGTCGCTTAACTCGAACCCATCAACCGGGCGATCGCCGCGACATCCATCGCGCGCGTGCGTCGACCGAGGTCTGTGTCGAACATCCGGAAACCGTGGAAGGCACCGGGCCAGCAATGCATTTCGACGCGTACATCCGCGGCGAGCAATCGGCGCGCATAATCGATGCCCTGGTCTCGCAGCGGATCGAGCTCGTTGACGGTGAGGTAGGTCGGCGGCAAACCGGACAGATCCTGCTCTCGGGACGGCGACGTAAACTCGTCGGCCGGTCTGCCCGCGAGGTAGTGCTGCCAACTGAGCATCGCGTTGCGGGTGTTCCAGAAGACCGCGTCGCCGCCCTGGACCATGGACGGGGTACCGTCCCGGTCGTCGAGAGCCGGTTCGATCAACGCCTGCATCACAGGGATCGGGCCGCGGTGATCGCGCCGATACCGGTCACGAAGATGCAGAGCAGTGCACGCAGCGAGGCACGCACCCGCGCTGGTGCCGAGCAGGCCGACCCGGCTCACGTCGCCTCCCAGCTCGCCGGCATTGTTCGTCGCCCAGGTCACGGCCGCCACGCAGTCCTCTACCGCGGCCGGGTAGGGAAACTCTGGGCTCAACCGGTAGTCGACTGCAACGACGATGCACGGCAGCGTCGACGCCAGCTCGCGGTTCCCGTCGTCGTTCGACGCACCGGAACCCAGAGCGAACCCACCACCGTGCACCTCTACGATCACCGGCAGCGGATGGCCCGGCGCCAGCACGGGCGCGGTCACCCGCACGCGCACCGTGTGTCCATCTGCCTCCACGTCCATATCGGTGACAGACATATCGGTGACAGTCACGCCGAAAGCAGCAGCGTTGTCGGAAGCAGCGGCGGACGGTGTCGGATCCGCGAGCGCTGCCCGGGTTGCAGCGATGTCCGCGAAGTCCAGCGCCGGAACCTCTCCGAGTAGAGCGGCAAGTTCAGCGTCGAGCGCCTCGATGTGCACGGCATGATTTTCGCATGGCAAACGCGGTCGGTGTCGGGGTGCTGGAGACTGAGCCGCCGTCGCCAGTGGCGAGCGGCCGCTTCCGGCGTAGCGAACCGCTAGCGGCGCTCTCAACGGGGGGCTTGTGCGTCGTGCCCTGCCGACATTTAGTTTAAAGGCAGATCGGCGACATGCAGTGGCGGGCAACCTGATCCGAGAAGCGCGCGTCAGTGGTCCTCGTATCGGAGCAGGTACGAATCGGCCATGTCGGAAAGCTGGCTGACAAAGGTTGCGTCGTCGACTGCAGGACCGAAAAAGCCTGGCCCGTAGCTCGTACGCAGGACGATCGAGGAAAACGCTGATGTGAACGTCATACGTATCGCTGCCTCTGGATTCGCATGACGGATCTCAACTTCACCGCGCATCAGAATCGCCGTGAATTGGTCTCCGAGGTTCCGTGCATGCAGGCTACCGCGCCGGTACACCTCACGGTGAACACCTGAAATCAGGATCACCGAGCTCAGAAACGCGCGGTGAACCGTGAACACCGTGACCATGCCTTCGATCGCGCCACGTATCAGTTGCTGCGGTGTCATTCCTTCCCAAACGGTTTCGTGGAACGCGGCACTCTGATCGGCGAGGACCTGTTGCATCTTGTGCTCGTAGACGGCGAGAAACAACCCGTCCTTCGTATTGACGCGTTCGTACACGGCCCGTGGAGCGACCTCGGCACGTTCACAGACCTCGGCGATGGTGAAAGCGTCGTAGCCCACGTCTTCCATGATCGCGACCCCGGCATCGAGAATACGGGCCCAGGCTTGCCTGCTTCGTTGCTGCCTCGGGAGCCGGACGGCGAGCTCGTCGTCGCTGGGCGAATTCATTGTCACGACGACGATTATCGCGCCTGGGCAACTTGTGAGAATCCGGGGGTTGACTTTTTAGTGACTCAGAGCACATCATAATCAAACCGTATCGATCACTACGTTTTGAGTCGATTCGGTTGAGTTCCCTCCAGGAGTGTCAAATGTTGATTGTGACCGGTACCGCCCGGATCGACCCCCTCAGTCGCGCCGAGTTCATCGCTGCGGCAACGGAAATCACCGTCGCCGCCCGGGAAGACGACGGATGTCGGTCCTACGGCTTCTATGCAGATCTCACCGACACCGACACGGTGGTCAGCATCGAGATCTGGCGCGACCGCAGTGCACTCGAGGAACACATGACGCATACCCACACCCAAAACTTCCTGGCGGTGGTCCCCGACTTGATCGTCGGGGAACCCGAGATGTCCGCATACGACGTGCAATAGCTACTCAATTTCTCTACGAAGGAGACGTAACTCGTGAACACACCCCCCACCGGGCGGGTTGCCGTCATCGGCGCCGGACCCGCCGGAATGGCAACCGCCCTTTCGGTTCACCAAGCAGGCCACGAAGTAGTGCTGCTCGAGCGATACAAGCAGGCCCGCCCGGCCGGCAACATCCTCAACCTGTGGCCGCCGCCCATCAAGGCCCTCGGCCTACTGGGAGTCGACATCAGTGACCTCGGCGCACCGTGCGAGTCCGAGTTCCGGAACGCGGGCGGACATCGACGCGTCCGTATCGATCTTCCCCCCGATGTCGTCCGGGACTACGGCGGAGGCTTCATCGGACTGCTCAGACCGGAACTGTACGAGCGCCTGATCGCGGCACTCCCGCCGAACGTCCTGCAGCTCAACCGCAGCGTGGACAGCCTTGATCAGGACGAATCAAGGGTTCGACTCCGGATGACCGATGGCTCCGTCGAGGACGCAGACGTGGTGATCGGTGCAGACGGTATCGATTCGCTCGTTCGTCGCACACTGTGGGGTGACTCCCCCAAGCGTGAGCACAACCTACAAATCTTCGGCGGCTTTACTTACGCCGATGACCTCGGAGCGGAACCCGGACTCTGCGTCGTTTCACACAGCCGCACGGTCCAAGGCGCGTGGACGTCGATCCGCCACAAGGGCCGCAGCGGTTTTCAGTGGTGGGTACTTCACCCCCACGACGCATCCGAGGAATTCACCGGTGACCTGCACGCAAGCGCTGCGGAGTTGGGTAGAGAGTTCGCATTCCCGCTGCCTCAACTGATCGCCGCAACACGGCCCGAGGATGTGCAGCGCTGGCCGATCAGAGATCGTAAGCCCTTGAAGCAATGGTCGAAAGGCCGTGCGACCCTCGTCGGTGACGCTGCGCACCCCACCTCGCCCTACGCGGCGTATGGGGCCGGCATGGCCACCGAGGACGGCTATTTCATCGGTCGCCGACTGGCAGGCGTCGATCTATCGGACTACCAGGCGGTCCGCACGGCACTCGACGCATTCGAGGCCCCTCGTAAACCTCACACCGCGCGTCAGTCGCAGCAGGCGTATGTGCTCGGGCAGATGTTCCATCATGCGCCCAAACCGCTGCAATACGTGCGCGATCAGATCCTGGACCGAACTCCGTTGCTGCAGAAAGTAGTCGGAGAGTCGAGTCCTCGGGAAATTCTGTCGCAGATCGCGCTGATCGACCAAGCAGAACAGACGTTCACGACGGTTGTTCAGTGACGAGCTCGACCGTGCGCCGCCCAACCACACTGTTCATCAGGAGTACTCGATGACCGACTACGCATTCACCCATCTACGCCATGTCGCCCTGGCTGTCCCCGACTACGAGAAGCAACTCGACTTCTTCACCTCCCGGTGGGGACTGTCCGTCGCCGGAACAGACAACGACGTTACCTACCTCGCTGCCGAGGGATCACCCGAGCAGTACGTCGTTCGACTGCGCAAGGACAACGACAAGCGGCTTGACCTGATCTCCTACGGTGCTGCCGACGCTGACTCAGTGGATGCACTGGCTCTCGAACTCGGCCGGGACGGGGTACGGCTGGCGAACGAGCCCGGCGTGCTCCAGACACCGGGAGCGGGATACGGCTTCCGGTTCTTCGACCACGACGGCCGAACCATCGAGGTCTCCGCCGACGTTGCGGTACGCAAGCACCGCAAGGTCGAGGAAGGCGAGTCGATTCCTGTCAAGCTCTCCCACGTCGTAGTCAACACTCCGAACCCTGAAGCGACGGTTGCCTTCTACGAGAAGCACTTCGGGTTCAAGGTCTCGGACATCCTCATGCATCCCCGAATGGGAAAAGTGATGTGGTTCATGCGCACCAACAGTTTTCACCACTCGATGGCGATCGCGCGAGGCCCGCACGTCGCCCTCCATCACGCATCGTTCGAGCTGCGTGGCATCGACGAATACATGCGCGGCACCGGACGGATGCTCCGCGCGGGGGTCGAGAAAGTCTGGGGGCCGGGTCGACACATGGCCGGCAACAACACCTTTTCGTACTTCCTCGACCCCAACGGCAACACGATGGAATACACCACTGAGCTCGAAATTCTCGACGAGGATCTGTGGCACCCGCATCTGTACGACTCCTCCGATCCTGATGTTGCCGACCAATGGGGCACGGCCAACGCGATGGATGAGTTCGTGGCGGCCAAGTCGTTCAACGATGTCGACAAGGGTCTCTTCGTGGCTCCACCGGTGTAGTCGAACCAACCTCTGCGGATATCGATGATCCGAGAGTTACCAAGCAGCAGCCGAATTCCGGACGTGCCAACGGTCGAGATGGCTGCCGGACGTACAAAGTAAGGAATAGACGTGTTCGAGTATTTCCCCGGCAATTACGTGTGGAACCTCGGTGTCGTAGCAGTGCTCAACAGTGGCGGCTATATCGACGAAGTCGACCGTGCCTGCAAGCCTCTGCTGAAAGCAGCAGCACGCGGCGAAGATGCCGGCACCGCAGAACTGCTTGCCTCATGGACCAGCGTCGTCGACCAAGTGATATCCAGCGCAGACGCCGACCACGAGTCGGGGCACAACATCAGCGCCGGCCATGCCTATGCACGAGCCGCGAACTATCTCGTCAACGCCGAAAGAATGCAAAGCGCGGACGCGCCCGACCGGAGCAGCATCTACCGCCGAGTCTTGGAATTGATGACTCGTTCGTTCGAGCTGTCGGACCCGTCCACGAAGCGAGTGGAAATTCCCTACGGGCAAACCTTCCTTCCCGCCTACCTCACTGTTCCGGTAACCGAGGCACAGACCTATCCGTGCATGATCATGTGGAACGGTCTCGACAGCACCAAAGAGCACATGTATCTGTCCGGCTTCGCCGCCGAACTGGCTCAGCGTGGCATTGCCACCTTGATGGTGGATTGCCCGGGGAGCGGCGAAGCGCTCCGTCTGCATGGGCTCACCGCACAGATCGATACCGAAGAATGGGCGACAGCGTGTGTCGACTACCTCGAAAAGTTCGACACGATCGACGCTAGTCGCATCGGAATCGTGGGCTGGTCGTTGGGCGGCTATTTCGCGCCCCGCGCAGCGGCTTTCGAGAAGCGCCTCGCGCTCTGCGTGGCGTGGGGAGCAAATCACGACTGGGGCGCGGTGCAGCGCAGACGCGTCGAACGGGAAGGCGAACTGCCCGTACCGCACTACTGGAAACATGTCATGTGGGTATGGGGAGAATCCGATCGTGACCAGTTTCTCGCGCGCGCCGATTCCGCGAATCTCGACGGCATAGTCGCGCAGATCACGGTCCCATTTCTCGTGGTACACGGCGAAAACGACCGACAAATACCCGTCGAATACGCACACCGCTCGTACTCACAAGCCACCGCCAGCCCTAAACGCGATCTTCGAATCTTCACCGCCGAAGAGGGCGGTGCGGAACACGTCGGACTCGACCACCTGCCCTACGTGAGCAGTTTCGTCGCCGACTGGATACACGACACATTCCACGAACTCGAACAATAAATCCACTCAGCAACCCTGCGCAGTACCAGGCCGAGCCCCGACACAGACGAGCTCGGCACACAACAGAAAGAGAAACCGATGGCATTTGTCTGCTCAGCGACCTGGACCGCCCAAGAATCGACCGCCGACATCGTGCTCGACGCGCTGACCCAGCTCGCACCCGCCTCACGTGACGAACCAGGCTGCCAGGTCTACATCGTCCATCAGGACACGGACCAGCCGACGGTGTTCAAGATCTTCGAGGTATACGACGACGAAGACGCCTTCAAGAAGCACGGCACCTACCCACACTTCGAACAACTGGCGCTGGGCACAGCCATTCCGGCTCTTGCGAAGCGCGAGAGGGTGTTCACCACCGTCCTGGACATCTGACCGACATCGAAACAAAGGCAAAACGTGAAATATGCACGGATCGACGTCGCCGGGACCGAACGGGTCGCCCTGGTCGAGACTGCCGGCGTCGAGCACAACCTGACACTGTTTCCGATCGGGACCGATCTTCTCATCGCAGCCTGCGAGCATCAGGTTCCTCCGACCGACGCACCCGTCGTTGCACTGTCCGACGTTCGCCTCCGCGCACCGCTCATGCCTCGTAGCTTCCGCGACTTCGTCAGCTTCGAGGAGCATGTCGTGGGGGCCTCGGCGATGACAGCCGACCCGGCCTCGGCTGTGGAGTTGTGGCACGAGCAGCCGACGTACCTCTACGGAAGCCCCCACGCGATCATCGACCCTGGGTATCCGGTTGCAGGTCTGCCGGCGAGTTCGCAGCTCGATTTCGAGCTGGAAGTCGGGATCGTCATCGGCAAAGACGGCCGAGATCTGACCCCCGCCGAGGCGTCCGATCACATTGCCGGATATCTCATCGTCAACGACTGGTCGGCGCGAGATGTGCAGAAACACGAGATGCGAGGCGGTCTGGGACCGGCAAAAAGCAAGGACTTCGCTACGACCATCGGCCCATGGTTGGTCACACCGGACGAGCTCGAAGACTGCCGGGTAGGTGACCGCCTCGACCTTCGCATGTCGGTGTTCGTCAACGATTCCGAATTCGGATCCGACAACCTGGCCCACATGGGCTGGTCGTTCGAGGAACTCGTCAGCTATGCCTCTCGTGGGGCCTGGGTTCGCTCCGGCGACCTGATCGCGTCCGGGACTTGTGCAGGTGGATCGCTCGCCGAGGCGTGGGGGCGATCCGGGGCTCTCGATCCGCCCCCGCTGAGCCCAGGTGACGTCGTGGCTATGAAAGTGGATCGGCTGGGATTCTTCTCCAACCCGGTCGTGGCGCCGCCCGCGGAGCGATACAAGACCGTGGCCGCAACTCCACTGCGGGACTTACACACCCTGACAGGAACAACAAAATGAGCGAAGGACGGGTCGACGGGAAAGTCGTTGTCGTCACCGGCGCAGCGCGCGGTCAGGGCGCAGCAGAAGCGTACGCTCTCGCTGCGCAGGGCGCGACGGTGATCGCAACCGACATCTCGTTCGACGAGAAGGCAGAGCTGGATACCGCCGGAACCGGACGAATCATCAATTGCCGGCTCGACGTGACCGATCCGACCGCATGGGCGGCCTTGGCCGACGATGTGCGTACCGAATTCGGTGAGGTACACGGACTGGTGAACAACGCTGGGGCAACACACCGCGCACGGCTACTCGACGTCGAACTCGCCGACTGGGAACGGATGTTCCGCATCAACGCGACCGGGCCGCTTCTCGGCATCCAAGCGATGACACCTCTGATGCACCCCGGTGCCTCTATCGTCACGATCGGAAGCGTTGCGGCCATCACCCCTCACTACACAGTTGCGTACACCGCATCGAAATGGGCAGCGCGAGGTCTGTCGAAAGTCGCCAGTGTCGAACTGGGACCACTGGGCATCCGCGCCAACACAATTCACCCCGGCTATATCGAGACGCCGATGGTGGCGAACGCGCCCAGCGAATTCCGTCAGGCGAATCTCACAGCAAACCCTCTGGGGGTTCTAGGAGTGGTGGACGATGTCGCGCACCTAGTCGTGTACCTGATCAGCGACGAATCTCGATTTGTATCCGGAGCGGAGATCGCCGTCGACGGGGGCTTCTCCAATCAGGCGGGCGTGAAGTTCCTTTCCGATGCAGTGCGCACGAATTCACCCGAAGCAAGCAGAAAGGCAGCTACATGGGCACCCTCGTGAGCATCTCGCCGACAACAGGAGCCGAGGTCGGTCGATGGACATCCCATACAGAGGATGACCTTTCGACCGCGGTCCAGCAGGCGTCCGAAGCGGCCGATCAGTGGCGGTTCTCCAGCTGGGACATACGCGCGGCTCTTCTGCACGCCGTGTCGCACGAACTGTCGTCCCGCAGGGTCACCCTTGCGAACCTGATGGTCGACGAGATGGGAAAGCCCATCTCGGAGGCGCTGAGCGAAATCGACAAATGCGCCGTTGCCGCCGAGTTCTTCGGTGAACATGCCGAGGGGTTTCTGGCCGACAGGCCCGTCGAGACATCAGCCAGCCGTAGCTGGGTCGCGCACGAACCTCTCGGCGTGATCCTTGCTGTCATGCCATGGAACTTTCCGTTCTGGCAGGTGGTCCGGTTCGCTGCGCCTGCGTTGGCAGCGGGAAACGCAGCGCTGCTCAAACACGCGCCCTCGGTCACCGGTTGCGCACTTGCCGCCCAAGAGCTCTTTCGAGCTGCAGCCGCATCCGTCGGTGCCCCCGAGGCACTGTTCACCACGCTGCTGATCGACGAGAGCGATGTGGCAGAGGCGACAACACGCATCATCGACCACCCCTCGGTTGCAGCGATCACTCTGACCGGAAGCGAGCGCGCCGGAATGTCCGTCGCGGCTGCTGCGGCACATGCGTTGAAGAAGTCCGTACTCGAACTGGGTGGATCGGACCCGTTCATCGTTCTCGGTGATGCCGACGTACCCGCTGCAGCACGCGCCGCCGTCAAGTCACGATTTCTCAACGGAGGCCAGAGCTGTCTTGCCGCCAAAAGGTTCATCGTCGCCGAGTCCGTGGCCGATGAGTTCACAGAGATATTTGCACGTCTGACGTCCGAACTGATCGTCGGTGACCCTCATGATCCCGCAACCCAGATCGGTCCCGTCGCACGCATATCCCAGGCCGAAGCGCTACAACAACAGGTCGATACCTCGATCGCGGCCGGAGCGGTAGCCGTCGTCGGCGGCCGGCCGCTGGTTCCGGGAAGCGCCTTCTTCCAGCCGACCATCCTCACCGACGTCACACCCGAGATGGCTGTCTTCAAGGAGGAGACATTCGGTCCCATCGCTGCCGTCGTCCGCGCATCGGATGACGAACATGCTGTCCGCCTTGCCGATACGACCGTATACGGACTCGGTGCAAGCGTGTGGTCGACGAATGTGGACCGCGCACTGGCAGTGGGACGCCGCATCAACTCCGGCGCATTGTTCGTCAATGCAGTGGTGGCCTCGGACCCACGAGTGCCGTTCGGAGGTACGCGCAGAAGCGGGTACGGACGGGAACTGTCGGTCGAGGGTATTCGAGAATTCACCAACGTCCGGACCTTCTGGGTCGACGATTCGACGCCGGATTCGAACGAACAAGGGACAGTGAAGTGACAAACCCACTGCTTGGCTGGTCCGTCGACCCTTCGACCATCAGCACGACCGGACACAGCCTGCGACGGCCGGAGTGCATCCTCGCAGAACGATCGGGCGACCTGTGGATCGCCGATCTCGGCGGAATCGTGCACCTCGACGCGCACGGGACGCAGCGTCTGATCCGTCCTGACGGCGGCGGCCCGTTTGCCCCCGACACCAATCCCAATATCGAAGGCAACGAGGGATACTCACTGCCCAACGGACTGTGCTTCGACACCGACGGCAATTTTATCGTCGCGAACTTCGGTACCAACCGAATCGAACACATCACCCGTGATGGAACCTGGTCCCTTGTCGCCGATCGAGCAACATGGCCGGATGATGTCGTTCGCCCACTGGGCAAAGCGAACTTCCCCAACCTCGATCGAGAAGGGCGACTGTGGTTCTCGGTCACGGCATCGGCGGAAGCGTGGCGCTCCCGCAGTGCTGGCCTGCAACCCGACGGCTACATCGCAGTCATCGACGATTGGAAGCCAGGGATCCACACGGTCGCGCGTGTGGTCGCCACAGGACTGTGTGGGACCAACGAGATGCGCTTCGACGCCGACGGAACGACACTGCTCGTGGCCGAAACCGGTGCAGATCACCTGACCCGATTCACTGTCGAAGCGGGCGGCGTACTGAGCGGCAGAGAAACGTTCGGCCCCGAAAAATTGCACGGCGCACCTGACGGATTCGCGTTCGACGCTCACGGAAACGTGTGGACCACACTGATCGGGCAGGACAAACTCGTTGCCATCACACCAGAAGGTGACCTTCTGACTCTGTGGGAAGACGGTGACCGCGACGCAAAGAACTCCATGCGGACCGGACCGGGAAACCTTGTTGCCACTGTCGGCGGCACCAAGCCCGGGGACGGCCTCGCGCCGCGAATGGCAAGCGTCACCTTCGGAGGCCCCGATCTCCGGACCGTGTACATCGGTTCGCTCGAAGGATCGTCGTTGCCGACATTCAGATCGCCGATACCTGGTGCACCACTACCACATTGGTCTCGAACCACAGCCCACACTGCCTGACACGTCCTAGCAGTCCGCCGCAACTTTTCTTCCAGCACGAAAGCACCCTCATGACCCAAACTGTCCGCGGCGTCATCGCCCGAACCAAGGACGCCGCCGTCGAACTCGTCGACATCGTCATCCCCGACCCCGGCCCCCACGACGTCATCGTCACAATTCAGGCGTGCGGGGTCTGCCACACCGACCTCACCTACCGCGACGGCGGCATCAACGACGAATTCCCGTTCCTGCTCGGCCACGAAGCCGCCGGGATCGTCGAGACCATCGGTGACGCCGTCACACACGTGAGTGTCGGCGACTTCGTCGTCCTCAACTGGCGCGCGGTCTGCGGGGAATGTCGCGCCTGCAAGCGCGGCCGGCCCTGGTACTGCTTCGACACCCACAATGCGTCGAAGAAGATGACCCTCACCGACGGCACCGAACTCACCCCCGCACTGGGCATCGGCTCGTTCGCCGACAAGACCGTCGTCCACGAAAAACAGTGCACACAGGTCGACCCGACCGCCGACCCCGCCGTCGTGGGACTACTGGGCTGTGGTGTCATGGCCGGCCTCGGTGCCGCTGTGAATACTGGCAACGTCGGCCGCGGCGACTCTGTCGCGGTCATCGGGTGCGGCGGCGTCGGCGATGCTGCCATCGCCGGAGCAGCGCTTGCTGGTGCGTCGGTCATCATCGCCATCGACCGCGACGACACCAAACTTGCCTGGGCGAAGGAACTCGGTGCCACGCATACGATCAACGCCTCCCACACTGCCCCCATCGACGCTGTCAAAGAACTCACCGGCGGCCACGGTGCCGATGTCGTCATCGACGCCGTCGGGCGTCCGGAAACCTGGAAACAGGCCTTCTACAGTCGCGATCTCGCCGGCACCGTGGTCCTCGTCGGCGTCCCCACCCCGAATATGCGCGTCGAGATGCCGCTGCTCGACTTCTTCTCTCACGGCGGATCATTGAAGTCATCGTGGTACGGCGACTGCCTGCCCGAACGCGACTTCCCCACACTGGTCGAACTGTACATCCAAGGCCGCCTCCCGCTGGAGAAATTCGTCACCGAACGCATCGACCTCGGCGACGTCGAAAAAGCCTTCGACCGTATGCACGCCGGCGAAGTCCTGCGATCGGTCGTGGTCCTGTGACCGTCGAAACCCTGGTCGACGCACACGGAGTACGGATCGAGCGGGTCGTCACCTCAGGAGTCTTCGCACTCGACGGCGGCACCTGGGAGGTGGAGAACAACATCTACCTCATCGGTGACGACACCGACGTCGTCGTCATCGATGCCGCCCACACCGCCGGACCGATCATCGACGCGGTCGCTGGTCGCCACGTCAACGCGGTTCTGTGCACCCACGGCCACAACGATCACGTCACCGTCGCTCCCGAACTCGGCCACGAGCTCCACGCGCCGATCGTGCTGCACCCCGGTGACGACGTCCTGTGGAAGCAGTCGCATCCCGACGTCGCCCATTGGACCCTCGACGACCACCAGCGGATCGCCGTGGCCGGCACCGATATTCAGGTCATACACACACCCGGCCACTCCCCCGGCTCGGTGTGCCTCTATCTCCCCGAGGTCGGTGTCCTGTTTTCCGGAGACACACTCTTCTCCGGCGGCCCCGGTGCCACCGGGCGGTCGTACTCCGACTTCCCCACCATCATCGGATCGATTCGCGACCGACTCTTTACCCTGCCGGAGGAGACCACTGTCTACACCGGACACGGCGACGCCACCACCATCGGCACCGAATCACCCCACCTCGCCCACTGGATCGCCCGCGGCACCTGAACCCGCCCGATGCTCCTGCATCGGGCGGGATTGCTGGACCATCGTCTTTACCGCCGGGTGATGCGGACGGGGATCGATTCCCATGACCGCAGCGTGTTGTTCAGGTGCCGTGAGGCGGGTGCGGCGGGTTCGATCGTCTCGATGCGCGCCGCGAGTGCGGCCAGGAGAGCTTCGGCTTCGAGGCGGGCGACGTGCTGGCCGACGCACTGGTGGATTCCCATTCCGTAGCCGACGTGTCCTGATGGGTTTCGTGTGATGTCGAACGCGTCGGGATCGGTCCACCGGCGCGGGTCGCGGTTCGCGGATCCGAGGAACATCAGGATCTTGCGCCCACTGGGGATCTCCGTGCCCTCTATGTCGATGTCGGAGGTCGCAGTTCGAAAGAACGTCTGAACCGGTGACTCCCACCGCACGGCCTCGTCGAATGCGGTCTTGGCCAGCGTCGAAGGGTTCTCCCGTAGTCGTGCCCATTGAAGTGGATTGTTGGCGAAGGCATACAGGACTGCAGCGAGTCCGTTGACCGTCGTGTCGACGCCGGCCGAGAGCAGCGAGCGCACGATCAGCGGGGCTTGCTCGTGGGTGATGTCCCCACGGTCGGCCGCCGCCCAGATCTCTGCACCGAACCCGTCGTCGGAGAGTGCATCACGCGTGCACTGGGCATTGACCCAACCGGACAGTTCCGCAACGCGAGGAGCGCCTTTCTCCACCAACGAATTCACCGGCCCGAAGGCGTTGAACAAGTGATCGCCGTACGGCAGCAAATTCTCCCGCCCGGCGTCCGGAATTCCGACTGCGTCGGGAAACACGCGCAGCGGGAATGCTGCGGCGAGTGCCGATACGGCATCGAATTCGGTGTGCGCGTCGAGAACCTGGTCGACGAGGATTTCGGCGTCGACCATCCACGACGCTCGCAGTTTGGTCAGGGCCCGTGGCCCGAGGACCTTGCTGAGAACTGCGCGTGGAGCATCGTGGTGCGGAGGGTCGGTCTCGAGCAGCAAACTCGGTGGTCGCCAGGGAGTTTCGTATCGGAAGTTGCTCAGCCCGACTCCGGCGGCGGACTGAAAGCCCTGCCAGTCGGTGAGTGCGGCATGGACTTGTTCGTATCGGCCCATCGCGAAGACGTCGTAGCGGTTGAGGTAGACCACGGGTCCGGCCTCGCGCAGAGCGGATTGAAACGGTAGCGGGTCGTGCAGCACATCGAGAGCGAAGGGGTCGGCGTGGCTGACCGGTGCATCGGTGGTCGGGACGGCAGTGCTCATGTGTGTTGTTCCTTGCGTATCGGAAGTGTCAGAGATCGAGGACGAGGCGGTCGGAGCAGGATCGGGATACGCAGATGAACATGCAGTCGGCGTTGTCGCGTTCGGAATCGTCGAGGATCGAATCTCGATGATCGGGCTGCCCTGCCAATACCGTTGTCTCGCATGTCCCGCAGGTGCCCTCGCGGCAGGAAGACAGGACGGTGACGCCGGCCTTCTGTACGGCGTCGAGAACGCTGCCGTCCGGGGTGACTGTGACCACGAGGCCCGAACGAGCGAGTTCTAGCTCGAACGGAACAGTCCGCACCGGCGCGGACTGCCGTTTGGGAACGAAACGTTCCATCCGCAGTTTGCCCACCAGCCAGCCGCTGCACCCGGTCTCGACGGCATCGAGGAGCGGTTCGGGGCCGCACACGTAGACCTTGGTGTCATCGGCGGCTGCGGCACCGAGCCAGGTAGGCAGATCGAGCAAGCCCACCTCGTCCTGCGGGGCGAGGACCACACGGTCTCCGTAGAAGGAGAGTTCGTCCAGAAAGCCCATCGAGGTTCGAGTGCGTCCGCCGTACAGCAGGGTCCACTCGATGCCCATAAGTTCTGCCTGCGCGATCATCGGGATCAATGGAGTGATGCCGATCCCTCCGGCGACGAACAAGTACCTCGGTGCAGGGACCATCGGAAAATTGTTGCGTGGACCCCCGACCCCGACCGAATCACCGACAGCCAGAACGTCGTGGACGAAGGCCGATCCACCCCGTCCGGCAGGCTCACGCAGAACCCCGATGCGGTAGCTGCGCGGGTCCCACCGATCACCGCACAGCGAATACTGACGGGTCACACCCGTCGGCAGTATCAGGTCGATATGTGCTCCCGGTGCCCAATCCGGCAGCCGTCTGCCGTCGGGATGAGTCAGTGTAAGCGCCACGACGCCCTGCGAGACAACCTCTTTCGCTGTGACCGTCAGGGCGGAATCAGTACGTGTCTCGGCGCTGACCCCGCCCGTGTCGACGTACGCGGTGCTCTCGGACATCTGCAGCTCCTCGATCTCTTGTGTTGATCGAGAATCACCCAGACGGCACCGGACCGGCTACGGCATTCTCAACCATTGAGAGAGATTCTGTGCCGCGGGTCACGATTGGCCGGGTATCGAGGCGGACATCACGCGAGTGACGCCGCGGCCCGCCGCTTGAAGGGCAGGTATCAGCGACCGCGCGGCATCGTCGTTGGGCACGATGACCGACAACGCCGCAACGACTGTCTGATCGGCATTCCGCACCGGCACAGCTATTCCAGTTGTTTCTGGGTAGATGTGTCCGGCACAGAACGCGAAGCCCTGCCGCCGCACTTCAGCCAGGATGGCACGAAGTTCCCGACCCGTCCGCACTGTCCGATCCGTGAACACCTTCAACGGTGCACCGATCGCGCGCTCTTGCTGCTCCTGCGGCGAGTTCGCCAGCAAGACCAGGCCGGAAGACGACGCATGTAGGGGTAAGCGGCCAGCAATTCTCGAATAGTTGACCGCCGCTTTCGGCGCGGTGAGCCGCTCCACGAACAGCACTTCGCCGCCTTCCATCACGCCCAATTGGGTGTGATGACCGATCACCGCGTGCAGATCCTCCATGAACGGCATAGCTGCCTGGCGCAGTCCGACCGTCGAGGAAGCCCGTGACACGACCTCCCACAGCCGAACCCCGATGCGAACCTGTCGGCCCTCGCGCTCGAGCCACCCCGTCCCCACAAGCTCTTCGATCAACCGAGAGGCAGTGGCAATGTGCAACCCGGAGCGCCGCGCGATGTCGGTGACAGTCAAGCTTCGATCATCGAGACCGAACGACTCGATCACGCGAACTCCGCGAGCCAACACCGACTCACCTGTGGCAACCCGCGACATAACACCTCACCCCGTTCCCTGGTGGGATGACGGACCGCCGCGGTTGGCGTGTCCGAACCCTGCCCAGCTTCATGTACAGGATGCACGGTGCGGGAAGCTCAACTAAACCTTTGAGAAGGATTGCATGCAAGCGCTATCCGCGGAGGAGTTTCGATAGGTCGTCCAGGACGGTGGCATCTTCGATGGTCGAAGGCACTGTGTATGTTTCGTTGTCGGCGATCTGACGCATGGTCTTTCTTAGGATTTTTCCTGAGCGAGTCTTCGGTAGCGCCGACACAATAGTCACGTCTCGGAAGGTTGCGACCGCGCCGATCTGATCGCGAACACGGGCCACCAGCTCCTGGCGCAGAGTTTCCGGATCTATGCTCACACCGGATTTGAGCACGACGTATCCGCTGGGTCGTTGCCCTTTCAGGTCGTCGTGAATGCCGATGACGGCGCATTCGGCGACCGCGGGATGCCCGGCGACCACAGCCTCCATACTTCCCGTCGAAAGACGGTGTCCGGCAACATTTATCACGTCGTCGCTGCGGCCGAGAACGAAGACGTAGTTGTCCTCGTCGATGAATCCGGAGTCGCCGGTGAGATAATAGCCTTCGAATGTCGACAGGTAGGACTTCACGTAACGGTCCTCGTCGCGCCACAGACCGGCGAGTGTGCCGGGGGGAAGCGGCAGGCCGATCACGATGTTGCCCTCGGTGCCCGGTCCGACGAGGGCGCCCTCGCTGTCGACTATTTCGACGCGGTATCCAGGGCATGCGACCGTAGGTGAACCTGCCTTGATTTCCATGGGTTCGAGACCGCGCAAGTTTGCGCAGATGGCCCACCCGGTTTCGGTCTGCCACCAGTGATCGATCACTGGGCGATCGAGTACGCGGGTCGCCCACGCGTAAGTATCCGGATCCAAGCGCTCGCCCGCGGCGAAGAGTGTGTCGAGCGAGGAAATATCGTACTTGGAAAGCTCTTCCGCGTTCGGGTCCGCCTTGCGGACGGCGCGTATCGCGGTAGGAGCGGTGAACAGTGCCGACACCTTGTAGTCGGAAATGATCCGCCAGAATGCGCCGGCATCGGGGGTACCTACGGGCTTGCCCTCGTACATGACCGTAGTAGCTCCGGCGAGCAAGGGGCCGTACACGATGTACGAATGGCCGACCACCCAACCGACGTCGGACGCGGTCCACCACACCTGGCCGGGGCTGATGTCGTACAGGTTCTTCATTGTCCACGTCAGGGCGACGGCGTGGCCACCGTTGTCCCGGACGACGCCCTTGGGCTTGCCGGTCGTGCCGGAGGTATAGAGGATATAGAGTGGGTCCGTCGCTGCCACTGACACGGGATCCGCTGGCGTGGCGCCTGCGATCAGCTCATCCCAATCGAACCAAGCTGCGGTGCTCGACTGGTACTCAGCGGCTGTGCCCGAAATCTGCTCACGATTCTTCACGATGACCGTGTGGGCGGGAGTTGAGGACAGTTGCAGGGCCTTCTCGACCATCGGCAGGTACTCGATGGTTCGTGTGGGCTCTAGGCCGCCGGACGCCGTGACCAATACCACCGGCCCTGCGTCGTCAATGCGTGTGGCAAGCTCCTTGGCGGCGAAACCGCCGAATACTACCGAATGTACAGCGCCGATACGCGCACACGCGAGCATCGCGATCGCGGCCTCGGGGATCATCGGCATGTAGATGATGACCCGATCACCCGCCACCACACCCTGAGCTTTCAGAACACCGGCGAACAGCGAGACCTGCTCTAGCAGTTCCGAGTACGTGTACGTCGCTTTGGTGGGAACCATCGCGGAGTCGAAGATCAGGGCAGCCTGATCACCGCGGCCGTCGCGCACATGCCGATCGAGGGCATTGAAGCTGGTGTTCAGCGACGCATCCGGAAACCAGCGATAGATCGGTGCGGCCGAATCGTCGAGAGCTTGGGTGGGCGCAGAATCCCAATCGACGGCTCGCGCAGCATCGAGCCAGAACCTCTCCGGATTAACAATGCTTTCGCGGTAGGCGTCCAGGTACGTGGTGTGGGACGTCTGCTCCTTGGAGCTCATCGATGTGTTTCCTCTCGGATTCGCCTACTCGTGATGAGTCGGGAGTGGGGTAATTGGGGGCGGACCGCGGTACTGGCCGGACAGCCCCGCGCGGCAGTGAGCGATAGATGCGGAGAATGGGGTGTCCGTGGGTGGACCAGTGTGACGCCCACCCCGCTCGTCCGTGCCATTTCGGCGCAACATCGGGACGTTCTCCCGCCTGTGGACTCGCACGGATACCAGAGACGGTGGGAGCAGCATGCTCACCGATAACGAATGCTGCTCCCACCGCCCGGCATTCCTCTGCCCAGTGGGCAATGCGTGACATCGTCGGCATACAGAGAGATCGTGCTGTCGTAACGCTAGCTCTCCGAGTGGATGCCGGGTACGGGGCAGGCGTCGACCGCCTCGGCGACCACCTGCGGCTCGGCGGACGGGGCTGGCCGCCAGCCCAGCTCCCACCGCTCACCGACGACGACGTCTTCCGATGCGAGGCTGGTGTTCTCCTCGGGCGTGAAGGCGCGGGCCCGGCTGAGGAACCGTATCCCCTCCGAGCTTTCGACGCTGAAACCCGACCCACGACCCGGTGCGACGTCGAGCACCAGCTGCGTATGCTTCCACGCCTCGAACTGCGAACCGGAAATCCACACCGGAACCGCGTCGGCGCCCTCGGGGCGCGTCGGCGACATCTCACCGACGCCGAGACGGAGGTCCAGGACGCCAAGCAGCACGTCCCGGTCCCCCACGATGAACTCGCCGTCCGGGTAACACATCGGCGCCGAACCGTCACAACATCCACCCGACTGATGCATCATCAGCGCGCCGTGGATACCGCCGAGGCGGCGGAGCAACTCCACCGCCCCTGCGGTTGCCTTCAGGCGCACGGGCGCCCGAACCGCGTCCATCAGAAGAAGCCCTGAGCCTTCGCGGCGTAACTGACCAGCAGGTTCTTGGTCTGCTGGTAGTGCCCGAGCATCATCAGGTGGTTCTCACGGCCGATGCCGGACTGCTTGTAGCCGCCGAAGGCGGCGTGCGCCGGGTACTGATGGTACGTGTTGGTCCACACCCGGCCGGCCTGAATTTCACGGCCCGCACTGTAGGCGACTCCGCCGTCACGCGACCACACACCGGCTCCCAGCCCGTACAGGGTGTCGTTGGCGATCTCGATGGCCTGCTCGTAATCCTTGAACGAGGTGACCGACACCACGGGCCCGAAAATCTCCTCCTGGAAGATCCGCATCTTGTTCTGCCCGGTGAAGACGGTCGGCTGAACATAATACCCGCCCGACAGATCGCCGCCGAGCTCCGCGCGCTCACCACCGGTGACGACCTTGGCGCCCTCACCCTTGCCGATCTCGATGTAGGACAAGATCTTCTCGAGCTGATCATTGGACGCCTGCGCGCCGATCATCGTGTCGGTGTCGAGCGGGTCACCCTGACGTACCGCCTTGGTGCGGATGGCGGCCATCGCCAGGAACTCATCGAAGATGTCCTCCTGAATCAGCGCACGGGATGGGGCGGTGCACACCTCGCCCTGGTTGAAGGCGAACATCGTGAAGCCCTCGAGCGCCTTGTCCTGAAAGTCGTCGTTGGCGGACAACACATCCGAGAAGAAGATGTTGGGACTCTTGCCACCCAGCTCGAGGGTGACCGGAATCAAGTTCTGCGAGGCATACTGCATGATGAGCCTGCCTGTGGTGGTCTCGCCCGTGAACGCGATCTTCCTGATCCGGGGGCTCGACGCCAACGGCTTACCCGCTTCGACACCGAAGCCGTTGACAATGTTCACCACACCTGCAGGCAAAAGATCACCGATAATTGAAACCAGGTGCAGTATCGATGCCGGAGTCTGCTCGGCAGGCTTGAGCACTACCGCGTTCCCGGCGGCCAATGCCGGCGCCAGCTTCCACACGGCCATCAGGATGGGGAAGTTCCATGGAATGATTTGGCCGACCACGCCGAGCGGCTCATGGAAGTGGTAGGCGACGGTGTCCTTGTCGATTTCCGACAGCGCCCCCTCCTGCGCCCGAATTGCCCCGGCGAAGTAGCGAAAGTGATCCACAGCCAACGGAATGTCTGCGTTCAGGGTCTCGCGGATCGGCTTGCCATTGTCCCAGGACTCGGCGAGCGCGATGGATTCGAGGTTCTCCTCGATGCGGTCGGCGATCTTGTTGAGGATGATCGCCCGCTCGGCCGCGGACGTCTTGCCCCAAGCCGGTGCCGCGGCGTGAGCGGCGTCGAGCGCGAGCTCGATGTCCTCCGACGTGGACCGGGCAACCTCGCAGAACGGCTGACCGGTAACGGGTGTCGGATTCTCGAAGTACTGGCCCTTGACGGGCGCAACCCATTGGCCACCGATCCAGTTGTCATAGCGCGATTGAAAAGACATGACAGCCTCGGACGAACCCGGGCGGGCATATACGGTCATCTAAAACTCCCTGATGTCATAAAACAAGTGAAACGTATATCGTCGAACGACGGGCCGTTGTACCCGGTGAGGCGAGCTCCCGGTCATGACTCAGAACAATACTCAGCACCCGCTGCAACTAGGTCGCATACAGGCGGGGCGGTCAACTCGGTACGAATCAGACCTCGTACCCGAACGAACGCTGACGAATGCCAACCAGCAGCAAAGCCGTCGCGACCGATCGCCGGACCATCAAGGCTTCGTCAAGAAATTGGCACCCGCAGCGTCGACTGAATAGCGGCCCGAAATCAGGCGTCGAACTTCGCGCACGATGCCAGTACATATCCGCGGAGTTCACCGGGCTCCCTAAACAGCAGTTCAAGTCTCGGGTGTCAGGCGTGAGTATATCCGGGTTCCGGGAGGAAACACTGCAGCTTGTTTCCTAGAACGACTTCAACCAGACACTTGTTGCAACTGGAACACTTTCCCGGGTCCTCCCTTCCCGCGACAACTTCATTGGGGAAGTCCGGTTCCGCAGCGAGAACCCTTGCTAGAGACAGCATATCGGCGGTCCCTTCTTTGATGATCTGATTCATCGTCGCGGGATACTTGTGACCGCCCGTGAGGATCAAGGGAGTATCGCCACAGAGGGGCTTCAGGGCGAGCGCATGGTCATACCAATACGCTTCCTCGAACTTGACCGAGTCCCTTATTCCATACAACACGTCGACCAGTTCGGCGGAGATGCCCTCGACCGACCCGCCAATGCCCTTCCTCAGGGTTCCGATCGGAATTTCTCCCCGTGTCATCATGAAAACGTTGTCTACGATCGTGCCGCCACTGATCTCAATGGCGTCGACAAGTTTGGCCACTTCCGGGATAAATATTTTGGCTTCGTCGAGATTGATTCCGTCGTCCCAGGGTTCTTCGACGGAAATCTTGGTCCAGACAAGCATCTCTGGCCCGACCGCTTCCCTGACCGCCCGGAACGTCTCCTCGAAGAACTTGAACCGCTTTTCGGGAGTACCGCCCCACGCGTCGGTTCGCATGTTGGTGTGCGGTGACAAAAACTGCGCCAACATGTAGCCGTGGGCGGCGTTGGGCAGCACGATATCGAATCCGGCTTCCTTCGCCCTCGCTGCAGCAGCGGCCTGGTCTTCGACAGCCTGCCAGATCTCGGCCTCGGTCATCTCCCGACACGCAGCCTGGTAGAGCGGACTCGGCCCCATCGCAGACGGACCCATTACTGCCTCTGCGTCTGAGAAGAACAGATTGGGATTAGCCTGCCGCCCGGCGGCCGCCAGCTGCAGACCCGCTACCGCACCATGCGAATGGATTATCTCCGCCAATTTGGTTAGGCCGGGAATGTGGCTGTCACTGTACGAGCCGGCCTGGTAAGGCATACAGCGAGGCAGGCAGACATTGGTGTAGCCGGGAAAAATACAAGCAGCACCGCCGGCGGCCTGTCGTGCAATCCAGTCTTCCAGCTCGGGTGTCACCTCTCCCCGCTCCGTTGCCATACCCTCATACATGCCCGAGCGCATCATCCGGTTCTTGAACGTCACCCCCCTCATCTCGATCGGTGAAGAAAGTTCCTCCCACTTCGGTTGTGTCGACATCGTGACTCCTTTTTCATTCTCGGTGATCCTGAGGGAAGACGCAGAAACTGGTAGTTGTCGTTGTGCTGCGCCTTGCTGTCCTGCGCGGATAGATGTATCCGCCGGTTTCCATCGTCGCGACGGCGGCGGTCGGTGTTTCATTGAGGCAAATTCGGCAGTCCGGGCCGCAACCCGGCAACCGGCCGTCGGGTGCTCTGGAACGGCCCCCGGTCACCACGGACGGACCGAAAGTGGACTCATTCGACCTCCAATGACCTCATTCTCGAGGTGAGAGGTGCACTCCTTGGCGCCTGCCGAATGAAGAGGCGCACCGCGTAGTGTCGACACGCGAGAAAGAGGCCGGGGAATTTAGGGCTGCCGATAGCCTGAACTGTCACGGACAAGCGCTGTAGCTTGCAGATGGCCGGGGAGGAGCAGCGTGGCCTTGGTCCTCCCGCCTGGCACGCGCCTACCCGCTGAAGGCGAAGTCAGCCCAGGATCCACAGCGATCCTTGTAGTCGAAGTTCTTCCCGTGATCGTTGTATGTCCAGTGCGTCGTGTGGCAGTGCTTCAGGTTTTTCAAGAACGGAAGAGTCGCATTCTCAATGCGGACTGGGCCGCCATCGCCGCCCTTTGTGAGACTCTGGCTCATTTCCCCGAACGGTGTCTTGAAGCTAACCGCGCCGTCGGTCTCCGATACCTCTATGGGTACGTACTTGACTCCGAAACTCTTCCCCACGAGAAGACCTCCGATACTTTTCAGAACAAGAGTGTCGAGCACCTTCCGCTGGGCATCTGTAGCATTGTCGCTCACATAAACTCCAGCTTCTGATCCATTTTGCATGAATTCGGCAAAAGTGGAGTACCCGATATCACCGTTGTAAACCACGGTAATTCCGGACATGTCAACGCCATTGACGGCGCCTTCTTCGAGACGGAAGACCATGTAGTATCTACATCCGCCCTCGACGCCTCTGCCGAAGTAGAGTGGGCAATGCCCTTCAGCGGCGCATGCCTCGTTGTATGTCCCCGTTACGGTCCATCCAGCATTTAGTTCTTGCATGGCAATTTCTTCCTTATCGTAGTAGCGAAGCGAGCTGTCACAGTCTTCAGCTCTCGGCGGTAGCGAGGCTAGTTGCAGCGGTGCCGTTGGTATGTGCCGTGCGATCATGATTGCGGGCGGACTGGCACAGATCCGCGTAATTCACGACGAGCTGATCGGATACCTCGATCTCAATTCTCACTCGACTTGATTTGATTGCACGTTCTTACTAAATGCCTGAGTTCGCCAATTACTTTTTGATCCGGGTCAGTATTCAACGCCCAGGGATTGTCAGACAGTGGCGATCTGTTCGTTGTTGAGGAAGGCCTTTCCTTGAATGTTGACGGGCCGCCGGAGTGTGTCCATCGTCGGGCAGTTTGCCTCGACGGTGTGGACGAGCGCTTCGATCGCCTTAGCATCTGCCTGGCTCTCGATACGGGTTTCGAAGGTGATCTGCTGATAGCCGGGCGGAATCCCTTCTTCTCCCATGAACCCGCGGAGGTCGAGATTTCCCTTGAGGTAGACGGTGACGGAATCCAGCTCAATCCCCATCATGCTCGCGGTGATTTGGTACAAGATTTCCTGGCAGGCGCCCAACGACACCAGTAGGTACTCCACCGGGCTGGGTCCGGCATCGTTGCCGCCGAGGCTCGCCGGCTCGTCGACAATGATCGCGGGATGCTTGCGCACGAATGCGGAGCATTGCAATCCTTTGTCCTGCATAACTTTTGCCTTGAAGGTCGCCATTGCGGCAGATGGATTCTCCTTGACGTGATCGACGGCCGCCTGAATTGATGTAGCGAGTGCAGCATTTGCGGTCATGTGCGTCCTGTTCGTGGATTGAATGAGCCTCTCCACCTTCGCTGTGTCAGAGCTTCTTCGAGTGCAGTAAGCACGAAAGGGAGGTGAAGGCCGGTTCCGGCAATTCGATGATGCCCCACAATGTTAGGCAGACCGGTCTGTCTGTGTCAACCATCACTTTTTGGTCTACTTGTGAGTGCAGTCACCACATGCACCGAGTGCCAATTACACCTTTGTCAGAGTCGTACGGCGATCGGCGATCGAATTGTGACTGCACCCGACCCCGTCTTGCTGTCGACGCATCCGGCAGAAACCAACGCCATGTGAATCTCGCTTGCCAGAAGGGCTGCACTCAACAGTTGGAGGCCGGACTCCTTTGCCAGCGAGTCCGCTGAAAGCTGAACTACGCGGCCCTCCGGATGAAAGGGCCACCTACCTCGCACTTGCCGATCGCATCGGAGCGATCGCTCTCCCTCTTCGCGCCGCCTTCGATTGCCACAACCGCAGGTCGGACGGCGGCACTCGACCTCGCCGTATTGCCTCTTGCGATCGCCTACGGTCGAAGATAATGTACGGACACGGAGTTCCGCAATGACCGTACATTTAACGTCGACGGAGAGGACTGGGCAGCTTCTTATGGCCTCGAGTACCGCACACCATGGAATCGTCATCTTGGGCGGCGGCAGCGCCGGGATCAGTGTCGCGTCCCGGCTACGCCGGAAGGGCATCGAGGATGTGTGCCTCGTCGACCCGGCCGTCACGCACTACTACCAACCGCTGTGGACCCTCGTAGGCGGCGGTCGCGCCAGCATGGACGAAAGTGGCCGGCCGCAGGCGTCGGTAGTGCCCAAGGGGGTGACGTGGGTTCGGAGCGCGGCTGAAGAAATCGATCCCGTGCAGAGACAGATCACCGTGGATGGCGGCACAACCATCGGCTACGGCCGGCTGGTGGTCTGTCCAGGAATCCAGACTGACTGGGACGCGATTCCTGGCGTTGCTGATGCGGTTTCAACACCGTTCGCTTCGAGTAACTACTCCCGCGAACTCGCTCCGAAGACCTGGGAACTAATTCGGAACTTTCGCTCTGGCACTGCAGTATTTACGATGCCGTCCGGGCCGATGAAATGCGCCGGCGCACCGCAGAAGATCGCCTACCTTGCAGCCGACTACTGGCGCAAGCAGGGACTACTCGACGACATCCGCATCGTACTCGTCCTTCCGACTCCGGCCATGTTCGGTATCGCAGCTTTTTCCGAAGAACTGGACCGCGTCGCGAAGGACTACGGAATCGAAGTTCGCCTGAGCAGCGAGCTTGCCGAAGTGGACCCTGACGGACGCGAGGTGTCCATCATAGACACCACTACCAAGACCACCGACACGATCAAGTACGACCTACTCCACGTCGTCGCGCCCCAATCCGCTCCCGATTTCATCAAGAAGTCTCCACTCGCTCTGACCGACAATCCTGCCGGATGGGTGGACGTCGACAAGCACACCCTTCAGCACAATCGTTTCCCCGACATCTTCGCTCTCGGTGACGCGGGGTCCACACCGAACTCCAAAACCGGTGCAGCTGTTCGTCAACAAGCACCCGTGGTCGTCGACAATCTCCTAGCGACAGTCAGCGGCCGGCCCCTCACTGCGGCGTACGACGGATACGGTTCATGCCCCCTGACCACATCTCGAAACAAGATGCTACTGGCCGAGTTTGACTACTCTGGCCAGCACAAGCCCTCTTTCCCCCTCATCGACACCACAAAATCACGCCGTGACATGTGGTATTTGAAGCGATACGGACTCCCTTTCCTGTACTGGAATCTGATGCTGAAAGGACGTGCTTGAACGTCGACCTGAGGGGCTTTTCGAGCAGGCCTCGACCTCGGCCGTGCGCAATCACGCCTGCGAGAAACCCCTGACCCGGCCGTTGGTAGAGGGATCGTTGTACCAACGTTCCAATCGCTGGCGCCGGTTGCGAGGAAAGCCCACTACTCCAGTGATACGACAGCAGCATCCAACCCGGCACTGATCAGAGCGTCAAGGCGGAGGAATACAGGATCGAGTCAACTGCGCTTCTTCGAAGCTCGACCAGCTGCATCGAGCAACGCCAGAGCCATGGAGCGTCCGCGATCGAAGGCTGCAGATTCCGGCCGAATGGAGGCTGCGACGAGGATGCCATCAAAGATTACACACAGCTGCTCGGCGAGCTCGTCCGAATCTTCGTACCCAGCGTGCTCGAGCATGGGCCCTAAGATACTGAGCACGTCCAACTTGTGGATTCGCGCCCAACGCTGCGGCGGAAGCTCTGATTTCGGCAATTCGATCTGAGCCACCACGAACAAACATCCACGGTAAGAAGCCTGCACCCAGAAGGTACAGAGCAGATCGAAGATGTGGGAAAGCTTCTCCTCTGGGGAATCGTCAGCATCCGCAATTACGTGCAGCCGGCTGATGATTTCATCATGCTGGCGCTTAAGATATGCGTCGATCAGATCGTTCTTACTCTTGAATGCCGAGTAAAAGGACGCCTTTGCGACGTCGGCGCGATCGATCAGTGATGTGATGCCGGTGTTATGAATACCCTCGGTAAGAAACAGCTCATCAGCCGCCGCAAGGATGCGCTCTCTCGCGCTTCCACGATGAGGCGAAGTTGATGCCGATAGCTCCGATACGCGCACTTAAGCCCCTGTCCCGAGACCAGCCAGAATGGTCTGTCCAGTTGAGATCCTAGTCCGCCCCCTGAACCTGGACAACTGCGGTGCATACCGCGCAACTTGACGAGACACGGGGAGGAGTTCTCGCCGGGGCACCCAGACTTCAGCACGGGAGCTCGAAGCACCACACGAGTCGAATTTCTCGGACAGTCTACCCTTGTGCAATTCGGCACACATGTAGCCGCCCAAACGGGCTTCGGGCGTTGGCCTTCGCTGCTCGCCCGCCGGTCACTTTCGGATAGCCGAAATTCGACTGCCGTCCGAGGCCGTGGACCGAGGCGAACGCTTCGGCCACACCGGCTCGCAGGTCATGGTCGTGAACAGCGACTTTCAAGTACGGGTTGCCGTTGGAGGGATAGCCTCATAGGCGCGCACAACTTCAGGGTGTCGAAGCCGTTGAACCGTCCGCCCGCCCGGCATGTGCGACTCTTTCCAACATCCGACAAACATGTTCAGCCATTGTCCTGTTCGATGTCCGTACATTACCCTTCTGAACTAGACCATCACAATGGCGATCAGGAGCGAGTGCGGGTGTCTAGGACGGGGACGAAAACGGTCGGCATCAAGAAGTTGCAGCGCGGTACGGGAGAAACCCTATGGCAGCAACTACAGGCGGACCTTCAACGCCGACTGCGAGAGGGAGAGTTCACAGATGCCTTTCCTGGCGAGTTGGACCTTCGTGATCAATACGGTGTCAGCCGCCACACGGTGCGCGCTGCGGTGCGTGCTCTCCGTGAGGAAGGCATCGTCGTCGCAAGTCGTGGCCGCTCAACTCGAATCAATACCGACGCCGAAATCACGCAACCCCTAGGCGCCCTGTACAGCTTGTTTGCGTCGGTTGAAGCCGCGAATCTGCGCCAACGTAGCATCGTTCGTCGACTCGACATACGTGCCGATGCGCACGTGGCGATCCGCCTCGGCCTCGAAGAGTCCGCTCCTTTGCTCTACCTAGAGCGACTGCGGTTGGCCGACGAGCAACCGCTCGCGCATGACTGCGCATGGTTACCGGCCTCGATTGCCAGCCCGCTGCTCGGTGCCGATTTTTCCCATACAGGTTTGTACGACGAACTTGCTTCGCGTTGCGATATCCGCCTCACCGGCGGGAGTGAGCAGATACGGGCCGTCGTACCAAATTCTGTACAACACAAACTTCTCGGAACGACACCGGATGTCGCAGCAATGAAAGTTGAGCGGATAGGAACCGCCAATGGAACACCGGTGGAGTGGCGCACCTCGCTCATCCGCGGAGATCGGTTCAGCGTCCTTGCCGATTTTACGGCACGATCTGGGTATTCTTTGAATCTTTCGGCCACGAACATGCCGTAACGCCGCAAACATTCGGGTCTCGCGGTTCGGTATTCGACAGCGTCACTCGACTGCAATGCAAGATGAGTTCGCAAAACCGGCGGAAGCCGTCTCTTGCCCACAGTTGGCGTCGCTCGGGCAATTTCGGGCGGCACGTGGTGCCTGTCCCCATTTCGACTAGAACACCCGCCGACTGCGGTCCCGCGAATCGCTGTTCGGTTCACCCGCCCTTCTGGCTGTACGTCACCAGCGAGGCAAGCAGCCCACCAACGAGAAACACAATCTTCCTACGGGCACTTGGTCATTTGTCAGCCGTACGTATCGTGGACCGGGCCGAGAACCGAGTAGCCGATCGCCAGCGGGCATCGTCGTCATCGAAGCAATCCGCCACCTGATCCGGACAGTGCCGATCAGCGTGCGGTCGAGTATCGCGATTCATCCTGTTCAGCGCGCGCCATGTTGACGCCGCCCGAACCTCATCCTAGCGTCGGTAAATGTCCGGTCATTGATTTTTTGGTTGTCCGTACATTATCCTAGGTTGGCCAACGCAATTCCGGACAAGTCGACGCCCACCACCGCCTCCCGTACGAATGGAACCTGAACGTGCAGCGCAGTATCGGTACAGCTCCCCATAGTTGCCCCCGCCTGTTCTCCAGGTGCGGATTCAGCGAGTCGCAGGGACAGTCCCGCGGCGAGATGTGAGGAGGGCCGGGTCGGCGCACTGGCGTGCAGCCGGAAGCCTGCCGCTCCGGGCCTACTCACCCGCAGCAGTAGCCCATCCCGATTTGCTCGTCCGCACCTTTCACCCCGACCTGACCAGGAGGTCTTATGGAATACATAACGAACAGCACTGGCGGCACTGTGGTGCACTCCCAGATCGACCCGACAGCGTCAACCGCCACCAAATCCGAGTGTCTGGCCGTGACGAAATGCTGATCTCGGCAATTGGTCTCGGCATCTTCATCGGAATCAGCCTCGGTGCCCTCGGCGGTGGCGGCTCCATCCTCACTGTGCCTGCACTTGTCTATGTCCTGAGTCAACCACTACAGATCGCTGTTACCGAAAGTCTCGTTATCGTCGGTATCACTTCCATCGTGGCCGCTATTTCCTATGCGCGGGCAGGCCGGGTGAAGTGGCGTACAGGCATCTCCCTCGGCGCCGTGGGCGGCGTAGCCGCCTGGGCCGGAACGGCCCTCGGTCGACTGGTCGACCCGAATGTCGCACTTGGCGCCTTCTCGATCCTGCTGTTGGTCGTCTCGATTTCGCTTGTTTGGAGAACGATGCCGTTCAAGTCGGCGACGAAGCGAACACAGAATCCAGCCGTGGGCGTCGCCACCAGGCTTCCCGCGTTCGCCGCGGTCGCTGCGGCGGCGCCGGCCCAAGCCACTACCACCCAGCTCGAGGCAAGCCCCAGCCCCCGTACCCAACGCTTCCTGACTGCCGCCAAGGTACTAATCGCGGGAATTACAATCGGTGTCCTTACCGGATTCTTTGGTGTCGGAGGCGGATTCGTCATCGTTCCGGTACTTGTGGTTGCTCTCGGCTACCCCATGCCGATCGCTGTGGGCACCTCCTTGTTGGTCATCACGCTGAATTCGGCAGTGGCACTCGCAGCTCGATCGAGCCAGGACGCGCTGGATTGGTCCGTAGTCCTACCAGTAACAGCCGCAGCTATCGTCGGCGCTCTCGTAGGTAAATGGCTGGCTGCCAAAACCTCCGAGAAGGCACTCACGCGGGCATTTGCCGTCCTTCTTGTCATGGTCGCGTTATACGTGGGCCTACGCAGTTCCGGTCTGCTGCCCGGGTAGTGAATATTTACGCGACCGGTCAACAACGACTATGCATCTCATCCCGACGTTCCAAAGAATTGGAGAAGCCCAGTGATTCTCGAGCAGTACTACCTTGAATGTCTTTCCCACGCCTCGTACCTCATAGGTGATGAACAGACAAAACGCGCGATCGTCGTCGATCCTCGACGTGATATCGCGGATTACATCGACGAAGCTGAACGCCGAGACCTACGCATCGAAGGAGTAATCAACACGCACTTTCACGCGGACTTCGTCTCTGGCCACCTCGAACTCGTGGCTGCAACCGGGGCATGGATCGGTTTCGGTGAAGCTGCGGACACTGACTATCCCATCCGCCGATTGCAGCACGGCGAACACATCTCGCTGGGAAGCGTCGATATTCAGATCTTGTCGACACCCGGGCACACCTGGGAATCGATCAGTCTCCTCCTCCGAGACAGTGCCGGCGCCGAACCAACAGCGGTTCTGACTGGTGACTCACTCTTCATAGGCGACGTGGGCCGACCTGACCTTGCAAACCTCGGGACCGGCACGAACACAGACCTCGCACGCGCTATGTACAAAACAATTCACCACACCCTGATGGCACTCCCGGATCACGTGCAAGTAATGCCTGCACACGGAGCAGGCTCTTCCTGTGGAAAGAACCTGTCCACCGACCTGGTCTCGACAATCGGCCAGCAACGGCTCACGAACCCGTCAGTACAGCCGATGGCAGAAGCGAACTTTGTCGACCTTGTCACCACCGGCCAGCCCGCAATCCCACAATACTTCTCCACTGACGCCGATCTCAACAAACGCAACCGTGCCGTCTACGACAGCTCACGGCAACCACGTGAACTCACCGCCGAAAAGATGGCCAAGTGTGTGCAGGATGGAACGAGGCTGATCGATACCCGTAGCCCCGAAGAATTTGCAGCCGCGCATCTACGGGGCGCCGTCAATGTGGGCCTCGAAGGACGTTTCGCGGAGACCTGCGGAACGGTCACCGATGTCGACGAACCGATCATTTTGGTTACGCGGCCCGGCGACGAGGCCAAAGCCGCGATGCGACTCGCGCGAATCGGTTACGACAAAGTGCAGGGATATTTCAATACCCTCACGACCGACAGCGGCACTCCCTTTCCTTCACCACTCATTGGACTGGTCGAACAGACCGAGCGGCTCACTGTTGCAGAACTTGCCGCAGCACTGCAAAATAGTCGAGTCACCCTCCTGGACGTAAGAAATCAAGGAGAACGCGACGACGGCTATATCGCAGGGTCGCTTCATATTCCGCTTGCCGAGCTCGCGAAACGTCACACCACGCTTCCGCAGGATCGACCCTTGGTCGTACATTGCCGAAGCGGCTGGCGCTCGAGCGTGGCCGCAAGCTTCCTCCGTGCGAGTGGGCACAAGGAGACAACTGACCTCCTCGGCGGTTACAACGCCTGGGAGGAAACCGAAACGCCCGTCTGTGACGGCGCTCGCTGAAAATCCCCATACCGCGCCGCTGCGTCCTCATCACTTACGCGCATGAGAACGCCGGTCTTCCTTCGATGCCTGATGATCCCTCTCATCAACTTCAGCACATTCGAAGAAGACCCGAGCTCTCAATGTCGTGGCGAGGAAGTAGAAATACCTGCCACTGCAGACCCCGATGGGCTCTGTCCTCGACGGCCATCGACACACCCTTACGTTCCTCGCTGCAATCAATCGAGTCGCATCGAATCGCTGGGTGTCAGCAACTTGGACAGGTCGGGTCCCTAGATCGTGTTTGCTGCACTAGGCATCGACATAGCGCAGTTCTACTCTCGCCTTCACCGGGTTCTCCACCGCTTCAACTGCCGAAATGCATTCCGCAGGTCGTGGCATTTGCGCGCCACAACTACGCCACTCACCAAGGCCCACCTTCATTCCTCCTTGGTCACCGCATGTGTCACGTGAACTGGCATCAACACGAAGGGCCCGACCTCCATGACTTCCACACATCCGAAATCGATAGCCGCTATGGATCAGGCTCGGATTCCAACCAAGAAGCCCGATATTCACACGACGGCGGGCAAGCTCGCTGACCTACGGGAACGTTTGGCGCAAGCCTCGATTCCGTCGGGTGAGGCTGCCGTGGACAAAGTGCATGCCAAGGGTAAGCTCACCGCTCGCGAGCGCATCACGGCATTGCTCGACGACGGGTCCTTCGTGGAAATGGACGCCCTGGCCCGTCACCGCAGCCAGAACTTCGGGATGGCAGAGAACCGCCCCTTCGGTGACGGTGTCGTCACCGGCTACGGCACCATCGACGGCCGCGATGTGTGCATCTTCTCCCAGGACGCCACCGTCTTCGGCGGCTCCCTCGGCGAAATCTACGGCGAGAAAATCGTCAAGGTCATGGACCTGGCCATCAAAACCGGCCGCCCCCTCGTCGGCATCAACGAAGGCGCCGGCGCCCGCATCCAGGAAGGCGTCGTCTCCCTCGGGTTGTACGGCGAAATCTTCCACCGCAACGTCCAAGCCTCCGGTGTCATCCCACAGATCTCCCTGATCATGGGACCCGCCGCAGGTGGACACGTCTACTCCCCAGCGTTGACCGACTTCGTCGTCATGGTCGACGGCACCTCGCAGATGTTCGTCACCGGCCCCGACGTCATCAAAACCGTCACCGGTGAAAACGTCACCATGGAAGAACTCGGCGGCGCCCACACCCACATGGAGAAATCCGGCGTCGCGCACTACGTCGCCTCCGGTGAACAGGACGCCCTCGACTACGTCCGCGACCTGCTGAGCTACCTACCCTCGAACAACCGTGCAGCCGCCCCGCGCACTGCTCCCTCGGATCCGATCGACGGCGCCATCGCCGACAATCTCACCGACGAGGACCTCGAACTCGACACCCTGATCCCGGATTCACCGAACACCCCGTACGACATGCACGAGGTCATCCGCCGCATCCTCGACGACGACGAATTCCTCGAAGTCCAACAAGGCCGCGCCCGCAACATCATCGTCGGCTTCGGCCGCGTCGACGGCCGCTCCGTCGGGATCGTCGCCAACCAGCCGACTCAGTTCGCGGGCACGTTGGACATCGACGCCTCCGAAAAAGCCGCCCGGTTCGTCCGGACCTGCGATGCCTTCAACGTCCCCATCATCACGTTGGTCGACGTGCCCGGGTTCCTGCCCGGTACCGACCAAGAATTTGGCGGCATCATCCGCCGCGGAGCGAAACTGCTCTACGCCTACGGCGAAGCGACGGTCGGCAAGATCACCGTCATCACCCGCAAGGCCTACGGCGGCGCCTACGACGTCATGGGATCCAAGCACATGGGCGCCGATGTGAACCTGGCCTGGCCGACCGCGCAGATCGCCGTCATGGGCGCCTCCGGCGCTGTCGGGTTCGTCTACCGCAAACAACTCCTCGAAGCCGCCAAGAACGGTGAAGACGTCGACGCGTTACGGTTGAAACTCCAGCAGGAATACGAAGACACCCTCGTGGGCCCCTACGTCGCGGCCGAACGGGGCTACCTCGACGCCGTCATCCCCCCGAGCCACACCCGCGGACAAATCGTCTCCGCACTACGCCTGCTCGAACGCAAACAAGTCACCCTGCCACCCAAGAAGCACGGAAACATCCCACTATGAGCGCCGAAGCGAATCATGACGCTGTGAGCGTGATTGGCATGCGATCCGATATCGCGGCACTCGACGAGGTGTTCGGCGACACGGCTGATGTCGTTGTCGACTCTGCTGCGTCAGTTCTGTTTCGGGGCAATCCATCCGACGTCGAGGTCGCTGCGATCGTGGCCGTGCTCACCGCCGCGGCGTCGGCACCCCCAAGCGTGCCCCACCCGCCGGTAGCGAGTCTCGGCGAGTGGGGCGCTCCAGCCGACCGACTTCACTACGGGCTCGGTTATGCCCCCACCGTATTCGTCAATGCCCGCTACAGCCGATAAGGATTTCGATGACTCTCGATGGTGTTGTGCAGAAGAAAATCTCGAAGGTGTTGGTCGCAAACCGCGGCGAGATCGCAGTCCGGGTGATCAGGGCAGCAGCAGACACGGGACTGAGAAGTGTCGCCGTCTACGCCGAACCTGACGCCGATGCACCGTTCGTACGCCTGGCCGACGAAGCATTCGCCCTCGGCGGTCAGACCTCGGCCGAGTCGTACCTGGTGATCGACAAAATCTTGGACGCCGCCGCCAAGTCCGGGGCAGATGCCATCCACCCCGGCTACGGCTTCCTCTCCGAAAACGCCGACTTCGCCCAAGCAGTCATCGACGCCAACCTGATCTGGATCGGACCGTCCCCACAGTCCATCCGCGACCTCGGCGACAAAGTCACCGCCCGCCACATCGCCGCGCGCGCCAAGGCACCGTCGGTGCCCGGCACCTCCGAGCCCGTCAAAGATGCCGACGAGATCCTCGCCTTCGCCGACGAGCACGGCCTCCCCATCGCCATCAAAGCTGCCTTCGGTGGCGGCGGACGCGGCATGAAAGTCGCCCGCACCCGCGAGGAAATCCCCGAACTGTTCGACTCGGCCACCCGCGAAGCGGTCTCCGCGTTCGGTCGCGGTGAATGCTTCGTCGAGCGCTACCTCGACAAGCCCCGCCACGTCGAAGCTCAGGTCATCGCCGATCAGCACGGCAACGTCGTCGTCGCAGGCACCCGCGACTGCTCGCTGCAGCGCCGCTTCCAGAAGCTCGTCGAGGAAGCACCTGCACCGTTCCTCACCGACGCCCAGCGCGCCGAGATCCACTCCTCCGCCAAAGCCATCTGCCGCGAAGCCGGCTACTACGGCGCCGGCACCGTGGAATACCTCGTCGGCCAAGACGGACTGGTCTCCTTCCTCGAGGTGAACACTCGCCTGCAGGTCGAGCACCCCGTCACCGAAGAGACCTCCGGCATCGACCTGGTGTTGCAGCAGTTCCGCATCGCGGGCGGCGAGGAACTGTCCATCACCGAAGACCCCGAACCGCGTGGGCATTCCTTCGAGTTCCGCATCAACGGTGAAGACGCCGGCCGCGGGTTCCTGCCCGCACCCGGACCGGTCACCACCTTCATCGCCCCCTCGGGTCCCGGTGTCCGCGTGGATTCCGGTGTCGAATCGGGTTCGGTGATCGGTGGCCAGTTCGACTCGATGCTCGCCAAGCTGATCGTCACCGGCGCCACCCGCGAGGAAGCTCTTGCCCGCTCGCGTCGCGCGCTGGCCGAGTTCACCGTCGAAGGCCTCGCGACGGTCATCCCGTTCCACGCTGCTGTGGTCTCCGATCCCGCGTTCATCGGCGACGGTGAGTCCTTCGATGTGCACACTCGGTGGATCGAAACCGAATGGGACAACCAGGTTCCCCCGTTCACCGCAGGCGAACCACTCGACGAGGACGAGGCCCTGCCGCGTCAGGCTGTGGTCGTCGAGGTCGGTGGCCGACGCGTCGAGGTCTCGCTGCCCGGTCAGTTCTCCCTCGGCGGCGGCGCAGCAACGGACGGTGCGATTCGTCGTAAGCCCAAGGCGCGCAAGCGCGGCGGCGCTGGTGCCGGAGCGGCCTCCGGTGACGCCGTCACCGCACCGATGCAGGGCACCGTCGTCAAAGTCGCTGTCGAAGAAGGCCAGGACGTCGCCGAAGGCGATCTGATCGCCGTCCTCGAAGCGATGAAGATGGAAAACCCCGTCAACGCCCACAAAGCAGGCACAGTCACCGGCCTGTCCGTTCAGCCAGGATCCGCCATCACCCAAGGCACTGTTCTCGCAGAACTCAAGTAAAGAAGCAGGCGAAACGGCAGTGACGACCGCAGCTGAGGAATACGCAGGGAATGTTTGCTCGTTCGATGCGGCAATTACGTTATTGAGAATGGCGGACGTCGTCCGCGCCAGACTGGAAGCCTCGCTTGACGGTATTGATCTCAGTTGGGCTAGATACGAACTACTGAACTGCCTCGCTCGCCGGGGGCCGATGACGTTCTCTGGTCTGGCGCACGCACTGGTTCGCCATCGGACCAGCATCGCCACAACCACTTCAATACTTGAGGATGCGGGGTTGGTTGCGCGTTTTGCCAACCCACAGAAGCCGCAGCAGTACCTAGTCAGATTGACCCGGAGCGGGCAGGATCTGCAAGGCAAGGCGTATCAGATGATCTCTCGGCGGATCATGTCGACCCAGGACCCTGAGGCCGTGTTCGAGGCGTTGCATGTCGTCGATCGGGGACTACTCGGCGTCGGGGTAGGTGCGGCACGCTCCCCGGCAAGTTCCCAATAACTGCGTCCGACGAAGACTTGGCGGCCGTCAGAGTGCATTCGCGTGCGCACCACGGTCGGCCGTGGCCACAAGAAGGGTTCGGTGGTTGTCTTCAATCTCTAGCTCGGTAGTGCCGGCCCGCTGTTGTGGCGAGCGAGAGTTGTGGAGAACACGCCAAAGTCCGCGACGACCGAGGCCCACCCACCGACCAGACAACCGATAACTCCGGCGATTCCGAGGTGCTGCTCGTGAGGGATGTCGAGTGTCCTACGCGGTTCGGTCGCCGCCCTTCCTCACAGCACGCATATCGAGATTCTTGGCTCGATCGACCAGATCGTCGAGCGCACCTGCAGGGAGCATTCCCGCCTGGTTGAACACCAACTCCCCCTCGCGAAAGACCATTACGGTCGGTATGGAGCGAACATTGGCTGCGACAGCGAGTCCTTGCTCCGCTTCGGTGTCCACTTTGGCGAACAGCACATCAGGGTGCTTGTCCGACGCAGCCTCGAAGGTGGGGGCGAACGCTCGGCAGGGCCCACACCATGAAGCCCAGAAATCAACGACGACAACGTCGTTGTCCGCTACGGTCTCGTGAAAATTCTGTTGGGTTAAATTGTGCGTAGCCATGCAAAATCCTCGAATGGTTGATGGTCATGACGCGTTGTCCGCGATGCCGTCGGAAACGTTCCGCCGAGATGGCGGCATGAAAGCTCGAAGCAGTCAGTGCTGACGCTTTGCCACCGATAGAGACAGTGCCCCATGAGCGGTGGCTCCCCCGGCGCGGACTGCAGCGGTGATGTAGGTGACCTCGGCGATCTCGTCCGCCGTTGCGCCCTGCGCGAGCGCACCGCGCGTATGAACGGAGATACAACCTGTGCATTGAGTTGTCAGACCCACGGCAACGGCAATGAGTTCTCGATACCTGCGCGGAATCCGTCCAGGTCCGGTGAAGACCGCCGAATTGAACTGGGCAAGAGCCGTACCCATTCCAGTGGCAAGATCGTCACCGAGCGGTGGGCGATCGTAGTCGTAACGCTCCACGAGCAGAAATCCTCCTTGCAGGAGCCATCGATCGAGGCTCGCATCGTTACCTCGCTGCCGGGGAGGCCCGGTGAGCAGTGACCGCGCATGAATTCGTGTTCAGAGCGCTCACTGCCCATCGGACGACGACCGAAGCCGTTAGCCAGCGGTTTTCGGTGTTCAGCTATTCGATGAACCAGTTGCAGCCCCGAAAGATCACAGTGCGTCCGCTGTCCTCGCCCGAACTTGGAGAAGGGGCCCACCGACGACTGTGGCGGGATATGACAGGTCCGGCTCTCTTCAGACCAGAGTGGTCACAACCTCGACGGGCCGAATCAGAGTGTCTCGAATGGGCGATCGCTGCTGCACGACATCGACAAGCTCTTCGATCTCTTCGCGAGTGGACTTCGGGGCCACAACGTCGACTTTGACTCGGATCTGCTTCGCACCGGGTGCTTCGTCCGGTGCCACTCCCAGGAACGACGCGAGGTCGAAATCGCCCTCCAATTCGAGCTTGTAGCTCTCGAGTTCGATACCACGCGATGCTGCATTGGCTGCGAGGGTGACCGTGTAGCACCCGGCCAGCGCCTGCAGAACGTATTCGGCCGGCGACACCGCGGTGTCGGTTCCCAGAAGCGAAGCGGGTTCGTCGCTGGACATCGAGAACTTGGCTGCGCGCGAGGTGTCAGCCTGTCCGCCCTGTACAAGGTTGCCGGTCTGCGCATCGACGCGAAAGCCGCCCTGCCATTCCCCGTTCACGGAGAACGTCACTTCACCGAGGTTGCGATCTCCCCGAACTGCATCGATCGTCTCCGTCATCGCGTCCAGGTCGACGCCGTTGACTACGTTTTTCGTTTCCATCTGAAATACCAACCTCTTCTTGTCAGGTCTACTCGATGCCACCGAGTCCGCGCCCATGAAATCGAGCAGTCTTGCCGGACATCCGGGGCGCGGCGACGGCGCTGCGGCCGTAGTTGCGAGTGAACTACCTCAGTTCCATTCTGTCAATGGTACGTTCCGATCTACGGAACTACCACCGCTGGATTCCGCTGCCGAATCACATCCCGCTGCCGTACCACATCCCGCTGCCGAACCTTCCCGCTGACACAGATCCACCCGCTCGGCAGCAGACAAACCGCCCCATACCCCGTGCGGCTCGGGGCAGGCCAGCGCGTGTTGCCGACACTCCTCGACGACCTCACACAGGGCGCACACAGCTTTGGCCTCCTCCTCGTGGTACCGCAGGGTGTGTCCGCGTAGCCCTCTCGGCGGGAAGAAGATAGACACAGGCATCGAGCGGCATCGAGCAAGCCGTTGCCACTCCCAATTCGACGAGAGGGGTGGCGGTAACTTCTGCTCGACGATTGGCGTTCGCAAGATTTTCTCCTCTTCCGGCTGTGCTGAACGCGCGAACTCACAATCAGGCGTTCGATCGAGCCGTAGCTCATGATTCGTCCGCACAAGCTCCGAACGAAGTACCCAAATAATGGAACCAAGATTCACTTGCCGGAACAAGAGGCTTGACGCACACGGATCTCGGCGGTTTGCTTCACCCAGGCCATGTGAGCCCCGGCACACACAACCCACAGAGTCTTTGCAATCACACGTCACAGACGATCGGCGTGCTGCCGCCAGGCCAAGCGCACCCACAACTGACAGGTGTATCCACGATGTCGAATCCGACAAAACAGCACGATGTCTTACGCAAAGTTGCCTTTCGGCTTCTCCCGATGCTGATGGTTCTGTACTTTCTCAATTATTTGGACAAGGTCAACGTCGGGTTCGCGGCCTTGGAAATGAATGCTGACATCGGTCTGAGTTCGGCCGCCTACGGCCTCGGAGCCGGACTGTTTTTCGTCGGGTACTTCTTTTTCGAAGTGCCCAGCAACCTGCTGCTCACCAAGTTCGGAGCGAGGATTTGGATCACCCGCATCGTGCTGACATGGGGCGTGATCGCCGCGTCGATGAGCCTGGTACAGGGTGAAACCAGCTTTTACATCCTTCGGTTCCTGCTCGGCGTCGCCGAAGCAGGATTCTTCCCCGGCATCGTGTACCTGCTGGGAGTGTGGTTTCCCCGGCAGCAGCGCGCACGGATACTCTCGTACGTCTACGCTGCCGCCCCTGTCTCCTTTCTGCTCGGGTCTCCGGTGTCGGCATTCTTGATGGACCAGGGACACGGTTTCGCCGGAATGCCCGGCTGGAGGTTCATGTTCGCAGCCGAAGGTCTGGTGACGGTCGTCGCGGGAATTGTGGCGTTCTTTGTACTCGTCGACCGCCCCACCAAGGCGAAGTGGCTCACGGCGCAAGAAGGCGAAGAACTCGAACGACGCGTAGCAGCCGAAGACGCCGCTGTCGACGCAACACACAACGCATCCAGTATTCGGAGTGCATTCACGGGACGCGTATTTCTCCTGAGCTTCGTTTACTTCGGTATCGCATACGGAATCTACGCAGTCGGATTCTTTCTACCGCAAGCAATCAAAGGATTTGAGGGCCAGTTCGGACTGACACTCAGCGGAATGCAGATCGGTCTGATGTCGGCGATCCCCTACGGATTCGCAACTGCAGCCATGCTGTACTGGAGCCGGCGATCAGATGCTCGAGGCGAGCGCATCTATCACGTCCTGATTCCAGCCTTGGTGGGTGGCGTCGCTCTCACCTTCTCGTTCGCACTGGGCTCACCGTTCGCAGTCATGGCAGGCATCACCGTCGCCGCCATCGGAATGTTCTGCTGTATTCCGGTGTTTTGGCAGATCCCCGCGTCGTTCCTTACCGGCGCAGCCGCAGCGGCTGGAATTGGCGTCATCAACTCCATCGGCAATCTGTCGGGCTTCTTCGCTCCTTACCTCGCCGGTTACCTCAGAGACGTCACCGGCAGCTATCAACCCGGAATGCTTGTCGCGGGCCTTTTCATGATCGCCTCAGGATTCCTCGTAGTGCTGGTGGCAGGTCCCCGATAGTCGGGCCACCGTGTTCTAGAGCCACGGTGTGATTGATTTCAGTCGATCTCGCAACCCTCGACCGGTTGGTGGTTGTGGGTGCATTGGGCAGCGTACTCGGACGGCGTGAGGTAGCCCAGTGATGAGTGCCGGTGTCGATGGTTGTGGTCGTCTTTGAAGTCCTCGATCACCACCCTCGCTTCGAGAAGGCTCGTCCAGTGATTGCGGTTCAGGCACTCCTTCCGTAGTCGGTTGTTGAACGATTCGATGTGTCCGTTGTTCCACGGCGTCCCCGGCGGGATGTAGGAGATACCGACACGGTCGCGACAGAACTGTTGCAGCACATGCGAAATGAACTCCGGACCGTTGTCCATTCTCAGGACCATCGGCGGTCCGTCCCACAGCGCGAACGTCTTGTCGAGCTCGTCGGTCAGTCGTTGCGCGGTGATCGAGCGCTCCACGATGTTCAACAGGGACTGCCGGGTGTGTTCGTCGATCATCGACGCGATCTTGATCGCTTTCCCATCCACCGTGGAGTCGAACTGAAAATCCATAGCCCACACCACTTTCGGCGCATCGGCTTCGATCTGCGGGCAGGAGCTGATGCCGGCGCGTTTGCGGGGATGATAGATCCGAACCTGCAGACCCTCCTCCTTCCAGAGCCGGTGCACCTTCTTCTTGTTCACCGACATGCCCTGGTCGTGCCTCAGATGCGCCCAGGCGCGACGGAAGCCGTGCAGTGGATGCGAGCCTGCGTATGTCCGCAGCGACGCCCTCAGGGCCGCGTCGGGATCCGCGGGTGTGTCGGCGATCGGTGTTCGTGCGTAGGTGGAGCGGGCAAGCCCAACAGCTTTGCACGCCAGACGTTTCGACAGACTCATGGTGTTGACGAGCATGTCGACGGCGCGGCGCTTGGCGGCTGGGCTCAGAATTTTCCCTTCGCTACCTCCCGCAGTGCGTCCTTCTCCAGCTCGGCCTCGGCGAGCAGGCGTTTGAGCTTGCCGTTCTGCTCGCGCAGCTCCTTGAGTTCCTTCGCGGCATCGGTGTCCATCCCGCCGTACTGACGCCGCCAGTTGTACAACGTCGCCGCCGACACCTCGAGCTCCGCCGCGATCTCCTCTTGCGTCTTGCCTGCAGCGGTCAGCTCATCGGCACGGCGCAGTTTGCGCACGATGTCCTCGGCAGAGTTGCGCTTCCGTCCAGCCATGTTCTCCATCGTCCTATCCGCCCACTTCAGGGGCAACAAGACTCTAAAACGAGATGGCCCCGTTCACCGGGGACACGCCACTGGTCAAACTCCAACTGGCGCGCAGCACCCGAAACGCCGACCAGGTAATAGAGGCTCCGACGCCGAGTCCTCGCACCAAGGCATAGACGGACGTGCCGTAACGCCATGTCGGACACGGTTCGGCGCAGGACCTCGAGTCACCTTCACTTACTGACAGCGCATCTTTCCCACGGCAGGAGCTTTACATGCACCGCGTTTATCAGCTGGGGAATCCGATACCCGACTCACTCGCTCCCGGCATCGAGGCACTGTTGAACGATGCGAACGCGCACCTGGAACAAGTGGCCGCGCACACGGAAGCTGATCTCATTCGAATATGTTCCGACGCAGTCGGTCTCATACCAATGGGGGCCGAACCGATCACCGAGCACGTGATGCGTTCACTCCCCAATCTGCGAGTGGTAGCACGAGGTGGCGTCGGTGTGGACACGGTCGACATCGCCGCCGCCACAGAGTTGGGAATACAGGTCACAAACGCTCCCGACACCAACTACCAGGACGTTGCCGTTCATACCTTGGCGATGATTATGCATCTGCTCCGGCGCATCGGTGAGTTCGACGACCGGGTGAGGCGCGGGCAGTGGACCCACCCTCGATACGCCTCGATATTGCAGCGCCCCCACGCAATGCAGTTGGGAATTATCGGTTTCGGGCGAAGCGGGCAGGAACTCGCTCGGCTCGCGAGTACCGTCGGCTTTCGCATCGCTACTCACGTGCGCCCTGGCCGCGAAGACGCAGCGGCGGCCGCGGGAGCAACACCGTTGAGTCTCGACGAACTGCTGTCCACCTCGGACATCGTGTCCTTGCACATCGGTCTCGATCAACACACCAAGGAGATCATCGACACCTCCGCTTTGGCCCGATTCAAAAAGGGTGCCGTTTTGGTCAACGTCTCACGCGGAGGTTTGATCGATGAAGCCGCACTGATCGCTGCCTTGAACGCAGGCCACCTGGCCGGAGCCGCGCTCGATGTGTTCGCTCACGAGCCACTGCCGACGGACGACCCACTTTTGGCGGCACCGAACACCGTACTGACCCCCCACATCGCCTATCTGTCAGCCCAGTCGTTACTCGATGCTACCGCTACCACCGTCTCCGACGTGGTACGTGTGCTGCAAGACCGAACACCGAAATACCCAGTGAATACACCGAATTCAAACTAGAAATTGGAAAGAAGGACGACGTGCCCAGCTCATCACACGGCAGTGAAATCGCAACGATCGAGACACTGTCATGCAACGCCGGTTGGCGGAACTACCACTTTCTCAAGATCACAACTACCGACGGCACGGTGGGATGGTCAGAGTACGACGAAGATTTCGGTCCTCGCGGAATGACAGAAGTGATCCAGCGATATGCGCCCATGTTCATCGGTGGTGATGTGATGAACCACGAGCAGGTCTACACACGCGTGGCCGCTACTGCTCGCCCGGCGCCGTACGGTATGACCGCAGAAGTTTTCGGTGCCCTCGAGAACGCAATGCTCGACGCCAAAGCACGCATACTGGGTGTCCCGGTTTACGACCTGCTCGGCGGGAAGCACCGGGACAGCATTCAGGTCTATTGGTCGCACTGCGCGAGCTGGCGGATCAGCCACCCGAACCACTACGGCTCGAAAGTTTCCGATCTCGCCGGCGTCACCGCAACCGGGCAGGAGGCGAGGGATCGCGGTTTTACGGCTGTGAAGACCAATATGTTCCAGTACGGGCCGAACGGCCCCAAATCATGGGGATCTGGATTCGGCAATCCTTACGAGCCTGGACTGAACGTCGACCGAACCCTGATTCGTGACGTCGTCAAACATGTGGATGCATTACGGAGCGGAGTCGGCGACGACATCGAGATACTGATCGACCTGAACTTCAACGCCCGTACCGAAGGCTACCTCAGGCTGATACGCGCCCTCGAAGAGTTCGATCTGCTCTGGGTGGAGTTGGATCTGTACAACCCGGATGCGCTGGCTCTGATCCGCCAGCACGCCACTATGCCGATTGCATCGTGCGAGACATTGTTCGGCGTCCGTCAATTCCTTCCGTACCTGACCAAACAATCCATCGACGTCGGAATCGTCGACGTGGTGTGGAACGGAGTTTGGCAATCGATGAAAATTGCCAACACCGCCGAAGCCTTCGACGTCAACGTCGCACCGCACAATTTTTACAGCCACCTGGCCACAGCCATGAGCGCCCACTTCGCCGCAGCAGTACCGAACCTGCGGATCATGGAACACGACGTCGACCGACTCACCTACGACGACGATCTGTTCACCGGCACTCCCACGGTCGAAAATGGTCGTATGACAGTCCCGTCAGGACCCGGGTGGGGAATCGAACCGATCGAAGAGGAGATCCGGCGCCGTCCCCCAGTTCTGCGCACGAACTATCTCGGTATCGAAAAATACAGATGCCCACCAACAGTCGCAGCGACGAAGCGGTGGATCGCTATGATGCGGGAGTGAGCGTAGACGGAGCATCGGACGGCATCGAGGACATCGGCGGCGGAATTCGCAGCGTCGAACGGGCAGCGACAGTCATTCAAGCAATCTCCGACGCGGGCGCATCTGGAGCGCGACTTGTCGACATCGTGGCCGCTACGAATCTGTCCAAGACAACCGCGCACCGCATAGTGAACACGCTTCTGAATGTTGGCTGGCTCGAACAGGAAGACGAGGGCGGCATCCTGTACCTTGGGGTGCCGTTCATCGGCTTCGGGATGACGGCCTCGGACCGTCACGGGTTGGTTGACCTGGCGCAACCTCACCTGACGAAAGTTGCGGAGCTCACCGGTGACACCGTCTTTCTGTCGGTTCGCGTGGGGAACCGTGCTCTGTGCATAGATCAAGCCATTGGCACCTTCCCCGTCCGCATCATGGATCCCGCGGTCGGAGACCGCAGACCACTCGGTTCGTGCGCGGGGAGCTTGGCGCTGCTGGCCTGGTCGGACGACGATGATGATGAATTCGGTCTCCTCACCCGTGGTGCGAACACCACCGACCGGGTGCCTGACGCCGCTACCCTGCAAGGCCTCATCGTCGACGCCAGAAATACGGGGTACGTACGCTTCCCTGGTCTCATCATTCCCGACACGGTAGGCATCGCGGTTCCCATCTTCGGAGCCAACCGAGACGTCGTGGCCGCGCTCAGCGTGTCGTCCATCGAGCCTCGAATGTCGGGACAGCGCCAAACACACATCGTGGAATGGCTGCTGCGCGAGGCGGACGCTTTGTCGCGATCGCTACTGTCGATGAACCCGCGATTTTCAAAGCAGGACGTCCGCCGTGTGCTCGGGCCGCGTGCTGGGTAGACCGTCGGTTGATTTCGCACCGCTTCGGCAGTTTCCGTCCACCTGCCTGCCGCGAAAATTCGCGTAGCCGATCATTCAGCCTCGATCCACCGCCTGAGGTGATGTGCTGTGGTCGATGACCAAAGTGGACAGTGCCCCATGGGTGGTATCAAGCAAGCGGACGCCCGGTGGTGTCTGCACCTGAAACCACCATCAGGCGGACGTTGTCGACAATTCTGGCCAAACACCATTCTTCCACGTCAGGACTCGGCGCAGTCAGATGTTGATTGATCAGACCATCGAGCGCCGCGAAGTAAAAGCGGGCAATTCGGATCGTGTCGACCTTCGGCACAATTCCGAAATGCGTGGCAGTGTCGTCGATCAACGCGGACGTGATTCGGTCGATCTCCAGTCGATGATCAGCCGTGATCTCTCGCATTTGGGGCGAGCGTAGGGCCACCATTTCGAGTTCACCGAGCAGCTGATGCTTGCGCGGCTGATCGAGCACCGTCTGCCACAGCCGTGCTGTCAATGTTGCGATGCTGTCCTCGAAGTCGGTGCCCGCAGGCACCTCCACTGCTCGAACGTAGCCAAGGAATTCGTCGGTCAATTGCACGATGACTGCCCGATACAGCTCTTCCTTGGACCCGAACACATAGTGCAGCGTTGCCTGGGGAACCCCCAATTCCTTCGCGATCGCGCGCGTGCTTCCCGCCGCTGGGCCACTACGCATCAAAAGTTCGATTGCTGCCCGTACGAGCTGCTCGCGTCGCTCAGCGGCGGGTACGTGTGCCATTCGCCCATTCTAGGTGGCCCTGGGCGGCAAACCTCATCGCGTGCTGAGGAAACCCTAAGACTTGTTCGACTGACATAGTCATGTGAACGGATAGGTGTTAGGTTCGTCACGAACGACAGCAACCTCGGCAGGGAGTTTCCATGAATCGCTTGCACACACCCGATCGCGTCCGCCACACTCCCTCACGGCCGATCCCGGAACGGACCGCACTCCCCTACGTCGGACACGCTCTCGGCGTACCCGGTGGCAACAAGACGTGTCAGGAAACGTGCCGATCGTCAGGTACCGGCAACCAAGCAAGCGGCACCCAGCCGAAACACGGAGGCGGCGTCACCGTCGGCTACCTTCAGCGCCTTGTTTATGTTCCACGGCTCCAACCTCGGAACGTCGGCGTCCGACGCCCGAGAGCTCGCTGCGGTGGGAGCAGCCAAAGGGTTCATGACGGCCCACCAAGTCGTCGACTCTCTCGAGTCCCTTCTCGGCGCATTGTCCTCTCGTCGCGACACTCCCGACACCACTCCAGCTCCTCCCACGCTGGTGACCACCGCAGGATGCGATCCCTTGCGCACTGACGGAACACACTATGTAGCTCGCCTCGTCGATGCCGACATCAAGGTGACTTACCTTCCGTTCCCACACCTGGTGCACGGCTGGCTAGAGCTGGCGGAGGCAAGTGCCAGTGCAGGCGAAGCCCAGAGGCTACTGATCGAAGCGGTTGGTACCCTTCGTGATTCGACAGTTCGACGGCCCGCGGTTGGGCGGCGATGAGCGACCCGACGGCGCGGCACTCGACGAGTGAGCAGTTCAGAACGGCAGCGACCGGGGGACAGAGTCGAGTCAGCGCGCGGTGGTCGGTTCTGTTCGGGCTGGCGTGGACCGGTGTGTGGATGGCACAGCTGGCACCGTTTCAATACCTTCTGCCGGTTCAGCTGACCGCAGCACTCGGTGAACCGGTGTCGGCGGACGGCACCGGCTGGCAAGCCAGTGTGGTCGACTTCGGTGTTGTCTCCGGCCTCGCCGCGGTGTGCATGGCCATCGGGCTTCCCTTGGCAGGTGCCCTCAGCGACCGGACATCCGGCCGGTTCGGTCGACGTCGGCCGTGGATCGCAATCGGGACCCTGGTGTTCGCGTGCGCGTTGGTCGGTCTCGGATTCCAGACATCAACCACAGGAATCGCGGTGTGGTGGTGCGCCGCGATGTTCGGGTTCTGTGCCGTCGCATCGGCCTTGACCGCCCTGATCAAAGACCGAGTACCACACGAGCAACGCGGAACCGTGGCAGGTGCGATGTCCATGGCACAGGCATTCGGCCTGATTGTGGGCCTCGGCTCGGTGGCCGTTCTGGCATTGACAGCGGACTCGGCGTATATCCTGCTCGCCGCGTTCTTGTGCGCGTGCGCGGCCCCGTTCTTTCTCTCGGCGGGAACCGAACCCGCGGCGGTATCCCGATCCACCACCGCCGCTCACCTCTCATTGTCACCGCTCGCGTTGCTCCGACTTCATGACTTTCGGTGGGCCCTGATCGGCCGGATCACCGTCAACTTCGGAAACTCACTGTGTACGTGCCTGCTCATCTACTTCCTGCAATACGACTTGAAGATCGCCGACCCCGGCTCGGCCCTTCTCCTCCTCACCGTCGCATACATCGCCAGTGTTCTCGCCGTGTCCATGGTCTGCGGCTGGTTGTCCGACCGCGTCGGTCGCCGCAAGCCGTTCATCGTCGGCTCCGCAGCTCTGCAATCCGTCGCGGCCGTACTTCTGATGGTGTCCGACAGCCTGTGGTCCACAGTCGTGGCGCTGGCAATTATTGGAGCCGGTTACGGCTGCTACATGGGAATCGATCAAGCGCTCGGTGCGGACGTGCTTCCCGACGCCGAAAACAGCGGCAAGGAACTCGGCGTCATGAACGTCGCGCTGATCGTCCCGCCCGCCATCTGCCCACTGCTAGGTGCCGGCCTGGTCGACTTGTTCGACGGAAGTTTCGTCGAATTGTTCGCCACGTCCGGAATTCTCACCTTCATCGGAGGGCTCGCGGTCCTGCGCATTCGCTCGGTGCGGTGACCACGGTATTCGGCGAGCATCGCTGTGCCGGGATCTTCGAATCGATGTACGGTGGCGGCCCACTCGTGGAGGCGGAGTTCATCGCCGAAAGTTCATTCACCTCGCGGCTTCGAGGCGGCGATGACTGCCTGAGCCATTCTGCTGCTCCAATCTCTCTTGGAATCCAGCATTGGGCCAAGATGGATGCCCGTCGAGGTGGCGCAATGAGCGACCATGGCATCCGAGTACTGCTGCGCAGTCACATGTAGCGTCCGCCGGTGACCTCGGAGACGGTGCCGGTCATGTACGACGACAGATCGGACGCGTAGAACAACGCCACCGAGGCAACCTCACGCGGGTCCCCCGCACGCTGCATCGGTATTTCCGACATCTTCTGATCCCACGCCTTCTGCGGCATGGCCTCGGTCATCGCCGTCTTGATCAGTCCCGGCTGAATGACGTTGACCCGAACACCGAGGTGCGCAACCTCTTTGGCCGCGGCCTTGGACAGTCCCACAATCCCGGCCTTGGCCGCGGAGTAGTTGCTTTGCCCTATGAAACCGACCTTTGCCGAGATCGACGAGAGGTTGATGATCGATCCCCCACCGTTCTCGCGCATGACGCCTGCAGCAATTCTCGTGCCGTTCCAGCACCCCTTCAGGTGCACGTCGATCACCTGATCGAACTGCTCCTCTGTCATTTTCCGCATCGTCGCGTCACGGGTGATCCCCGCATTGTTGACCATGATGTCGATCGACCCGAACGACGCTACGGCGGCGTCTACCAGGGCCTGTACATCGTCGGCCGAGGTGACATTGCAGCGAACGCCGACTGCGGCGGAGGGCAGGGCATCTGCAGCTTCCTTCGCCTTCGATTCGTCGAGATCACCGATGACGATATTTGCGCCGTTCTCCGCGAACATCGTGGCGATGGCCAGACCGATGCCCTGCGCGCCACCGGTGATGACGGCTGTACGTCCTGAAATCATGAGATGTCCTGTTCTCTGTTGGTGCCGACTCTCATCGGGCGAAGTCGGCATCGAAAGCTGAGTTCTGCACGGCAATTCCCTGGCTCAGCATGCGGTCCGCTTCGTCGGAGTCTTTACCGGATTCCATGAGCAACGCGCGGGTGTGCTGGCCTAGCGCGGGAACATCACCCATCGGCGCTTCGTGATCGGCGAACGTGGCCGGCGGTAGTAGCGCCTGCGCTGTGGCGTGTTCGGTACCAACCGTGCGCCACCGATCACGTTCGACGAGTTGAGGATGAGCAACGACCTGATCCATCTGCTTCACCTGTGCCGCAGGAATACCGGCCGACGCCAGTTTCGTGTCCAGGTCCACGGTCGTGAAAAGCGATGTGCGGGCGGCGACGACCGCGTCGCACTCCGAGCGGTTCTGCACGCGCAGAACATTTGTCGCAAAACGTAGGTCGTCCGCCAACTCAGGGACGCCCAGTACGTCCGAGACGAGCGTTCGCCAGCCACGGTCGTTCTGCACACCGATCAGGATTTGACCATCGAGCGTCGGATAAGCGTCATACGGCGCAATCGAACTGTGGCTGACTCCCATGCGCTGAGGCTGCGCACCGGTGTACATCTGCGTGTACATTGCGTGGCCCATCCACTCCACGGTCGAATCGAACATGGAGACATCGATGGTCGCGCCCTCGCCGGTTCGTCCGCGCCGCAGCAACGCCGCGAGAACCGATTGTGCACAATACATTCCGGTGGCGATGTCGGCGGTGGGTATTCCGGTCTTGGCTGGCTCGTCCGGAGTTCCGGTGATGGAAATCAAGCCCGATTCGGCCTGGATCAGCATGTCGTAGGACTTCCGGTCCTGCATAGGACCACCTCTGCCGAACCCGGACATGTTCACCACTACCAGTTGCGGGTTCGCAGTCCGCAATTCGCCGGCACCGAAGCCGAGACGCTCTGCCGCACCAGGGGCAAGGTTCTGCACGAACACGTCGGCTCGGTCGATGAGTCCCCGAACGATCTGGCGTCCCTGCACCGACTTGAGATCTACCGCAAGTGATTCCTTGCCCCGGTTGAGCCACACGAAGTGCGCTCCGGTGCCGTGGACCGCGTGGTCGTAACCCCGCGCCAGGTCCCCACCGTCGGTGCGTTCGACCTTGATGACACGAGCACCCAGATCGGCGAGATTTCGGGTGGCGAGCGGCGCTGCGACGGCCTGCTCTATCGCGACAACGGTGAAGCCTTCGAGTGGTGCGTTCACGAGTTGCGTTTCTGTTCGGCGCGGATCAGGCCGCCGCCGACGATCAACCGTTGGATCTCGCTGGTGCCCTCGTACAGCCGAAGAAGCCGCACATCACGGTAAATGCGCTCGACGGGGACCTCTCGCATGTATCCGGCACCGCCGTGGATCTGGACGGCCAGATCGGCGACTTTACCCACCATTTCGGTGCAGAACAGCTTCACCGCAGACGGGGCGATACGCCGATCGGTTTCCTGCACCCACGCCCGCGCGGCCTCACGAACCATCGCTCGCCCCGCCATGACACCGACCTGCTGATCGGCGATCATGGCCTGCACCAATTGGAAGTTGCCGATCGGTTCTCCTCCTTGAGTGGACGCCGCGGCGTAAGACACGGATTCGTCCAGCGCGCGCTGCGCCTGACCGACGGCAATGGCGGCAATATGTACCCGTCCGCGCGCCAACGACGTCATCGCCGCCTTGTACCCGATATCGATCATGGGTCGTTCCGCAGGCTCCACTCCTGCATCGCCGTTGCCACCGACCAACGCATCGGCCTCGATCCGCACGTCGGTGAACGTCACATCAGCGGTTCCGGAGCCCTGCTGGCCCATCTTCGCATCCTTGACGCCCACCTCGATTCCCGCGGTGTCGGCGGGAACCAGGAATACCGCGATACCGTTGCCGCTCTCCGGTTTCGGATCCAGCTTGGCGAAAACGACGAACATGTTCGCGATCGGAGCATTGGTGATGTATCGCTTACTCCCGTTGATGACCCACCCGGTGCCGTCCACCTTCGCAGTGGTCTTCAGGCCTGCCGGATTGGATCCGGCCCCGTCCTCGGTCAATGCGAAGGAGGCGACGATGTCGCCGGCTGCCATGCCCGGCAACCATTTCGCCTTCTGCTCCTCGGTACCGAAGCCCACGAGCACCTGCCCGGCGATCCCGTTGTTGGTGCCGAACATCGATCGCAGCGACAACGAGGTATAGCCCAGTTCCATCGCGAACTCGACGTCCTGAATCAGATTGAGACCGAGCCCGCCCCACTCCTGCGGAATGGCGTAGCCGAACAGTCCCATTTCGGCGGACTGTTTCCGCAGATCGTCGGGAATCGAATCGGTGTTCATGATCTCGAGTTCACGCGGCACGACACGCGACCGCACGAAGTGGGAGATCTGCTTCAGCATGTCCGCGAAGACGTCATCCGGTACATCGGGGTTCAGCGTATCCATGGGACAACTATCGGTTACCGCATTACCATCAGTCCAATACTTAATTGGTACTTCTGTTTTACCAATTTCGGCAACAAAGGAGCTCGAGTGGACGTCGAACAGCTTCGCGCGTTCCTCGCCGTGGCCGAAGAGCTCCACTTCGGACGTGCGGCTGCGCGTCTGCACGTCGCGCAGCCGCCGTTGAGTCGCACCATCAAGCAGCTCGAGAAGCATCTCGGTGCCACCCTGTTCGACCGCAACACCCGTTCGGTGAAATTGACTGCCAGCGGTAAGGCCTTGATAGATCCCGCCCGGGCGGTGCTCGAAGCGATGCGCACTGCTGAGAACGCGGTCGTATCGGCCGACGGTGGCGAGACCGGACTCGTGCGGATCGCGTTCGCGGGTGTGTCGACACACCGCATGGTCGCGAGACTGGCTCGGCTCGTTCGGTCACAGCACCCGGGTATCGAACTCGAACTCTCGAGCCAGAACTTCGCCCAGCCAGCCATGAAGAGACTTCTGAGCGGGGACACCGACATTGCGCTCGGTAGATGGGACGTCATTCCGTCCACCGTCGAGTCCCAGGTCGTGATGCCCGACCACCTCGTTGTCGCGTTCGCCGACACGCATCCTCTGGCCGATGCACGACACATCGGAATCGAACAGCTGGCACAGGAACACTTCGTGTCGTTGCCATTGCACGAAGGATCAGTACTCCCCGATCGACTACGCCGATTGGCCGACGCGCACGGTTTCGTCCCCGACGTCGTTCAGATCGCACCCGACACCCAGACCGCCCTCGCTCTGGTATCCGCAGAAGTGGGGTGCCACCTGACTCTTGCTTCAGTAGCGGACAATGTCACCGATCCGCACCTGATGTTCATACAGCTCCGCGATTCCGCTCCCGGCGTGAACATGCTCGCCGCGTGGCGGAAGGACAGCACAAACCCTGCGCTGCGGGCGGTGCTTCGCCAGGTCGTCGGCCTTCGGGAGCGCTACGGCACGGTCTCTGGACATCACGTCGAACCCGCCGGGCAAGACCCGATTCGGACCGAAATGCAGGTTCCGGTGTTGCCGATCGGAACAGCTACCAGCCGGGATATGGGATACCAGGACCAATCTCCACGGTTCAAGGCGTCCCAAATGCCGACGACAATTCCCGAGGGACCCTAATGGGCATTCACGGTGATCGGTCGGCGGAACCGTGTCTGGTGGGCAAGTCCACGTCGTCGTGCCCCACCCTGTCGGTCGATGACACTGGAACCGGCGTCTTGTCGCACGCCCGAGCGGTGACCCTGCTCCGCACAGCAGAAGCAACTGCACTGACCGCAGCTTTGTCGGATCAGCTTTCGCCGTAGCGTAACCGCTGGCGCAGTTCGATCCCCGCAAATCATCACCGACCTCCGTAGGCGCCGCAGGCAAAGCCTCCTACGTCAGCGGATCGGCCTCTCGGACGGACGGAACGCTCCGCTGCAACGGTGTACCGATTGCCAAGACAGTCGTTGCGGAAATCAGGCTCTCGACTCGCCACCTCTCGGCCTCGGGGTGCGGTGCGGCAAGGTGCTGCTGGGTCATTCCATCGAATCCTGCGAGAAAGAACTGCGCCACCAGGATCGGATCGTTGAGTAGCTCGACCCCGGCGCGGCCGGCTGTCGTCCTGATCAACGAGCCGGTGACATGGTCGACGACCATCCTGTGATCTTCTACGAGCGCCTTCAACGTCGGCGAGCGGAGCGCCAGGACCGACAGCTCGGTGAGCAACAGGTGCGCGTACGGGTCGTCGAGCAGAGACTGCCACAGTCGGTTGACCAGAACCGCCAAGCATTGTTCGAAATCCGGAAACTCGGGGACGTCGACGGCCTGCACGTAGGCCACGAGATCGTCGGTGAGTTTCATGATCACGGCACGGTACATCTCCTCTTTACTGCCGAAGACATAGTGGACCGTGGCCTGCGCGACACCCAGCTCGGCGGCAACCGCACGGGTACTCGCCGCATGCGCTCCTTCGCGTTTCATCAGAGCGATCGCAGCACTGACGAGCTGCGGTCTCCGTTCCTCGACGCTCACGTGTGCCATGGGCCGATCGTAGACGGACTCCAATGCCCGGGCTGCGCACCCGGCCGAAGCACCCTCCGAACGGGTGCCCGACCCGCTCGCGGTCCGCCGATACCGTCTCGACGACCGAATATTGAGAATTTGTTAAAAGATTGTCGATCGACCTTGTCGTTCGAACAACTCGATGTATGTTCAAGGTCACCCGCGAGGGTCGCATCCGATACGAGGAGTCCACATGGGAGCGCACCGCCCGATCCCGAACACCGTCCCAGTACCGCAACGTCGTCGCCTGCCGTACTTCGGGCATGCACTGTCTCTGCCCCGCGGTGCCGACGCGATGCTGCACCTGATGAAAGAGTCCCGCACCCTCGGACCCGTGTTCAATCTGTCCGTCTTCGGTAACGACATGATCTTGGTGTCCGATCCCGATATTGTCGCCGAACTCTCCAACACCGATCGATTCGTCAAATGCATACCTTCCGACCTACTTCGACTGCGCGACCTCGGCGGCGACGGCCTTTTCACGGCATTCAACGAAGAACCGAACTGGCAGCTGGCACACGACATCCTGATGCCTGCGTTCTCGCTCGACGCCATGCGCGGGTATCACTCCACGATGGTCGCGGCCGCTCGCAGCCTGCTGGCCAGCTGGGACCGGCACGCGATAGCGCAGTACTCGACCGACGTTCCGACAGACATGACTCGACTGACGTTCGACACGATCGGAATGTGTGGATTCGGCTACGACTTCGCCTCGTTCGACCGTCCGGAACCGCACCCCTTCATTGCGTCGATGATGCGTGCGTTGAATCATGCCCAGGCCACCAATGAGCTCCCGGACATCGTCAACCGCTTCACGAAGCGGAAGAATGCCCAGTATGCCGCCGACATCCGATTGATGACAGACCTGATCAAGGACATCGTCGAGCAACGACGGGTGGACGATCCGACTCGAACCGACGATCTTCTCGGTCGAATGCTGAACTCGGTCGATCCGCGGACCGGAACTATGTTGGACGACGATAACGTTCGCAATCAAGTCATGACCTTCTTGATCGCAGGTCACGAAACAACCGGCGGGGCACTCTCTTTCGCGCTGTACTACCTCGCCAAGAACCCCGCGGTGCTCTCGCGGGCACAGCAGGAAGTCGATCTACTGTGGGGAACCGGCGACGACATCGACCCGACCTACTCCGATGTCGGCAAACTGACGTACGTACGCCAGATTCTCAACGAGGCGCTTCGCCTGTGGCCCACCGCGCCCGGATACGCAGTACAACCACTCGAGGACACCGTAGTGGGCGGCAAGTACGCCCTGCACACCGATGAAGCAATGACGATCCTGACACCCGCCCTGCACCGAGTGCCCGCATGGGGTGACAACGTCGACTCGTTCGATCCTGAACGCTTCTCACCGGAGCAGGTCGCGCGGCGTCCGGTGCACGTCTACAAACCGTTCGGAAACGGTGAACGTGCATGTATCGGCAGACAGTTCGCACTGCACGAGGCAACGCTGGTGCTGGGCATGTTGATCCACCGATTCCGGCTCGACGATCGCACCAACTACCAACTGAAGATCGGCATGACGCTCACCATCAAGCCGGAAGGCTTCACCCTCGTTCCGATTCGCCGGCAGGCATCCGACCGACACCGGCCGGCCGCGGCCCCGGCCACCGCACCGGTGGCAGAAATCGAACCGCAGATTACCCGCCCACAACTCGATCACTACCGGACACTCGTCGTTGCACACGGCTCGAATCTGGGCACCTCGTCGCGGATCGCCAGTGAACTGACCACCACGGCAACCGAACTCGGCATGGACGTCACCCTGCATCCTCTCGACGAGATCGTCGATGCACTCGATCCGGGAACACTGCTGGTCGTCGTCGCATCGTCCTACAACGGTCGCCCCACCGACGATGCCACCCAGTTCGTCCAGTGGGTACAGGGACTCGACGACCGAGCCCTCGACGGTGTCGGATTCGCGGTTCTCGGTGTGGGTGACAGTAATTGGGCTGCCACCTACCAACATATCCCGACTCTCGTCGACGCCCGCCTCGCAGCGGCAGGGGCCACTCGCGTGCATCCACGCGGGCAAGCCGACGTGGCAGGAGAATTCACCGGTACCGTCGAGCGATGGGTGGGTGCATTGTGGGACACCATCGGAACCACGGCCACCGCTGCCCCGTCGGACGACGCCGAGCTCGCCCTGGAGGACGCCCTCGGCCAGACGCCTCCGGCACACTCTCCGCGACACGTCCGACTGGACACCATGACCGTTCTCGACTGCACCGAACTGGTCGACATGGATCACCACCTGGGACGATCGAAGAAGCACATTCGGCTCGCACTCCCCGAGGGGACGACCTATCGCACAGCTGACCACATAGCGATACTTCCCCGAAATCTCGATGCAAACGTCGAGCGAGTCGCGAAGAGATTCACGGTCGAGTTGGACAACCCAGTGCGACTGACCGGACGCGGTGGTGGTGCACACCTTCCTCGGAACCGTGTCACCTCGCTCCGAGAGATTCTGAAAGACACCGTGGAGCTACAGGATTCGGCATCGCTCGCTACCATCACCACCCTGGCCGATGCCTGCAGCTGCCCTCCCGAGAAAGCGGCCTTGCGTGCGCTCGCAGGTCTGGACGCCGAGGAGTTCGATAATCAGGTCGTTCGTACCGGAACGAGTGCACTCGATCTGCTGGAGCGATTCGAATCGATAGATCTGCCCCTCGAGGTGTTCCTCGGACTGTTGCCGGAGCTTCGCCCGAGGCGATACTCCATCTCGTCGTCGCCCTCCGTCAGCCCCGGTGTCGTCGATCTCATGGTGTCCGCGCTCGACGCACCGCATCGAGCGCCGGAGCGGGGATCGAACTATCGAGGCACGGCGTCGAATTGGCTGTCATCGCTCAGGGCTTCCGAGACCATCGCGGCGCGAGTGATTCCGTGCAGCGACGGGTTCCGCCTGACAGCCGATGCGCCCGCCATCGTGGTGTCCGCTGGAACCGGCCTGGCGCCCTTCCGCGGCGTGATCCAGGACCGACTTGCCGCGCGAAGCGCAGCTCCACTGCTCGCGTATTTCGGCTGTGACCATCCCGAGGTCGACTACCTGCACCGAGAGGAACTGGAGAAGGCGGAGGCGGAGGGCGTAGTGAGTATGCGTCCGACGTTCGCCATGGATCCGGTGGACGGACAGCGTTTCGTCCAGGACAGGATGATTGCCGAAGGTGCAGAAATTCTGGCAATGGTGGATGCCGGATGCCAGATTCGTGTCTGCGGTGATGGATCCCGGGTCGGCGTCGGAGTGGATCTTGCTCTAACGCAGATCTTCTCGGACCATGCTGGACTCGATACGCACCGAGCCCGCGAGCGCGTCGAGCTGCTCCGCGCAGACGGCCGCTACGTCTCGGACGTCTGGACCCAATAGATCGCCGGGATCTCACGCGCCCACCGCCTGCCCAATAACGACAACATCTACGAACGGACAACGCCCGTGATAGGACAATCTCGACCGAACGACGACGATCCCGTCGACCTCGACATGGTGATCATCGGAGCAGGCCTCTCCGGAATCGGTGCCGCCTGCCACATGACGATGGATCGCCCCGAACGCACCTACGTAATACTGGAGGCTCGCGCGGACCTCGGTGGAACCTGGGACCTGTTTCGCTACCCGGGGATTCGGTCAGATTCCGACATGTTCACCTTTGGCTACTCGTTCCGGCCATGGGCCGGACATCGGACGATCGCTGACGGATCGGACATCCTGGACTACCTTCGCGACACCGCTGCGGAATACGGGGTCGCGGAACGGATTCGATACGGTCACAAGGTGATCGGCGCGTCTTGGGACAGCAGCACGGCACGCTGGGACGTCACCGCGATACGCGCCGCCGATGGTGCCGTCGTGTATTTTCGGTGTCGGTGGCTCTCTGCGTGCGCCGGATACTACGACCACGACAACGGTCACCGCCCCTCGTTCGAGGGCGAGAACACATTCGACGGAACTATGGTCACACCTCAGTTCTGGCCGACAGACCTGGACTGGTCCGGCAAGAAGGTCGTGGTTATCGGAAGCGGTGCCACCGCGATCACCCTGGTGCCGAACCTCGCGCGGGACGCCGAACACGTCACCATGCTGCAGCGGACCCCGACGTACATCGTGTCCGTACCTGCCGTCGACCCGTTCAGCGAAAGGATCACCGCGCTACTCTCCCCGCAGCTGGGTCGCAAGATCCTGTTCTGGAAATACGTGGTCGGGAACGTTGTGTCTTACGAACTTTCGAAGAAGTTTCCGGCCATCTCCCGGTGGCTCATCCGACGTGACACCGTCAAACGCCTCGGCCCGGACTACCCCGTCGACGTGGACTTCGCACCCCCCTACGACCCGTGGGATCAACGAGTCTGTGTGGTACCCGACGGCGACCTGTTCGACTGCATCGAGAGCGGAAAGGCCGACATCGTCACCGATTCGGTCGGCTGCTTCGAGGCCACCGGTGTGCGGACCGAATCCGGCCGACTGATCGAAGCCGACATCGTCGTCAGCGCCACCGGCCTGACCATGCTCCCGATCGGTGGTATCGAGCTGACCGTCGACGGCGAGAAGGTCGACCTGCCCGACACCGTGGTGTTCAAGGGAATGATGCTCTCGGGTGTGCCGAACTTCAATCTGGTGATGGGATACACCAACAACTCGTGGACCTTGAAGGCCGATCTCGTCAGCGCACGCATCGCCGCCATGCTCGACCACCTGTCCGACCGCGACGTCGACTACGTGGTCCCCATCAAGCCCTCGGTTTCCATCGGAAGCGCGTTCGTGGACTTGAAGTCCGGATACGTGCAGAGAGCCGTCGAGGCATTCCCGCGTCAAGGCGATCGCACGCCATGGCGGCTCCACCAGAACTATCTCCGCGACCTCAAAATGTTCAGATCGGAACTGGACGAGGAGACGGAGCTGCTGTTCGGAAAGCGCATCACCTCCATATCCTCGCCACTCGCTTCGGTACCGGCCCCATCTACCCCACGAAAAGGACACTCTCATGCGTGAATTCGACTTCTCCGGCACCGCTGTGATTACCGGTGCAGCGAGTGGAATAGGCCGCGAGTTGGCGCGAGCACTCGCGGGGCGCGGGATGAACCTGGTTCTTCTGGACCGGGACTCGGCTGGCCTCGCGGACACGTCGTCGATCGTCAGCACCCAGTGCCCTCGAAGCACGGTCTCCCTGTTCACAGTCGACCTTTCCGATCGCGCGGCCACCCGTGAACTCGGAGACAAGCTGGCCGTCGAATTCACCGAACTTTCACTGCTGGTGAACAATGCCGGCGTCGCAATGACCGGCGCATTCGAGCAGATCAGCGAGGAAGAATTCGACTGGCTGATCGACATCAATCTGGGTGCACCCATTCTGCTTACCCGCGCGCTGCTGCCCCGCCTGCTGTCGAACCCCGGTTCGCACATCGTCAACGTCTCGAGCGTATTCGGACTTGTTGCGCCCGCCCAAAATATTCCCTACGCTACAAGCAAATTCGGCATCCGTGGGTTTACCGAAGGACTCCGAGCCGAGCTTGCCGGGACCGAAGTCGGTGTCACCTGCGTACATCCGGGCGGCATCAAGACCAACATTGCACGGCAGGCTCGAATTGGGTCGTTGATGACCACCGAGGAAGCAGCGGCGGCGCGGCGCGCCAGCCTGGAGTTCGAGAGCATCCTGACGATCAGCGCCGAGACTGCAGCCAGCACGATCATGGACGGGGTCGCGCGACGTCGCCCCCGCGTGCTGATCGGAGCGAGTGCCAAGATTCCCGATCTGGTGGCGCGAATCTTCCCCAGTAACTATCACAAGGTCATCGATGTTGTCGAAGCCGCGAGTTCGGCGTTCACCCGGATCACCACCACGCTGTCGAATACACGGCTCTCGAACAGCGAGACCCCCAGCGATGCCGCGGTCGGTGCACCGCGATGACCGAGACTCCTGAACCCGATCTCGCTGCCGTCTTCGAAGTGATTCGCGGGTCCGACGGCGGCAGCAGGGACCTATCGGCCATGCGCGCGGACTACGCCGACTACATCGACTATTTTCGGGACCCTGCACCGGATTTCGACGGGGTGATCACCGACGAAGTGCTCCCGGCGACATGCGAGGTCGCGGTTCGGCAGTATCTTCCGTCGGTCGAGTCCGACCCGGGCCTGGTTCTGGTCTACTTCCACGGAGGGGGCTGGGTCACCGGAAGCCCGGAGGGTACCGACCGATTCACTCGCGCAGTGGCATCCCAGCTGCGGCTGCATGTCGTGTCGGTGGACTATCGTCTTGCGCCCGAGCATCCTTTCCCCGCTGCACTTGACGATTGCCTGTCCGTGGTCGAATACCTGCAGAATCTGTCGCATCGGATTGTGGTTGCCGGTGACAGCGCCGGTGGAAACCTCGCTGCGGCGGTCTCCCAGGTCCGTGTGGACGCGGGATGCCCGGTCGACGCGCAAGCCCTCATCTATCCGGCACTGGCAGCTCCCGATCAAGACCGGCCGGGGCCCGGCCCCCTCGACGGCTACGGGCTCGACCTCAGCGAAATGCACTACTTCTGGAACTCGTATGCAGGCACGCATTCGGTCGACCGACGGCTTGCACCCTTGCTCTCCGAAGATCTGCGCAGTGCGCCGCCGACTCTCGTCACGACGGCGGGGTTCGACCCGCTCTGCAGCGAAGGTGAGAAGTATGCGCAACGTCTGATCGAGAGCGGAGTTCGCACGCACTACCTGCCATTTCCGCGCCTCACCCATGGATGGATCGACTTCGCGGACCGTATCCCGAGCGCGTATGAGGCCCGTGATGCGGTCATTGCCGAAATCGGCACGCTTGTGGCTGCAGTATCGATGCCGGTGGGATCGACGTAGACGAAAACGAGCTGACACGCTCGCCCGGCGCGGTCGAGACCTGCTATTGCTTGTTTGCCTTCGACGGGTCGATGCCCAGAACCCGCTCGATCGCAACCGAGTCGACGTCGTGCCGGGCACCGAGCCCCCAACTCACGAAGCTCGCGCCTTCGAGCAGACTCAGTATCTCGAAGGTGCGCTGTTCCACGTCGCCGATCGGAGGGATGTCCCCGTCGGCTATGCCTGTCACGATCGTCTTCTCGATCCAGCGGGCCTGCGTCTCGAGATACGTTGTCGTCAGTGCCTGCATCCGGCCGGGCAGCAGCGTCATTTCCGACGCCAACGCCCCGCACAGAGGCAGCTGACTCGAGGCCCTGGCCTGAGTGAAAGCCTCGGCAAAGGCCCCGAGCCGCGTCAGTGCGTCGGCACCGGCGGCATCGAACGCAGCAAGGTCGGCCTGCAACCGCTCGAGGTACGTCTCCACCACACAGACGCCGAGATCTTCTTTCGTCGGGAAGTGGTAATGGATGCTTGCCTTGCGTATCCCGACCTGCTTCTCCAAATCGGCGTAGCTGAACGCCGAGTAACCTCGCGACCTGATCAGCTGTTCGGTCGATTCGATGAGCGCATCACGGGTGTTCGAGACGGACATGCCACCATTCTTCCCTGATCGGTTCCGACCTGTGCATCGCGCCCAGTCGAAGCCGGACCTACTACGCCCGCTCGAAGACGAACCAATCAAACGATCTCTAGGCCGGCGTCGCCTGCGATGCCGCGGTCACAGCGACTGGAAAGCGTCGAGGGCCTTCGATGAATACACATACGCTGCACCGGCATTGAGTGATATCGCAGTTCCCAGTGCCGCAGCGACCTCCGCCTCGGTTGCCCCGGCCTTCTTCGCAGCCAAGGCATGCGCGGTGATACACCCGTCACATCGAGTGGTCACGGCCACGGCCAGCGAAATCAGCTCGTGCGTCTTGGCGTCGAGCACGTCACTCGCCCGCGTCGCCTCCTCGAACGCATGGAAAGCATGGGCCACCTCAGGTGCCGCTTTCTTGAAACCACCGGTGCTCTTGATCAGACCCTTGAGTCGGTCTTGCCATTCGTTCGTCATATCACGTCTCTTTTCTGGATTGGTATACTGACTGAGTCGAAAATGTCGAGCTGTATCGCGTGTCGCGATCTACTTCGCGAGCATCCGTCCGGCCATCATGCCGCCGTCGACATCCCAGACGGCACCGGTGACCCAGGAAGTCTTGTCGGACAACAAGAATACGATAGTGTTGGCGACATCCTCGGTGGTACCGTTCCGGCCGATCGGATGAAGACTATGAAATTCGGCCATTGCATCGTCGAGCTTGTCGCCGGGGATGAACCGCTCGAAAATTCTGGTCTCGACGATTGCCGGTGCCACTGCATTGACGCGAATCTTATCTTTTGCCAGTTCCATTGCCACATGCTTCGTCATGGCCTCGAGGCCGATCTTGGCCATGGAGTATGACGTTGCCTGGACGGTTTCGATGGCCTGCTTGGCAGCGGTAGCAGTGACGTTCACGATGGATCCGGGCTTGCCCTGCTCCACCAACGACTCGGCGATATGACGAGTGATGAAGAAGAAGGCCTTGTTGATACTCAGGAAGGCGTCGTAGTCCTTCTCGGTGTGCTCGAGAAACGACACCGGGTAGAAGATGCCTGCCGAGTTGACCAGCATGTCGATGTCACCGTGCTCATTCCGCAACGTTTCGATCAGCGTCCGCACACTCTCGGCAGAATGCAGATCAGCGGTCAGCGCAAACATCTTGCCTGCCGTTGCAACCCGCTCCAACTGCGCGCGCGCATCCTCGGCTTTGGTCGCCTGGCTCCCGACGATGACGACGCTCCCGCCCTGCTGCGCCACCATCAGAGCCGTCTCCAGGCCGATACCACTGGTTCCACCGACGACCAGCAACTTGCGATTCTCGAATTGACTCATTGCGCATCTCCCACTCGCGTATCTACCTACTAGATGGTTGGTAGCGTAGCGCGGAAGGATTCTCGGGTCAACCCCGGCCCTCCCGGTACCGCCCTCTCGCAGACCACGGGCCCGAATCCGAACTACCGGGGAGCGTGTCGGTGCGCCTCCGAACCCCAGCCCATAGAGTGCATCAACCGGTCCAAATAGGCATGCAGCGGTGCACTGTCGACATAGCCGACGTGGCGAGGTGCTGCATCGAAGCGAATCCCACCACTGAGGTCGGGACGGTCGGTGCGGATCAGGTCCGCCATCTTCCGCGCCTCGGCAGGACGCCTGACCTGATCGTCGAGGTAGCCGGCGACCATCTGCGCCATGGTGTCGAACAGTGGAAATGCGCTCGAATTCGTTTCCACGAAGCCGACTCCGAAGAGATTGTGGTGTACGCGGGAAAATGTGGACAGATACAGATCCGGATGCTGCTGGTTCCCGAAGTACTTCTGGGCGTAGTCGATGGTGTGGCGGTAGCCGGTCGCGCAGAGGATGAGATCGAACTCGGCCGACCTTCCATCGACGAACGACACGGTTCGGCCCGACGCCGAAGCGATCGCGGGATATGCCGTCAGGTCACCATGCTGAAGATGATGCACCACAGTGGAATTGACAGTCGGATGCACCTCGAAGATCTTATGGTCGGGCTTCTGCAGGCCGAGTCTGGTCAGATCGCCTTGAAGAAACCGCAGTAGAAGAGGAAACACTCTCTGCTGCAACCATATCGGTAGATGCGGACCGCTGGAGCCGAATACATCCGCCGGGACACCCAACACGTGCTTGGGAATGAACCAGTATCCCCGTCGCATACTGATGGCCGCCCCGTCACCGTGGTGTGCAGCGTCGGTCGCAATATCGCAACCGGACGCGCCCGCCCCGACCACCAGTACCCGCTTGCCGCGCAGCTCGGCAGGATCCCGGTACGTCATCGCATGCCGAACGTCACCCGTGAAGCGTCCGGGAATATCGGGCATATTGGCAGTCCACTGGGAGCCCGAGGAGCACACGACCGCGGAATACGACGCCGAAGTCGAGTCGTCGAACGCGGCAGTCCACGTCCCATCCGAAGCCTTCTCGATCGATTCGACGGATACCCCGAACCGAATTCGGTCGACCAGATCGTGACGCGCGGCGAAAGCCCGCAGATAGTCGAGAACCTGATCGTGCCGGGGATAGTCGGGCAGGGTATCGTCGAACGGAAAGTCGTTGTAAGCCGACAGGGTTCGACTCGAGTTGAAATGCGCCGAGCTGTACAGCGGCCCGTCGGTGCGCGCAATGTCCCACAACCCTCCGATATCGGCATACCTCTCGACATGGTCGTAACGCAACCCCCGCGCGCCCAACGCTCGGGCAGCGGCAAGACCCGCGGGGCCGGCCCCGATGACCAACACCGTGGCTCCTTTACTCGGAGTATCCGGAAGTTCGGCTGAAGCGAGCGACATGGCAGTTCCTTCTGCTGGCGAGGTGTTGTCACGGGTAGGTGTCCGGTATTGCCACGCTAACGACGAGGAACACGGGCAACCAGGACCTACCGGGACAGCTACCGGTCTTGCCCGGCCACAACGATGGCCGAGCGGGTGTAGCCTGCCGGGCATGTACCCGGACGCAGGTCCCGAAGACCGAAGCGGAATCAGTCGTAGCACCTCGGCCACGATTCCGCCGAGCATCCTGCGCTACCTTGCACTCGTACTCGAGCGACGCGGGTTCGATCTGCAACCTGCCCTCGACGCCGTCGGCCTGACCTCCTCGGTGCTCGACGCCGTGGACCTACGCACCTCCTATCGCCAGGGCAGCTCGGTGATCCACGACGCCATCGCTGCCACCGGCGATTCGGGGTTGGGCCTGTCCGTCGGCACTGCGCAGCAGGCCACGTCGTGGGGTGTGGTCGGACTGGCCCTGCTCACCAGTCAGACCCTCGAAGAGGCTGTGTCGGTTGGGGTTCGGTATCAAAACGCAACCGGTGCCATGGTCAGGTGGACCCAGCACGAGCATGGCCACGATCTGGCGCTGGAGGTGTCACTTCCCGATCCAGGAATCGCGCCCGACGTCGGCATCTTCCTCGTCGACGAAGGACTGTCCAGCGTGGTGTCGGTCGTGCGGAGCGCGATCGGTTCTCACTGCACACCGGCCAGTGTGTCCTTGAGATTCCCCCCACCTCCGCATTCTGCGGACTACGCCGCAGTGTTCGGCTGCTCGGTTACATTCGGGGCCCCGGTCAATCGGATCCTGTACTCGCGCAGTCGATCCCTTACGCCGATGCCCGGCCGCGACCGATGGACCTGCGCGGCGGCCCTGATGATGGTCGAGGCCGCATCGGCGTCTCGAACGGTTCAGCAGGATCTACTCGAAGGACTCGAAGTGTCCATCGGTCAGGCGCTTCCTTCGGTTCCCACCCTCGAACAGTGCGCACAGCGCCGCAACATGAGCTCACGGACACTTCGTCGGAGGCTGGCCGAGTGCGACACGACGTTCGAATCGCTGGTCGACGGAATCCGTCGCACCCGGGTCGAACAACTTCTCCAGCGCCGCGATACCACGACGTTTCGCGAGATTGCCAGGCAAGTGGGGTTTTCCGATGAGCGCACGCTGCGTCGAGCGATTGCGCGATGGTTCTCCGTGACCCCGTCCGAACTTCGAACCATAGTGCGTCGAACCTCGCCGACCTGAGCGGCGAGCACCGAAACGGTGTGGCCGCTGACGCCCCTCGCGCGGCCTGCTGATCCCTGCCGAATGCAGTGGGTCCACCGATAAACTTGACGAAGTTGACCCCTCGAACCGCATCCCCTCCCGATGCACCCTCAGCAGATCGTGAGCAGTGATGACCACAATGAATCGACATGCCGGAGCGACCCTACAGATAGTCGATCCTGCCGACGGATCATCGGTCGGCGAGGTTCCCGACGCCACCGCCGAGGACGTCGACGCGATCGTGCTCCGCGCACGAAAGGCATTCGACCGCGGAGCGTGGTCGCACCGAAGTCCACGCGATCGAGCCCGGGTGCTGATGCGTCTGGCCGACCTGATGGAACGCGACGGCGAAGAGTTGGCTCAGATGGAGTGCCGTGATGCAGGCAAACCGATCACCGAATGTCGGGAGAACGACGTGCCGTCGGCGATCGAGGCGGTGCGCTGGTTCGCTGAAGGCACGGACAAGTTCTACGGCGCGGTCTCGCCGTCGGGGCCGCACTCTATGGGATTGGCGATCGGCCAACCGATCGGTGTCGGTGCCGCCATACTTCCCTGGAACTATCCGCTCGCCATGGCGGCCTGGAAGTTTGCCCCTGCACTGGCAGCCGGAAACTCCTTGGTCGTCAAACCTGCTGAAGCAACACCGCATTCGATGTTGCACGTTGCACGGCTCGCGAGGGAGGCCGCGCTCCCCGATGACGTACTGACGGTAATCACCGGCACCGGCGCAGTCGCCGGTGATGCCTTGGCACGGCACCACGGCGTCGATGCACTCTCGTTCACTGGATCGACTGCAACCGGCAGGTCGATCCTCTGCGCTGCCGCACAGAGCAATTTCAAGCGAGTCACCCTGGAAATGGGCGGGAAGAATCCGCAGATAGTCATGCCCGATGCCCTGACGTTCGGCGACCGGTTGATAGACACCATGATCGAATCGGCCTTCTTGACCATGGGCGAGAATTGCACCGCGGGATCACGAATCCTATTGCACAGGAGTATCTCCGATGAGTTGACCGCACGATTCGTCGATGCGGCACAACGTATGACGATCGGCGATCCGTCACTGCCCACGACTCAGGTCGGACCACTCATCGATGCGATAGCGGCGCATCGAGTCGGCTCGATCGTGGACGAGGCGATCGAGGCAGGGGCCCGCCTGCTGACCGGTGGACGGTTCGTCCGAACGAATTCCGGTGGTCACTTCTACCCACCGACGGTGCTCGTCGACGTTCCCACCGACGCCCGAATTCTGCGGGAGGAAGTGTTCGGTCCGGTGGTGACCATCGAGACATTCGAGTCCGAATCCGACGCCATCGAGCGAGCCAACGACACCATCTACGGCCTGGCGGCATCGGTCTGGAGTCGCGACATCGATACGGCGATGCGACTCGCCCGCGGAATCGATGCCGGGGTCGTGTCGGTCAACGACTACAGCGAAGGCGACATCACCACACCTTTTCGCGGATGGAAGCAGTCCGGTTTCGGCGGTTCCGAAAAATCCTTCGCGGCAATGCGCCAATGGAGCCGCGAGAAGGTGATCTGGATTCACACCGAGTGACGGGTTTACGGTGCGCAGCCAGAGCCTGTACTGTCCCATTGACAACCGAAATAGCAGTCGCTATATATCCTGTGATCGGTGGCGCTCACTACTCGGCTCACTCCACGACGGGATTCTTCATGACCACGGTTCCCACCCTGACGAACCCCGACATGACAGCACGGATAGCGCGCGTCACCGCGCTCGCCCGGACGCCGGGCCATGTCAGTGGCACTGCACCCGATGCGGTCGACATCGAGGCATGGGGGCACGTAGGCGACCCGCTGGCCGAGGATCTGATTTCGGATATGCGTGAGCGCAAACTCATGGGAGGTGACCTGTTCCTCTCGGCTCGCTCGCAGGAGACGAGCGGTTTGCCCGCCGCGGTCGCCTTCTTCGCAGACGTCGAATCGGTCCCGGAATGGGCCGACTTCGACCTCATGAAATCAGGCGCACGGATGGGCAACCGCAATCCGTTGGGCATGCTCCTGGGGTTTCATGGCGGGCTGGCATTCACCTATATCGACCCGGCGACCGCGACGGTGATGGGTAGCACCGGACGCTCACCGACCCGGGTATGGTGTTCCGTCGTCGCTACTGGGAAACCGCGAGAGGATTCATCGGGGCTCTCGACGTCGACGGGATGCGTCCAGGCGGTGCAAGCTGGGAGCATTGGGTACGAATTCGCTTGATGCACACAATGATTCGACTCGGAATCGAGCGCGGTGGCCGCTGGGACTACACCGAGGGTGCCCCGATCAGCCAACTCGCGACCGCGTCCTGTGCCCACATCTTCGGCACGTACCGAGTCGAGATCATTCGCTCCGTCGGTGGTCTGGCAACCGCCGAAGAGGAGGCCAGCTTCAACCTGATGTGGCGCTGGATAACAAGGCTCGAAGGGGCGAACGCCGAACTGCTCGGCAACACCCCCGAGGAAGAGTTCAGGTTGGCCGAACGTATGCATCAGTACCTGTACGCGCCGGGCACGGACTCCCGCCAGATCACCCACGACATGATCGACGGACTCGCCGGGCTACGGGAACTGCGGATGCCTCGAAGAATTCATGCAGCCCTAGTTCGCCGGTTCCTCCGCGAGCAACACGTCGGGACGCTGCCGGGCAGAGATGTCGCAACCGACCTAGAGCGTGTCTCTTAAATTGGGTCCGTTTTCGTTTTCATCGCCGGGCGGTGGTTGTGGTTGCGGGAGTGCAGAACTGCCGCGCACAGGACAACGCCCCCGAGGAATGTCATGGCGTACTTGTCATATCGAGTGGCCACACCACGCCACTGTTTGAGCCGCCCGAAGCCACGCTCGACGGTGTTGCGGTGCTTGTACATCGTCGGATCGAAACCCGGTGGACGACCACCGGCGGACCCCTTGTCGGCCCGTCGCTGCTTCTGGTCGCTGCGCTCGGGAATGGTGTGTTTGATCTTGCGGCGACGCAGTTCGGTGCGGGTACTGGGATGGGTGTACGCCTTGTCGGCGAGCAATCGGTAGTCCTGGTCCCCACCGGCAGCTCGGTGGGCATCGAGCAACGGCACCAACTGTGGATTGTCCCCGGCTTGCCCACCGGTCAGCAGCATCGTCACCGGCGAGCACGTCAGGTCGGTCAGTGCATGGATCTTCGTGGTGAATCCTCCGCGAGATCGACCCAACGCGTGGTCAGCGGGTTCGTCGACGGATTTCTTGTAATTCGACAAGGCCCCCTGTGAGAGTGTCGGCTCGCGCACCGGCCGCATGCTGATGCGCCCGGACGCTGGTCGAGTCGATCGAGAGCACCGCCCCGATATCGCCGTCGAGTTCTTCCGGGTCGAGACCGAACACCTCGGCCACCGCGGCAAGCATCTCGTCGTAGGTGCCATCGAAGGACCATCGGTGGTGGCGTTTCCACACCGTCTGCCACGGACCGAAGTCCTCCGGCAGATCTCGCCACGGACACCCGGTACGGAATCGGTATGCGATGCCCTCCAGAATTCGCCGGTGCTCGGCGAACCGCCGCCCACGTTTTCCCACGTCGGTGGGTATCACTGGCTCGACGATCTCCCAGAACTCGTCACTGATCACTCCCACGCGCGTCATCGAAATATCATCGCTGACAGCACCTCTCAAATTTGGGAGACACGCTCTAGGCGTCGAACCGGATCGGCCAGCCGAGATCGCCGTCTCCGCCGCAGTTCTGGCGTTGAGAGCAACCAACGAACTGACCCGCATTCCCGCGGTACAACGACTGCTCGACGCTCGTACCCCGAAGCTCTTCGAGACCGTCGTAGCCCGCGGGCTCGACACGAACCGCAGCCGCACCGGTCCCCTGCACAAGCTCCGATCTCGTCTCGGAGTGGGCCGCAGCTGAGGTATCCGTCGGCTCCGGGGTCAACGCTCAGCGCGAGAGGCAGGCCGCCGCAATCTCTGTGTCGGTGACGATTGATGTCACCAGACGTGACGCCAGAACGGCGCGCGTCGAATCCGTCTTCTCTCGCCCTGCCGCGATCGCGATCACTGTCGGGATCGCACGCAGAGTGCTTTCGCCGATGCCGATTCTGCGATCGTCGATTACTTTGATTCGCTTGCCATTTCGGTCCACGAGTAGCGCGCACGTTTCCGCCGTCACACCATCGCGTCGCAGAGCAGCCGCCTCGTCCCCGACGAGGGAGTCGTACACTTGCGAAGCGCCCGGCTGCCAGCTGCCCACAGAGACAATCGCATGAGTGATCGATTCATGTTTCGCGAGCGTGAGCTCGATCTGACGATCACGGCTCAATGCGGTCGCCGTCCGCTCGTCAGGTGCCACGAGCGGTGCATACATCGACCAGCATTGCCCGCCGCCGATTTCGGCCATGCGACGGGCGAGTTCGGCAGAATTAGCGGTGATCGCACCGGCCGAGCCGGTCAACTGCACGATGTCGCACGAAGCAAGGGTGTTCAGGTGACCGGCTACGTGAGACAGCGTTCGTCCACAGTCGACGCCGAGTACGTGGTCGGCCGAAATTATCGAGGCCAGTAGGTCTGCGGTCGCCCTGGCCACGGCGTCCACACGGTCGGCCGTGTTCGGCGACTTCGACGACACCACGTAGGCGTGCTCGAGCCCATACTGGCGCTTGAGCGCGGCGGACAGTTCCACATCGATCGAATCCGGCGTGTGAACCGTGATTTCGACCATTCCGGTCGCCAGTGCGTCGTCGAGTAGCCTGGCGACCTTGAATCGCGAAACACCGAACTCGTCGGCGATCTGTACGCGGGTTCGTCCTTCGAGGTAGTACCGTCGAGCGACGAGAGCCTGCTGCAGAAGGTCGTTCGGCCCTGGCCTCACAGAATCTGCGCTCCCCCGCTGTTCGCTCACATGAGCATCATAGACGACAGACGAGCCAGACGAGCACGATGAGTCGATCTACTCCAGATTGGTGTGGCGTGCGCGCATGCGCTCGAAGGATGTCGGGTCGTCTTCGGTGAGCTCGAGAACCAGCGCGTCTAGCAGTAGCAAAGCGGCCTGCTCGAACAACGAACCGCCGAACTGGCGACTGCGATCGGCCGCTATCGCAACGACGATGTCGGCGACACCGGCAAGTTCACTGTCCGGCCGAGTGGTCAGCGCCAGAACGCGTGCACCGACGTCAGCGGCACGTTGGGCCAAGTGCACGGAAACCGGGGTCGCACCCGATGCCGACAGCATCATCAGAGAGTCCCCTGCCGCGATGGCCGGGGCGGTCACCTCGCCGGTCACGTGCACGTCGAAACCCACGTGCATCAGGCGCATCGCCGTCATACTTGCCACCAGACGAGACCGCCCCTGACCGGAGACGAACCACCTGCGTCCACGGTCGGCGAACGCCTCAGTGAGCGCGACGACCGCCTCGGGTTCGATGGATTTCAGCGTGTGGCTGATCTCGTCGCCCACCAGGCCGAGTGAATTCACAGTCGCTCTCCCTCTGTTCGGCACTTCGGGTTCGTGAACAGTCGACGGCCGATGACGACGTACTCGGTCCCCGCGGCCAGGATGCGTCCAAGGTTTTCCTCATCGACTCCACCGTCGACTCCGGTAGTGCAATTCTGTCGACTTCGCTCGAGTTTGGTCAGTTGCGTCAGGTCGGCCGAGTTTTTGGTGCCGGGTTCGATGAGCATCACCAGCACTCCGTCGACGTACTGGAGTTGCTGCCGATAGTCGTCGAACGGCGTCCCCGGTGACACGGCCAGCCATGGACGGGCACCCGCAGTCCGCACCCGCCACGCAGAGGATTCGACGTCGCCGATGCCCTCGAAAGGCAACGTGACGCGGGCGATGCCGGGCCGGCACACCACGTCCAGGGCATCGAGAGCACCGACGGATAGTAGGTGTACGTCGACCGGTCCGATTCCGTCGTCGACCATTCGGGTGATCAGGTCCAGGCTCACGCCCATGTCGGCGTCGGGAAACACGTCCGCGTGAATCCAGATCCCGCGGTCGCTCAACATCGCAGCGGCAGCAGCACGCTCGCGTTCGGGAACGGCGAACAGACTGCCCGCAAGCTCGGCACCATCGGTCACGGAAAACCGTTCGGCCAGAACGACATTGAACTCCAGAGCTCGACTGCCCCCTGGCCGTGGGAGTGCACTCACGTCGGACTCGGCCCGTTGGATCGAGCGAACGGCCCCGAAGTCGACGACCGGGACGTGACGTCGAGTCCATCCCAATCCGCGACGCGCATGTAACGCTCGAAAAGTTCCCGCCGGGTGTCCTCGCTATGGGCGGCCGGTTCCGCCACCACGTGGCTGCGCGGGGCCCAGGCACGTCGGACGTCGATGACGGCACCTCCTGTGGCCACCGCCGCGGCCTGGATTGCCGCACCACGCGCAGTAGCCTCATCCGCGTCGACCGGGTCTGCCACCGTTACTTCTCGCCCGGTCAGATCGGCGAGAATTTGGCGGTACGCGGGCGATCGTGACCCGCCGCCGGTGATGACGACGCGGCCGTCGGTGGCGACACCAGCCGAGTTCATGCTGTGTTGACCACGAACAAGACCCATGAGCACCCCCTCGAAGGCAGCCCGCGCGATGTCCTCACGAGTGGTGGCCGCGGTCAGTGCACCGAGTGTGGCGGTGGCATCGGGACGATTGGGCTTGCGCTCGCCGTCGAAGAATGCGGCGAGAACAGGCGCACGGCCGAATTCTGCGGCCAGTGCCATCGTCGAAGCCCCGGCGTGATCGACCCCGAGAATTCCTTGCGCCCAGTCGGTTACACGCGCGGCGTTGAGCGTCGAGACCAGGGGAAGGTAGCCCCCAGCCATGTCGGCGACGCCGTCGACCGTTCCGGTACGGTCGAACACGGGGTCGGGTGAGACCGTGTAGACGACGCCCGAGGTGCCGATGGAATAGACCACATCGCCGGGTTCGACGGCAAGTCCGAGAGCAGCGGCATGCTGATCTCCGCCGCCCGCTCCGACGAGAGCCTCCGGACGCACTCCCAGACGGCGTGCGGCAACCGTGGACGCGGTGCCTGCGGCGTCGTCCGGCCCGAGAACTCGCGGCACTGCGTTCGCCCACTCCGTGTTCGGGTCGATCAGCTGCAGATACTCGAGGAGATACCGGCCCCGCGCAGTGCTGTAATAGCCGGTTCCCGATGCCTCGGATCTGTCGGTGACGTGGGCACCCGTCAGCTCACGGGTGAGCCAGTCGTGAGGCAGGCAGATCCGTGCCAGGCGGTCGAACGCGGCGGGTTCCACCTCGCGCAGCCAGGCGATCTTGCTCAGGGTGAACGCTGCCGTCGGCAGCGACCCGACCGCCGCTATCCACGCCTGTTCACCGATCGACTCGCGTAAGTGATTCAGCTGAGGCGCCGAGGTGGTGTCGTTCCACAACTTCGCCGGCCGGATCACCGAATCGTCGTCCGCGAGCGCAACCAGACCGTGACACTGCGCTGCGACAGACAGTGCGGTGACGTCATCAGCAGCTATTCCTGCCGCCGTGACGGCAATGCCGAACGCTCTTTCGAATGCAGTCCACCAATCGACCGGCGACTGCTCGCTGCACGGCGCGAACGCCGGAGGATGCGGTGCCGAACCGCGCCCCAGCAGGGAGCCGTCGTCCAGGTCGCGAAGCTCCACTTTGCACGATTGCGTCGAACTGTCTACTCCAGCAACGACACCCATGTCTGGTCCTCTCGGTACTTCGATATCTCGAGCTAGCTCGTCGGAACGTCGCCAACTCGTCGGGCAGACGGACCGGTCAGTTGTCGACCAGACCCGCGTCGCGATACATGTCGACGAACTCGGACGCGTTGTCCTGCATGATCAGTGGATTCCCGATGGTGACGTCCAGGGTGTCCTTCTCGCAGCTGAGCAGTTCGTGCACAGATTTCATGTTGAGCTGCGCCAGTTCGATTGCGTTCTGCAGAGCAGTGGCGGTCATATCGCCGTTCGCGACGAGCATCGCCGCTTCGGGTGTTCCATCCACACCGAAAGACAGGATGTTCTCGAAAGCGGGCTTGCCCTTGACCGCCTCGAGTGCGCCGGTGGCCATGTTGTCGTTCATCGAGACGATGGCATCGATCTGGGGGTTGGACAGCGACCAGTCCTCCATCAGGCGAAGACCTTCGTCCTTGTTCCAGTTCGCGATGTTCTCTGCGACAACCGTGACGTCCGGCCGCTTGTCGAAGAACTCCGTCTGCCAGGCTTGGCGTCGCTGGATGCTGTGATAGTTGCCGCCCGGGCCGTCGAGCACGACGACTTTGGCTCCCTGCGGGATCTTTGTCAGCGCCTGCTGCGCTACGACGGCACCTTGGTCATAGGGGTTGGAGTCGACCGAGGACGCACCGTCGATGCCATCGACCTTCGGGTTCGTCGTGATGGTGACGATCCCACGTTCGGCCGATGCCTCGATGTACGGTCGTTGTGCCTCACCGTTGTTCGCCTGGACGATGATCGCGTCGTACTTGTTGGCGATCGCGTTTTCGATCATGCGGTTCTCGACTTCGTCGTCGGCTTGGCCGTCGAAGACGTCGAGCGAGATGTCCGGATACTTCTCGGCTTCGCCTTTCATCTCGTTGGCCAACCAGGCAGCAAACGAATCGACCTGTGCCCGAGCAACATACGCCACGCGGTAGCTGTCCTGAGGCTGACAGGGACCGGGAGGATCGGCAACCGGGTTGCCGATGGTGATCGAGCATCCCGACAGCCCTACAGCCGCAACGGCCGTGATGGCGGCAAGCCGGTGCTTACGCAAGAAATTCTTCATCGAGCTTCTTTCCACATCGCGGGTGAGGTCAGGGCCGGGTCGCTCGGGATGCCGCCGGCGGTATCGGTGTCTTCTGCGTCGAGGTGGGGTTCTGGGTGTGCTCGGTCGAATCGGGCGGTGTGAGTATCACGGTGGTCTTCTTGCCCCGCTTGCTGAACACGTCGTAGGCGACGGCGACCACGATGATCAGACCCATCACGATCTGCTGAATGTAAGACCCGACGCCGGTGAGGTTCATGATGTTGCTCAGGACGCCGACGATGAGGGCACCGGCGAGCGTGCCGAAGGTGGTGCCGACTCCGCCGGAGAAACTGGTGCCACCGATGATCGGGGCTGTGATGGCCTGCAACTCGTACCCGACTCCCGCATTGGGTAATCCAGCGTTGACTCGAGACATGAATATGACGCCGGCCAATCCGACGAGTACTCCGTTGAGGGCGAACGCCTTGTACTTGGCGCGGTCAACGGCGATGCCGGCTGCGCGCGCAGCTTCCTCGTTGCCACCGACCGCGTACACCGACCGCCCGAACCGGGTCTGGGTCATCAGATACCAGACCACGGCGGTGACCACGATCAGAAACAACGTCGGGATCGGTAGCCACCCGAGGGTCCCCTGGCCGAAGATGACGAACCGATCGAGCTCGAGGACGTTCTGTCCGGCGGTCAGCTGCAGGACGGCACCGCGCGCGACCATCATCATGCCGAGGGTGACGATGAACGCGGGTGTCTTCAGTGTCGCAACGAGAAAAGCGCTGACCATGTTGCAGGCGACACCGACGAGAATGCCCGCGATCAGCGCCAGCAGCAGGCTGCCGGATGACTTGTAGACCATGATCGACACCACGCCGGCAAACGCCATGACAGCCCCCGCGGACAGGTCGATCATCTTGCCGATGATCAGCACCATGGCGCCGTAGGCCAGAATCGTGATGACCGCGACCTGGCGAAGCACGTTCAATACGTTGTCGGTGCCGATGAAGTTGGGATTGAGCATGCTCGCGGCAACACACACCGCGACCAGGATGATGAAGATGGAGTAGCGACTTGCGTCGAATGCCTTCAGTTTGGCCAACATGGCTCAGGCCACCTCGTTTTCGTTCATGGCGTACTTCAGAATGGTTTCCTGGTCGTAGTGGCCCCGCGCGAGCTCGCCGGTCAATCGACCGGCGGACATGACGTAGATCCGGTCGCACATTCCGATCAGCTCCGGCAGCTCGGAAGAGATCATCAATATCGCGCAACCTCGCCGGGCAAGATCGTTCATGATCTTGTAGATCTCGAACTTCGCGCCGATGTCGATTCCACGGGTCGGCTCGTCGAGCAGCAGAATCTTCGGGTTTGCGATCATGCACCGGGCCAGCAGTACTTTCTGCTGGTTGCCGCCGCTGAGCGTGTCGATTCGGGTCTCCGTGCTCGGTGCCTTCACGTTCATCTTGTCGAAGTACTCACGAACCAATTCTTCTTCGGCTCGGCGATGCGTGCGTCCGCCGTGGACGACCTTCTTCATGGTCGCCAGAGTGGCGTTCTTCTTGATACTCAGCTGCGGAACGATGCCGACGAGCCGTCGATCCTCGGAGAGCATCGCAACACCGTGATCGATGGCCTTTTTCGGTGTGCTCAACGCGACCACGTCGCCATCGACCTCGACCGTTCCCGAATCGAGCGGATCGAGGCCGAAGATCGAGCGGATGACCTCGCTGCGTCCCGCCCCGATCAGTCCCGCGAGTCCGACGATCTCACCTGCTCTGATTTCGAGGTCGATACCGGTGAACATGTGCTGGCGCGAGAGACCGGTGGCCTTGAACATCGTCTTGCCGATCTGGACATGATCTTTCGGATACTGCTGGTGATCGAGGTCGCGTCCAACCATCTGTGCGATGACGCCGTGCAGGTCGATCGCCGAGGCTTCCTGAGTTTCGACGACGGCACCGTCCCGCAGCACGGTGATGTCGTCGGCGAGCTCGAACACCTCGTCCATCTTGTGGGAGATGTAGATGATCGACTTACCCTGTTCGCGCAGCGCACGGATCTTGCGGAACAACGACTCCACCTCGCGATGTGCGATGGCCGAAGTCGGTTCATCCATGATAAGGATTTCGGCGCTGTGGTACACCGCTCGCAGAATTTCGAGCATCTGGATCTCGGACACCGTCAAACTGCTCATGCGTCGATTCGGCGAGTAGGTCAGGCCCTCGTCGCGCAAGATGCGGGTGGTTTCCTTGCGTATGAACGACCAGTCCACTCGGCCGACCCGACGCGGCAGCCGCCCGAGGAAGAAGTTCTCGGCGATGGTGATGTCCGGAACGTAGTTGAGCTCCTGCGCGATCATCGCGATGCCGTGGGCGCGGGCCTCGATCGGACTCTTGATCTGTACCTTCTCGCCGCGGATGGAGATCGTTCCGGCGTCGGGCTGGTAGATCCCGTTGATGATCTTCATCAAGGTGGATTTTCCTGCTCCGTTCTCCCCGCACAAGGCATGCACGGTGCCGGGCCGAACATCGAAGGAGACACCGTCGAGCGCCTTCACCCCAGGGAATGACTTGGCGATGCCCGTCACCGACAGCAGCGACCCGGTCATGCCGGACCTCCCACCGCAGGATCGTCGACGCGTCGGATCGACGGCACCACGATGCGCTTGAGACCGCCGTCCCGCGCGGTCAGTGCCTGCTCGACCTGTTCGATGCCGTACACGTGCGTGACGAGCGAATCCAGATCGACCTGGCCGGAAAGCAGCAGAGACCGCGCGATCGGCCAGGTGTTGGTGTACCGGAAGGTCCCGGTGACGTTGATCTCGCGCATCGCGATGTCCGGCACAGACAACGGGATCGTGTCTGCGCTCCCGACCAACACAGCCGTACCTCCCGAACGAAGCGAGCGCAATCCGTTCGTGATGGCCTGCGTCGCGCCTGACGCATCGATGAAGACGTGCGCTGCGAGACTTTCGGTGGATTCGGAGGTGGGGTCGACGACGCGCGCTCCGTATTTTGTCGCGAGCTCACGACGACCGGCGTCGATATCGGCAACCACGACGTCGGCGGCACCGAACGCGAGGGCAACCTGAGCGCAGATGACACCGATCGGCCCGCCTCCCGCGATCAGCACGGTGTCACCGACCTTGATTCCGCCCTTCTGAGCGGCGGCGATTCCCACCGACAAGGGTTCCATCAACGCAGCAGCATGGTCGCTGATGGTGTCGGGGACGCTGTAGGCGAAGTCGTCCTGGATCACGACGTATTCGCAGAACGCACCGTCGATCGGCGGGGTGGCATAGAACTGCATTTTCGCGCAGAGGTTGTACGCCCCTTCGCGGCAGAATGCGCAGGTGCGGCAGGGGCGCTGCGGCTCGATCGCGACCCGCTCGCCCATCCTGGCCGGATCCACCTGCGATCCGATCGCAACGATCCGGCCACTCACCTCGTGCCCCAGCACCAACGGACCGTTTACGACGTAGTCGCCGATTCGACCGTGCTGATAGTAGTGCGTGTCCGACCCGCAGACACCGACGCTTGCGACCTCGACCAGCACTTCGTCAGGCGCGCAGCTGGATACGGGGCGTTCCTCGAGTGCGATGTCGCCCAGCGCACGCAGCACACTTGCCGTCATCGTCGACGGCACACCAGTCTTCGTTGTCATGATCCATCTCCGTGCTTGTGGTCCAGACCCGTCGAGATCCCGCTACCGTTCGCGTAATGAGGCTCACCGAGTCTCATTCGCGCTCACTTGTGACGCAGGACGCTCAAATGCATGTGAGGTGGATCATGCAGATGATCCGCTCACATGTCAAGCCTCGCGCTCGTCAGAGCGCGGTGTGCTCACAAGTTTCGCTATCTCGGTATCTCCAGCACGATGTCGGCTGGGACGCGGGGTCGATGATCGACTTGGTCCAAAGCGCGGCGCGCACGACGGTGACCACCGCCTGGGCCTTCTGTATTCCCTGCGAAGCCGATACGGGGTACGGCTCTGAGCATCTCGCAGAAGATCGACGCGCCCAGACCCTGAGATCCGGGCGAGACCGACTCGGAGAGTTACAGTGTGGCCGCGACATCGGACTGGCGGCCGAGGGCTATCCGCGTCAGCGCCGTCCTCTACGATCCGCGGTGCAAAGATCAGGAGAAGGGTGCCGGACGGTTCATCGCAGGATCGGCTCGGAGTTCGCAGCACCAGTTCGCGGTACCGAGAACCACTGCTCGGGCGTCAGGGTTGCGATGAGCCCGTCCTTCTTGATTCCGAGCACATAGTGGTCTGCCGCTTCGGTTCCGATGTATCTCGCGGCCATTCGGTGCGCATCATCGATCGACCGATTGCGGATTTCGACCGGCCTTCGGACATCAGATACGAATACGGGTGAGCATGTTGTGCACGAGCAACGTGGCGCAAGTGGCCGCACGGAGGACTGTGGCGCGATAGCTACTCCCGCCCAAAGTGAATCGAAGCGCCCCGTCGATGTGCTCGAACCACGTCGGTACCGTCACCGGACCTTTCGTTGTCCTGTTGATACTGAGAACACCCAGTCGGGGTATTTCGAGATATGCGTTTCGATCGCTTTCCGATATCGTGGTGGTGGGGATCAGACGGTCACCGAGAACTTGGTCAGTGCGCGGGTGGTTTCCCAGACTCCGATGAAGCCCTTGGGCACGAATACCATGTCACCAGCTGACACCGTGATCGCGTCACCGTCCGCCGGTGTGATCACCGCTTCGCCGTCGAGGATGTAGAAATGCTCGCCTGCGTTGGGTAGCTCGTACGGGAGCGGCGCGTCCGGTTCGTGTCTCCATGCCGTCGATTTGACGCCATCCTCGGCTACCGTCGTCAAAAAGACGTTGTCGCCCAGATGCTTTCCGTTGATCGTTCGCGGGATCCACGTGGACTCCGAGTCGAGCCGGATCGAACGCACGGGATGTGTTGTGTTCAAGAGATCCTCATCAATTGTTCGATTTTTCCGACCATACCCACGAGGTCGTTGCCGGACTGGAAGTCAAGGAATGTTCTTGCAGGTCAACTCGAATGGCGTCGAACGCAGTCGTGTAGAACCGCGTGTCGATACGTTTCCCGTTAATACCTCGGCGCAGGTACACGAGCGCTCCCCCGTCGCAGGCAACAGACGCCAGAGACTGAGACAGACTCGCCTCACAGCCGCAGGCGATGCGGTCGAATACATCCACGTGTTCGCATTCCACGTGGACAAAGTAGGCCGAGCGCGAGCCGTCGTCGATAGTCAAGGCAGTGTGCTCACTGCCGATGACTGCGTCACTATAGGTCCGCTCGGCGTACTTGGTTCCGGCGATACAACGCTTGCCGGATGCACTGGCCGACAGTCGGTTCGGTTGGGCACTGCCTCTGTAAAGCTGATGAAGGAACACGTCGTCGACTTCGACCAGGGCAACTGCCATCCGGCTGGCGAACTCGCAAGCTTCGGCCGGGGTACAGAGCGAACCGTCGTCGTTGACGAGGTCGGACAATAGGGCGACAGGCTGAAGGCCGGCCGATGTGCACAGGTCGACCCCGGCCTCGGCGAAGCCTGTGCGACCGAGAACGCCGCGAGGATCCGCGCGAACCGGAATGACGTGGCCGGGCCTAATGAGGCTCTGCGCTGTGGACGAGGGATCGGCAAGGACCCTCGCCGTACGGCTTCGATCGACTGCGCTGATTCCGGTACCGATTCCGGAGGCGGCGTCCACAGCTACGGTCGAGCCCAGGGTCTGCCAAATATGCGTCTCGACCATCGGCGGAAGGCCCAATTCATCGGCCCGCGAGGACGCCAGCGGCGCAAACAGCAGGCCCGAGGTGTGACCGATGATCCAGGACGTCCAATGCGGCGTCGCGAGTTCAGCTGCGAGCAGCACAACTGCAGCTCCGAGCCCGGCGTGCAGGCTCCGGTCGACAACGACGACCGGACGCCCTTCGCCGAGCTCCGCAGTTGCGCGGGCGACCAGCCCGAGTCCCGCGGAAGCGGGCCTGAAGTCGGCTATCACGAGATCGCCGTCAGACTGCGAAAAATGCTCCCGTGGAACACTAGTGGTGCACCCGACTCGGCCGCATGCTGGTGCACGCGAAGCAGCACGATCTCGTGGTCGCCGGCACGGATGACCCGATCGATCGAGCACACCAACCACGCCAGCGCATCGTCGAGCAGTACGGCTCCTGCTTCCGTGCTCGTCCAGGCCACGCCGGAGAATCTGTCGGCACTCGGGCCGGCCAGCTGGCGGCATTGTGCTCCCTGGTGCGAACTCAGCACCGACAATCCCAGCGCCGGTCGATCGGCCAACAACGGCCACGTGGTCGACGTGGACTGCACGGATACCATGACGATCGGCGGCGACACCGAGATCGAAGTGAAGGAACTGGCCGCCAGACCCACCGGAGCACCTCCCCTCATCGACGCGAGAGCGATGACGCCGGAAGGGAAGCACCCATAGGTGCCCCTCAGGGCGCGCGAGTCGGTGTCCCCGGTGATCGCGTCCAGTGATTCGGGAAGCGGCATGACGGCTCCGCCCTACTCTTCGCTCGACGAACCGGCTATGTCGACGAGAACCTTGATCTCTTCTCCTCGTCGAAGCGGCTCGAATCCACCTTCGACCGACTCGGCGAGCGGCACGTAGGTCACCCATGAATCGGTCGGGATCTTTCCTTCCTCCATCCACCGCATGACCGTCCGAAACACATCCTGGGTAGATCCGTTGTGCCCGACGATCGAAATCTCATTGAGGGCAATACCATTGGGGAGCAACTGGTACGGCTTCTCGAACAGGCCGATCATCACGATCTTTCCGCGCTTGCGCACGATCGCAAGGGCAGCATCGAACGCAGCTCCAGCGCCTGCACATTCGAGCACGACGTCGGCTCCTCGACCTCCACTGAGCTCCCGGACGATGGCCGGAAGATCCTCGGACGTCGGATCGATGACACGGGCGGACGTCAAGTTCGTCAGCGCTGCCCGGCGCGCTTCGGAGGGTTCGGATACGACGAAGTTGGTGATTCCCATGGCCTCGAGCGACAGGACGGCACCGATACCGATCGGGCCGCCTCCGGACACCACGACGACGCTGTCCGCTTTGAGCTGGGCACGTTCGACTGCCGTTGCCGCGACTGCAATCGGCTCGACCAATGCACCTTGGGCCAGCGACAGCCCATCCGGCAGTGGAATGATCAAATGATTCGGCACGACGCAGTATTCGCCCATTCCACCGATCGGAGACCCACAGCCGACAGTGGAGACCGATCGGTCCAGCACCTCGCACAGAACCGGGTGGCCATCGACACACTGGACGCAAGAACCGCAGCTGTCGATCGGATAGACGGACACACGATCTCCGACCGACACATCACTGACGTCAGAGCCCACCTCGGCCACGACGCCGGAGATCTCGTGCCCGATATTGCGAGGACGAGACCATCCACTCCGCGAGGCTGCGTAGTAGAAGTGCAGGTCACTGCCACAGATTCCGTTGTACGCCACCTTGATCTTCACATCCCCCTTGCCGACCTCTGCAACCTGCACATCCTCGAGTCGCAAATCCTGTTCACCGTGCAACTGAAGCGAAATCATTTGTCCTCCAACGAAAGATGGGCAACTCGGGGTCCGACCTCATTGATCAACAGGTCGAGAGAATGGCGGTAGGCGTCGGGATTGGACCGGTAGTCGAAGTCGAACGCGACCAGGGTGCCGAAGCCGCCGGACTGCTCGAACTCGCCGATGATCCGTTCGGCAACGGTTTCAGGAGATCCGACGAGCCATACGTCACGGGCGAGGAGTTCGGCCGTCACGTCTCCGGGTGCCACTCCAGGGGCCAACGATTCGCCGCCGCGCTGATAGACGTCGATCATCACCTTGTCGTAGAAGTGCCCCATGAAGCCTTCGGTGACCAAGCGGCGTGCTTCCTCGTCGGTGTCGGCGACGAATACCTCACGGCACACACGCCAATTCGCTCGATCCGGCCGGTGTCCCCCGGCCACGGACGCCTCCGAGTATCCGGTCCACTGCCCATTGAGATGACGTGCACTCTTGGCGAAGCTGAGCGGTATGTAGCCGTTCTTTCCTGCGAGCGCAAAGCTGGCCGACTTCGCGCTGCTTCCGGCAATGGCAATCGGAGGATGGGGGCTTCGGTATGGCCGCAGTACAGGTCCGGCTTGAGCCTCGTTGTACGCGGGAAGATCTACCGTCCAGAACTCACCTTCGTGGCGGAACGGTTCACCACGCCACACCTTGGTCATGATGTCGAGGCCTTCGACGAGCATTTCTGCATTCCGTCCGCCCGTGTTGAACAATTGCTGGTCCATCGGATACGCCCCGGCACCGACGCCTGCGATGTAGCGGCCTCCGGTCAGGTGGTCGAGTGCCATGATTCGATACGCCAGGGCAGCCGGGTTCGTGTAGGGAACGAGGTGCGCGCCTGCGGCGAGAGTGATGTTCTCGGTTTCCCGTGCTGCTGCGGCGATCATGAGCTCGGGTGCGGGCGAGTTCTGCCAGCCCGTCGTGTAATGCTCGGCGAACCAAATTTCGGAAAAGCCCAGTTCATCACCCCAGCGGGCAACTTGCAGACTCCACTCCATCACGTCCCGGAGGGGAGACGTCGGATCCGCATAGGGCGGACTGAAAATGCCGAATTTCATGTGAACTCTCTTTCGATGTCGTCGAACGACGATTGTCTGCGGATGAATGCCGAAGCGATTCAGAGTGCCAACGGAGCCGACTTGAAGGCTCCCGAACCCGTGGGAAGTTGTTGGGAGACACTGGGCGCGGACCCAAGCAGTGTCTTGGTGTAGGGAGACTGCGGGTTCGACAGAACGGTAGATACGGGTCCATGTTCGCACACGATTCCCTTGTCCAGCACGAGTACCTGATCGGCGATCGTGGACACGACCCCGAGATCATGTGTGATGAAGAGAAGACTCGTCCCAGTGGAACGCAATTCGGACATGAGGTCAAGGACCGCCGCCTGCACGGACACATCAAGCGCGGATGTGATCTCGTCACAGACCAGCACTTCCGGTCCTGCTGCCAGGGCGCGCGCGATTGCAACACGCTGCCGTTCCCCGCCCGACAGTTCAGCCGGATAGCGGTTCTTCACCCGCCGCGGCAGTCTGACCGAATCGAGAAGTCGCTCCACTTCGTTGTCGATGCCGGACCGAGAGACGCGCCGCAGCAGCCTTGCTGGTCGCCCGATCTGGTCGAAGACGGTTCGGCGTGGGTTGAGTGCATCAGCTGGATTCTGGAACACGAGCTGCACCTTGCGACGCTGCTCCGTCGTTCGCGCGCGGGCCAACGGTGGCAAAGTCTCCTCGCCCAGTGAAACGGAACCCGATGTCGGTGCAATCAAACCGGATACTGCCCGCGCAATCGAGGTCTTGCCGCTCCCGGACTCACCCACCAACGCAACGCATGAACCGTGGTTCAGAGTGAACTCGATATTCGTGGCGACAGTCACCGCGCGCGCGCCACTTCCGTAGGTGATCGACAGATCGGACACTGTCAGTACCGGCACCGTTGCGGCCCGCGCAGGTGGCGGTACGAACGGAACGAATTCCGCTGTGTCGGTCCTCTTCCACTCGAAACATCTCGTCGAATGCGCACTTCCGGTCTCGACCATCGGGGGCCGATGCTCGCTGCACTCGCCCGTCGAGACCGGGCACCGTGATACGAACGAACACCCGTCGGAATCCGCTTCGACACCGGGCGCAATACCGGGCATGGACTGCAGGGTCCTGGGCAGCAAATGGTCGGGCGTCGATGCAAGCAGGCCCAGAGTGTAGGGGTGTCGGGGCCGGGTCAGAACCTCGTGAACGGGTCCCTGTTCGACGACACGACCGTCGTACATCACCGCTACTCGATCGGCAATCTGCGCGACCACAGCCAAATCGTGCGTCACGTAGATCATGGACACGCCGAGTTCCATTCGGAGTCGACCGAGTTCAGCGAGGATCCTGGCCTGAGTGACCACATCGAGACCGGTCGTCGGTTCGTCGAGAACTACGACCGGAGGTTTACAGGCCAACGCGATGGCAATGCACACCCGTTGCTGTTGCCCGCCGGACAGCTGATGCGGGAGCCGCCGGCGGAACTGTTCGGTCGAGGGTAGACCGACCCGGTCGAAGTGCTCGGCCATGTCGCCATCGGAGGCAGCAGCACCCGTATGCGCCTTGATCACGTCCTGGATCGACTCTTGAATCGTCAGAGCAGGATTGAGTGCTCGACCCGGATCCTGAGGCACATACGAGATGGTGCGTCCTCGCAGGAATCGGAGTGACTCATCCATGGGACGGGCCGTACCGTCGATCAGCAACGAGCCGTCACTGATGTCAAGACCTGTTGCGCAGTGTCCGAGCAGCGATCGGGCCAATGTGGTCTTCCCCGAGCCGGATTCGCCGACAATTCCGAGGATTTCGCCGCGTGCAAGCTCCAGATCGACCCCCTTGACTATCGGCGGACCACCGCGCAGTCGAACCGTGACGTTCTCGGCTCGCAGGAGTGGCGCCGTGCTTCCTTCGGTCATGGTCGACATCAAGCTGCTCCACCTTTCGATCGGCCGAGTGATTTGACGTGAGCATCTGCGATCAGGTTGACCGAGATGACGAGAACACCCAACATGAGGGCCGGTGCAACAGTGGCCCAGATGTTGGACCCCATGATCAATCTGTTCTCGGCCACCATCAGACCCCAGTTCGCGGCCGGAGGTCGAGAACCGAGACCGAGGAAGTTCAGGCTGGCGGCCAGCACGATCGCGGTCGAGAACCTGATGCCGACGTCGGCCAGAACCGTCTGCACGATATTCGGGAATATCTCGCGATACATGATCGCCGTCGGACTCTCTCCTCGGACGACCGCAGCGTCGATGAAGCCGGATGTGGAGACCTCCTGTGTCGCCGATCTGACGATGCGAGTCACACCGGGAAAGAGAACGAGGGCAATCCCACCCGCGACTACGATCGGCGAAGAACCGCTGCCTGAGATCAGCACCAGAAGCAGGAGCAGTGGAGGGAACGCGATGAAGACATCGACGACTCGCATGATCATGGAATCGACGAACCGTCCATGATTCAAGCCTGCGATCATCCCCAACTGCACCCCCACGGCATAGGCGACGATGACGCTCACCGCCGCGAGAAGGATGACGGGCGCACCACCGTTGAGAAAGCGGCTCAGCACGTCTCGCCCGAGTTGGTCGAGTCCCAGAGGTGCCCCCGGCACTGGCGGGTTCCCTGGCACCCCGATCGGCTCGGCGATGTCGTACGGCGCGAATAGCGGACCGAACGCAGCAGTGGCCAGAACTGCGATGAACAGCAGCAAGCCGGTTGCGCCCTGCCGGGTTGTGACGAAGGAGGGTAGTTGTGGTCGATGGCGCGGTGCGATCGGCGCGGTGCCGCCGGGTATCGGTGCCGGTGTGGTCATTGTGCAAGTCCAGTCCGCAGTTTCGGAACGAGAAGCGTCACCAGAACGTCGGCGACGATATTGACGACGATGTAGCCGGCAGCCAGTACGACGGCAATCCCCGCTACCGCCGTGGTATCTCGGCTGGTCACTGCCTGCACCAACTGGGTGCCGATGCCCGGGTACGCATACAGGGCCTCGACCACTATCACCCCGGCGAACAGATACTGAATTGCCTGAGCGTAGGTCTGCACAGTGGTAGCGACAGCATTTCGTAAAGCGTACCGACGCAAAACCTTCGATTCCGGAAGGCCGTTGAGGCGCGCAATGACGACGTAGTCCTGCTTCAAGGTGGTCACCATGCCCGCCCGAACCTGGCGTGCCGCGAATGCGAGTGCGGCACCGATCAGAGTTACGACCGGAAGCACCAGGGTTGCTGGATCGCTCAGCGGGCTCGATCCGGGGGCGATCAGAGCCACCGGTGGAAACCATCCGAGATTGGTCGAAAAGACAAGAATCAGCATGGCACCCACGACGAACTCGGGGAGACAACCGAGTATCAATGTGACGTAGGACGTCAGCTGGTCGGCCGGCCTGCCCTCTCGGACCGCAGCGAAGACTCCGAGCAGCAGCGACAGAGGAACCAGTAGCAATGCCGACACACCGGCTAGGATCGCGGAATTGACCAACGGCGCACCGATCATCGCCGAAACACGTGCATCGGGTGCGTTCTGCGCGGCACCGACTGCGGACTCGCCGAGGTCTCCGCGGAGCACGCCGCCGACCCAATCCAGATACCGCGCCACCAGTGATTGATCGAGTCCGAGTCGTTGCTGCAGTGCGGCAACCGTTTCGGGTGTCGCACCACGGCCGAGAACCACCTCGGCGACATCACCGGGGAGAATATTGGTCGCCGCAAAGATCAAAATGCTGACCACGAATAGAGTTGCGACACCGTATATTCCGCGCCTGAGCAGGGTGGCTAGCACGGGGTTCCGCTGACGTACCGAATACCTCGGCCGGGGTGAGGCAACGACAGCAGGAGCGGTCGTGGTGATCATCGGATTCCTCCACTTGCATTGGGGGATGTGGTCGCCGAGAGTCTGTTCACTGCCCTGCCGTGCAGCAGCAGCATCAGTGCTGCCGTTTGCTCGATCTCCTCGGCGGCATCGGCTGCTTCCTCGAGCGTCGGTGCCGCGACGAGCGATCCGTGGTTGCGAAGAAGCAGCGATCGATACCCCGGTGCGGCCCTGCGCACGGCGACGGCAAGATCGTCGGAGCCCGGTGGGTGATAATCGACGAGTCGAAGCGTGGGCACCTTCATATCGAAGTAGGGAGTAATCCGGGGAAGTGGCTCCCGGTCGTCGATCCCCGAAAGGCAGGACACTGCAACAGCATGCAACGAATGAACGTGAACGATTGCGAAGCAGTCCTGATGCACCTGATACATAGCCTGATGCATGGCGAGTTCTTTGGAGGCCCTGCGGCCCGAGACGTGTTCGCCCTCATCGGCGGTGACCGTGGAGATGTCCTCCACGCGCATGCTTCCCAGCACGGCACCGGTCGGCGTGATACTGACCAGACCCTCGCCACGCACACTGAGATTTCCGGTTTTTCCCGGGGTGAGTCCGCGCGAGGTCAGGGCGGCACCGAGTTCGACGATGCCGCCGAGGCCCGCGACGCCTGTCACGCCGAACACACCATCTGCGAATCGAAAGCACTGCGGAAGAAATCGTCGGACCCGAAGTTGCCGGACTTGAACGCAATCCATACAGCCGGATCGAAAGCGTAGGTCCACGGTACACCGGTGCAAATCTCGTCTCCGACGACGACCGTCGAAATACCGAGTCCCACTGCGACGGCCCCTGATGTCTCGCCACCAGCGACAATGATGCGATCGGCACCCGCCTCGACGAGGCGTCGGGCAATCGCGGCAAGCCCCAGCTCCACTGCTTCGGCCTCCGCGCTGTCCAGCCGTTCCGTACCGCCCCCGTTGGACGTCACCAGTATCGGTCCGCGTTCCCATCGGTCGAGTGCCCAACTATGCACGCGTGCAGCAATATCAGATTGAGCCAGTTCGCGTGCGGACAGGCGCAACGTCGGTCCGTCGAACGCATCGATTTGTCGGGCCGTCGTGGCGGATGCGCTTCCGGCGATCGCCACGGCGAATCCGTCTGTGCGCGGTCCAGCGCGGAATTCAGACCGAGTCGTGTCTTCGTCTACAGTGCGTCGCGATCGAACGAGGGTGGAGCACAGGGCCGCGGCCATCGGTGCGCCGCCGCCGACCAGAACTCGGGGCGCGACGCCCCCAGCCGTCGCCACACGGGTCAAGGCATCGATATCGGCGTTGTCCAACGTATCGCACAGAACGTGAGCGGTGGTCTCGATGGAGGAGATGAGTGCCACCGCCTCGGTCTCGGAACGAATGTCGATGTACCGCAGTTTCATTGCAGCGGTCCCAGTTTGCGGCGACAACAATCGAACCAGGTCGGAGTCGAGCATCGGATTGAGAGGATGGTGTCGCATCGAGGACTCGCCCAGCAGCAGGTCGTCGACGAACAGATACCCATGGCACACGGTTCGCCCGTTGTCCGGATAACCGGGAACGTGCAGAAAGATGTCGGTCCCAGTACGAGACATCAATGCGTCGGCCACCGCTCCGATGTTTCCACGCGGGGTCGAGTCGAAGGTGCTGCAGTACTTGAAGTACACGATGTCGATCTCGAGCGCTGCGAACACGTCCGCCGTGGATTCCACCGCTGCTACAGCCACAATCGCATCAACACTACGAGTCTTGAGAGCGGCGATCACCACATCGATGCCGGCCAGACTGGACAACGATGCAGACGTCGGAACCCCGAAAGTCACTGCGACCTCGAGTCCGCGACGACGCATCGCGCTCGCCGCGTCACTCGCTCCGGTGAGGTCGTCTGCTATTACTCCGATCATCGCCGCTACTCGACCCATCCGTCACAGAGACGGTAGTTGTTGAAGCTGGTCGCCGAGCCGGCAGACAACCCGCGCACGTTATTGGCCGCCGCGTCGACATACGGCATATTGGCCCAGCCGATGTACCCGCCCTCGTCATGCTGAACCTGCTGTACTTCCTTCCACAGTTCTGCTGCCAGACCGGCGTCCGAGGCGCTGATGGCCTGATCCAGCAAGGACTCGTATTTGTCACCGCCGGGTTGCTGTGCCCAGTGGGTGTCCTGGAAGGGTGCATTCTTCGACAGAAACAGGCGATAGCTGGCGGTCAGCGAGGTCGCGATGGGGCCGGAGAAATTCTGCCGGAAATAACCGGTGTACACGCCACCGGCAGCTGTGAAGTACGTGTCACTGCTGGTCACGTCAGCTTGAACATCGACGCCCGCCGCCTGTGCCTGCTGGGCGAACAGCGTTGCCGCCGGGTCCCACGGCCCGCCACCGCTGAACGTCTGAAGGCTGAAGGCCTGACCATCGGCCCCGGCTTGCTGGAGCAAGGACTTGGCACGATCGGGATCGTATTCCGAGGTGATATCACCGGCGAAGAACTCGCTGCCCACCGAGATAAGATCGTTTCCGGGCGTACCGAATCCGGACAGTGCACCGTCGATCAATGCCTGCCTGTTGCACAGAAGCTTCATTGCCTGCCGGACCCTGACATCGGCAAACGGACCTTCGTCGACACGCATGGAGATCAGTGCGACATTTGCCGCCAGCTCGGATTGGATCACCTGGAATCGATTGCTGGTGGCCTGCTGGCGTGCGGAGACGGGGTCGACCGACGACGCCAGGTTGATCTGACCGGCTTCGAGTGCATTCACGACCGCCGTCGGGTCGGAGAAGCCGCTCTGCACTACTAGTCTGTCGACGTATGGCTTTCCCTCCTCCCAGTAGTCGCGGTTGGCATCGAAGACGCTCTCTCGGCCAGGAGTGAAGGAGACGTAGCGGAAGGGACCCGTTCCGATCGGCTGTGCAGCAACCGATTCCGGCGTCGATCCTGCGGGCAGCACCGCAAAGTTGACGTAGGCGAACAACGACGGAAGCTGCCCGACTGCCCGCGTCAACGGGATCTGCACAGTGTTGGTATCGAGCGCCCGCACGTTCGGCAGATCGATCAATCCTGTCAAGAACGCTGCGCCGAGGTTCTTCGAAGGATCGGTCCACAGAGACTGGATGTTGTAGACGACATCCGACGCCTCGAACGGTTTTCCGTTGTGCCACAGAACGTCCTTGCGCAGTTCCAACGTCCACACAGTGGAGTCGGCATTCGCCGTGGCATTCAGGGCCAAGCCCGGTTGCAGAGGCGTCACCTTCGTGGCCGGGTAGAACAACAAGTTGTACAGGCTGTACGAACGCAGATAATCGACACTGACTGCAGCATTGCCGCCGTAGAGGGTCTCTGCGCTTCCCGAACCGCCCATCCCGACAGTGAAGGTTCCACCACGCTTCGGAGTGCCTCCCTGCAGTGCCGAAGGAAGCGTGGAGACTGCACCGAGGGGCTGGCCGCTTCCTCCGCTGGAGCATGCTGCGAGCACCGCTCCTGCGCCGAGGGCCGCCACCCCACCCAGGAAGCGCCTGCGGTCGAGCGTGAATGAGCTGAGGTCGAAAGACCTCGCCGACGACGGGGATGAAGAAGACAGGGATGGATCAGTGCGGAACATCGGGCCCACCTTGTTGTTGGACAATTGATCGTGTCGACAATCTAACGTGCATTGTGTCATCCGGCAACCGTTTTTTCGTATTCCGCTGCGATGTAACGTCATTGAAACGACGCAAGATCTGTGGGGGTCGCGCCAGTCGACGGGCACTACGGATCTACCCCGGGATCTTCCCGATTTGCGAACAGTTGGACGATCACACAATCACGCGGGAGTCGGTTAAACTCGAAAGTCAGAATTGGTACGGATTAACAAAAGGGAGATCGTACTGTGGCGCTCCGGACAGTTTCGACGGTGGAAGCTCTTGCGATCGCGCTGAGAAACCAAATTCTCGATGGACGCCTGTCGGCCGGCGACGTCCTCCGCGAGAATGCACTGTGTGCCGAGTTCGGGGTGAGCAGGCATTCCATGCGGGTGGCGCTCGCGTCGCTCGGTCACGAGGGTCTGGTCCGGCACGAGGCCAACCGGGGGGTATTCGTTCGAGGCCTGACCGCGGACGAGATTGAGGACTGCTTCCGTATGCGGCGACTTCTCGAATTGGATGCCGCGCAGGCGATTTGCGGAGACCATGCCGCCCTCACACCGGCTCGCGCTATCGCCGGGCAGATGACGGCGCTCAGCACTGGCTCAGTGTGGACCGAATTGCGCGATCTCGATCTCGCGTTCCACACCGCCCTCGTGGACGCCCTCGGCAGCGGCCACATGTCACGTGCCTACCGAGCGATGCTCAGTGAGCTGCAACTGTGTTTCCTTATCGAAGGATTCAAAGATCTCGACCACGAACGTGTCGCCAAAGAGCACATGACGATGCTCGAGGCGCTCGAAAGCGGCAACCTCGCTCATTCCCAGCGACTACTTCACGAGCACTTGGTCTTGTCCGAGCGAGACGCAGTCACCGCCCTGACCAGGTCGGCTCAGCCACAGCCCACCGTGCGCTGACCCGTCGCCGGTCGGCGACATCGCCCCGTTCGGGCCTGACTTGTTGACTTCGAGGAGAGGTGGTGGTCCAATTGTCCAACAACTGGCCGATTGGTCGAAATGAATTCCCTTCTAGCGCACTCGAGGTGTGCTCTACCCCGTAGGAGTAGTCCGTGACGGAACTGTCTGCTGGAATCGTGTCCACGCAGGAACCGGAGGACGCGGGGACAACTCCTGATGCCCCGCCTACGTCCGTTCTCTACCGTGAACTGCTCCAGAACTACAAGAACATCGTTGCGTCGGAGGGCGTCTACCTGACCGACTCCACCGGTCGGCGGTACATCGATGCCGTCGGTGGCACGGCCGTGAACATCATCGGCCACGGGGTATCGGAAATCTCCGCTCGAGTTGCCGACAACTGGGACAGCACGAGCTTCGTCTATTCGGCCTTCATGACAAACCCGTGGCAGGAAGAACTGGCGCGCAAACTGGCGTCGATCACGCCAATCGAAGACGGTCGAGTGTTCTTCACTTCGGGTGGTTCGGAGGCCAACGAGTCGGCAGTCAAGCTTGCCCGCCAGTACCACCTCGATTGCGGGCGCGCATCGAAGTGGAAGGTGATCAGTAGAACAGCCAGCTATCACGGAAACACACTCGCGATGCTGGCATTGTCCGGCCGCCCGACGTGGTCGGCTCGCTACTCGCCGTACCTCGACAGCAGCCCCAAGATTGCTGCGGCATACTGCTACCGGTGCCCGTTCTCGCTTTCTCACCCCCAGTGCGGTATTCGATGCGCTGAGGACCTCGAACGGGTGATACTCCAAGAAGGACCCGACACGGTATCCGCATTCCTGGTCGAGCCGATTTCGGGTTCGTCTCTCGCCGGTGCCGTCCCGGTCGAGGGCTACTACGAGCGCATCCAGGAAATCTGCCGCAAATACGATGTGCTGTTCATCGCCGATGAGGTTCTCACCGGATATGGCCGAACCGGAAGAACATTTGCGATCGAGCACTGGGACGTGACCCCGGACATCGTCACGGTGGGCAAGGGTTTGGGATCGGGATACACCCCGATCGCCGCGTGTGTTGCAAGCGGCGCCATCGTCGACAAGATTCGTTCTGTGTCAGGCCAATTCGTACACGGTTTCACGTACGGCGGTATGCCGATGGCATGTGCGATCGGTGTCCAGGTCTTCGACTATATACAGGAACATAGTCTGTTCGAGCTGGCGTCGACGCGCGGGGACTATCTCAGGGCACGCCTCGAAGAACTCGCGCCTACCATCCCTGCCATTGGCGACATTCGCGGGCTCGGGTTGCTGCAAGGAGTGGAGATAGTTGGCAATCCGAAGACGCGCCAACCATTTTCGCCGGACCGAAAGATCGCCAGCCGGATTGTTCGGGAGGCGGAAGCGAGAGGAGTGCTGTTCCGCGAGGGGACTCCCGGCGCCAACGCGGGCAAGGACGGAGACCAGATCCAGATCTCGCCCCCGTTCGTCATCTCCCCCAACGAGATCGATGAAATGGTCTCCGTTCTCGGCGATTCCATCCGAACCGTTCTCGCCGAAGAAGCCGAAGCCCTGACATGAATTCGACAATGAATTCGACAATGGGCGAGCCGATGCCGGGCTACGCCACTACCGATCCGACGACGTGCACACGCATTCTCGAGTTCCGTCTCCACTCGGATGGCGAAGTGGATTCGCGAGTGCGAAAGGCGCAGGCGGCATACCGACGGTCGACCGAGTCCGATGTTACGGAGCGGGCGGCGAGTCTGATCAGAACTGCGCGACTTTATCGGAAGAACGCGGAAAGACTGGCCGCGCTGTCGGTTCTGGAGATCGGAAAACCTGTCAGTCAGGCCATGGCCGAGGTGGAGTTGGCTGCGTCGATCTACGAATACTACGGAACCGCAGGTCCCGCAATGCTGGCCGACGAGCCGGTGACGGCGGAGGAGGGTCGCGCGATCATCAGGACCGCGCCGATCGGAGTTGTTCTCGGCGTGATGCCGTGGAACCTGCCGTACTATCAGGCTGCACGGTTCGTTGCACCGAATCTCCTGTTGGGCAACAGTGTTCTACTCAAACATGCGGAATGCTGTCCACAACAAGCCCTCGAGATCGCGATACTTCTGCGTGATGCAGGCCTTCCATCGGGGAGATTCACCAACCTCTTTCTCTCCCATCGTCAAGTTGCAGATCTGGTGGCTGACCCACTTGTTCGTGGTGTCTCCCTCACCGGTTCCGAACGCGCAGGCGTCGCTATCGGGGAGTTGGCGGGCAAGCATGTCAAGAAGGCCGTTCTCGAACTGGGCGGCTCCGACCCGTTCATCGTCCTACCGAGTGCAGATCTGACACTCGCCGTCGATGTGGGCACTGCAGGGCGCTTCGGCAACGCCGGTCAAACATGTACCTCAGCAAAGCGAATCATCGTGCACGAGGATATCTGGGATGAATTCTTGCTTTCCTTCGTGGATAAAGCCGCATCATGGACGACCGGGGATCCGGCCGACCCGAGGACACGGCTCGGCCCGATGGCATCGCGATCGGCCCGGAACGCTCTCGAGGACCAAGTGGGCGACGCAATCGGCAAGGGGGCCACTGTTCATCTCGGAGGCGTCGTGCCCGACGGCCCGGGATCGTTCTATCCGGCCACTGTGATGTCCGATGTCACCGCGGGTATGCGTGCCTACCGCGAGGAACTGTTCGGGCCGGTGGCTGTGCTGTACCGAGCGCGCTCCACCGAACACGCGATCGAGATCGCGAACGACACCCCCTACGGGTTGGGCGGAGCCGTATTCACCACTGACGAACACGAGGCAGCTTTCGTTGCGGACAAACTCGACGTTGGGATGGTGGGTATCAACAAGATGATAAAATCCGCGCCTGCGCTTCCCTTCGGTGGAGTGAAGAACTCCGGTATCGGACGAGAACTCGGCCGGTTCGGAGTCGACGAATTCTCGAACAAGAAACTCATCCACAACGCATCCCATGCGACAGATCGGATCGGTAGCGCCCACACATGACGATCATCAGTGCAGCGGCAGTATTCAACCCATCCGACTCGGCGCTCCGAATGACCGAGCTGACAGTGCGCGCCCCACGACGCGGGGAGGTGCTGGTTCGCATCAAATCTGCCTGCGTCTGTCACTCCGATCTGCACATGATCGACGGTGACTGGGAGAAAGATTCGAAACGATACGTCGGCGGCCACGAGGCAGCGGGTGTGATCGAACAACTCGGTGATGGAACCACCGGCGTACAGACCGGTGATCACGTCGTTCTGTCCTGGTTCGCAGCGTGCGGCACGTGTCGAAAATGCGCAGCCGGGAAGCCCTGGCTGTGTTCGGATGCGTCCGCCGGCGCACACCAGCTGCCCGACGGCACCACCGCCACGACCGATGTGGACGGAGAACCCACGTGGCCCGTGCTCGGTCTCGGTGCGTTCTCGCAGTTCGTGGTCGTGCCGATGTCGGCGGTCGTAGTGGTGCCGAGGACGTTACCGTTCGAGGTGGCTGCGCTCATCGGGTGCGCCGTCACGACCGGCATCGGTGCCGTCATACACACCGCCGAGGTCGAGTTCGGCAGTGCTGCAGTCGTTATCGGATGTGGAGGCGTAGGCCAGTCCGTGATCATGGGCCTGTCGATGATCGGCGCGGATCCGATCATCGCCGTCGACCTCGACCCCGACCGACGTGTGATGGCCGAGGCACTGGGAGCAACTCTGACTCTCGACGGAGCCGATCCCGAACTGAGGACAAAGATTTTCGAGGCCACAGACGGCGGAGCCGACTACGTCTTCGAGGCGGTCGGGTTGGAGTCGACGATCCAATCCTCACCGGATCTACTGACCTCGGGTGGAGCCGTCGTACTGGTCGGGATGACACCCGCCGGCGTGACCGCACGAATCGATCCTCTTGACCTCACCGATCGGAGCAAGCGGATCATCGGGTGCCACTACGGGTCGGGCAATCCTGCAGTCGACTTCCCGCTGATGGCCCGAATGTACGCGAGCGGGAAACTACCGCTCGATCGACTCATCGGGAGTGTTCGGCCGTTATCGGAGATCAACGAGGCGTTGGCCGATCTGAAGAATGCAACCGGCCTGCGCACCGTACTCGTACCCTGATCGAAATCCTGGCAACCAAAATCGAGAGGTCGAGATGCCTGACTATGCAGTTGTGAATCCGCGGACGGGCGAGAATCTCGCGGACTATCCGATCGCCACGTCCGACGAAGTGGACAAAGCGGTGGCGCGCGCATCGGCCGCGTATGGGCGGTGGGGACGCGTCAGCAGTGTGGCAGAACGAACCGAAATGCTACGTCATGTCGCGCGATTGCATCGCGAACGTCGAGAATTTTTGGCGGACACCATGCATCGCGAAATGGGAAAACCGATCGCCGAAGCATTGGACGAGGTCGACTACTGCGCCGCGATCTACGACTTCTACGCAGACAACGCTGAACGGTTCTTGGCGGACGAGCAGATCGAGCTGCCGGAGGGCGAAGGGTCGGCCCTGATTCGCCGCACTTCCGTCGGTCCTCTTCTCGGCATAATGCCGTGGAACTTCCCGTGCTATCAAATTGCACGGTTCGCAGCCCCCAACCTGGCGGCAGGAAACACCGTACTCATCAAGCCTGCGCCCCAATGCCCCGAGTCCGCTGTGGCCCTCGAGCAATTGGCCAGGGACGCAGGCTTTCCCGACGGGGCGTACGTCAACGTATTCGCGTCGAACGAACAGGTCGAGACCATCATCGCCGATGCTCGGGTGCAGGGCGTGTCGCTGACCGGGTCCGAACGGGCAGGCGCAGCAGTGGCGGAGATTGCCGGACGCAATCTCAAGAAGGTGGTACTCGAACTCGGCGGTTCCGACCCATTCATCCTCCTCAGCACCGATGACCTCGCTGCCTCAGTGCAGGCTGCGGTTGGTGCACGCGCATACAACACCGGACAGGTATGTAACGCAGGTAAGCGGTTCATCGTCATCGAGGCGCTGTACAACGACTTCGTCGCAGCGTTCACAGCCGAACTTGCTTCGGTGTCGATGTCGAACCCGCTGTCGTCGAAAGGTGCCGCCGACAACCTTGCCGATCAAGTGCGACGGGCGGTCGACGGCGGTGCGGTCGTCCAGTCCGCAGGCGAGCCGAACGGTGCCTTCTACCCGGCATCGGTGCTCACCTCGGTGGAGTCGGGGAACGAAATCTATCGCGAAGAATTGTTCGGGCCCGTGGCCATGGTCTTCACGGTCACGTCCGAACAGGAGGCGATCGCGCTCGCTAACGACACCCCATTCGGTCTCGGATCTTATGTCTTCACAACCGATCCGGAGCAAGCGCAGCGCGTCGCCGACCAACTCGACGTCGGGATGGTTTTCATCAACGGAGTCGGTTCCGATGGGGTCGAGATGCCGTTCGGCGGAGTGAAACGGTCAGGATTCGGGCGCGAGCTCGGGAAATATGGAATCGAGGAATTCCTGAACAAGAAACTCATCAGAACTGTTCGCTGATCTCGCATAATTCCCACCATCCGAGAAGTCGTATCTATGCCAGTCGAGCTGTTCCCGCAAGCTCTCGGGCCAACAGCGTCTCGGGCGGAATCGATGCTTCTGCGGAAGGCTTCGGAGTGATCTGCACGTGGCGGTTCGATGTTCCACACAGAGCCAAAAGGTCGACCGGACGACAGCGCGGCGGTCACGGCGTACGCAGGTGACACGGTAGCCGTGCCCCATGGCTTCGTCGGTAGTTGGCAAACATGGAACGAAAAATCAATTCGCTGTCTTGGTCTGAACGCCTCGACATGCACCATCGAAAGGGACAGCTGTGAATACTGATCAATCGGATGTAATCGTGGTCGGTGCGGGGGCACTGGGCGCCTCGACCGCTCTTCATCTGGTCAAAGCAGGCGTCGAGAACGTCGTCCTGGTGGATAAGGACGGGCCCGGATCCGGCACGTCGAAGGCCGGAGCGGGGTTCGTAGGGCCACTCGCCGCTGGCTGGGATGCCGGATGGGGGCGATCCGAGCTCGACGTCGAGTATTTCAGCATCGATTTCTATTCCGACCTCGCCACCCGACATGACATCGATTTCCGGCACAGCGGCCACCTATACATCGCACGAGACGCAGACGCGTGGAAGCACGTCGCAAAGTTCCACGACACCGACACCGTCCCGGACAGTCAGCTGGTCGAACCCGACGAAATACGAGCCGTGACCAAGGGGTTTCTGGATGGCAGCTCGTTTCACCGCGCAGTATTCCAACCGAGCGCTGTACAGCTGTCCGCGGGAAAAGCTGCGCGGGCGATCGCAGCCGAATTCGCGACCCTCGGCGGCCGGGTGGAGTCACGACGACCGGTGACCGGATTGATCAAAATTGGCAATGCCGTCACCGGCGTGGAAACCGAGCACGGACCGCTGTACGCGGACAAAGTCGTTGTCGCGGGTGGGTCATGGAGCAATACCATTCTCGGGGGCGATTACTTCCTCCCCCAGGTTCCGCTCGTTCTCTCCCGCATGATTACCGAACCTCTGAACGTGCCCGCAAATTTCCCCGCCCTGAATTTCGCCGGCTACAGCGACGACGGCAGTGGCCTTTTGTGGGTACGCGAAGACTGTGGACGCCTCAATTGGGGAATGTCATACCCGGACTATCCTCGGGACGATCTGGTCGACAACCCGATTCCGGACCGCTTCGACGATATTCGCTTGGACGGGATCTTCCAGGTGCGGCGAGCCTCCCAGAGCCTGACACATCTCATGCCTGGGTTGGCAACTGACAAGTTCTGGGTGGCACACGGTGCACCATGTCTGACACCGGATCGACGCGCGCTGATCGGTCCGATCGACGAGCGGCCGGGCTTGTACGTAGTGGGCGGATGCAACGGAGTTGGGATTCAACATGGGCCAGGGTGGGGCAAGGTCGCAGCGGAGATAGTGACTGGCGCTACTCCCTTCGTCGATGCGCGCCCGTGGAACGCCAACAGGTTCGGCGGACTGTACTCGACAAACCGAGATGTTTTTCTTGCGCTGTCGGCCCGATCCGGGCCGATGACCCACGTATAAGCGAGTCCGCTTCTCATCGCCGTATGGCCATGTCCGTCGTTCACGCCGGCACGGGTCGCACGCCGGAGAGGTCAGCACTGCCAGCCGGGCTGCGTTGGCGCAGAAATGCCCCGACGGCAGGTGAGCGAGGGCGGCGTTTTCAGGTCTGCATGGACTTGTTCGACGATCGCGTGGCGACGACGGGTCCGGTTGGCGGCGACGATGTCGATCTCGGCAGGGTCGGTGGTGGTGATGCACTCAGGTCAAGGCATATGCGAAGCGTGGTTTCGCTCGTAAGCTCTGCACCCCTCGCAACGAATCCATGTAAACGTGTTCGATTCCGTTGCCGCAGGGCCACCCGACGTCTACGAGTGAGACAGCGCGTGGCGCTGAGCCTTTACGCATTCGCGGAAACGACTGCGTTTCGCTGACGCGCCAGTTCCAGACCGTCGGTCCAGGATCCCCCTTCAGCGATGAGAGCGCGATACCTCATGACATCGGCACGACGATTCAGGCAAAGAGCCCCGACAAGACGTTCACCATCCCTGAACAGGGCAACGAACTTGTCCGTCGAGGTGTCCCCTGCGACGACGGTGGGTTCTCCCACGGCAAGGCCGGCTAGCTGAATTCGATGTCCATACCAGTCGGACCAGAAATAGGGGATGTGCCGGTACGGTGTAGCGTGGGCAGGGTCCAACAAGTTTCGCATCGCGTGGGCACCTTGGTCAGCCGCATTGGTCCAATGCTCGACACGCAGGTGCATTTTGAAATCCTGGCTGTACCAGCGTGATACGTCCCCCGCAGCCCACACCGAATCTGCGGCGCGCATGGTCGCGTCGCAGAGAATACCGTTTTCGATATCGAGTCCGGAGTCCGCGAGCCAATCGGTTGCGGGGATCGCGCCGATTCCGACAACCACCAGGTCTGCAGGTATGGACCGGCCGTCTGCGAGTAGAACACCCTCGACGGTGTCGTTGCCTACAACAGCATCGACTGCTACCCCGCAAATTAGCTCAGTTCCATGTCGCGCGTGCACAGCGCTCAACCACTGACCGGCCGTGCGCCCGACTGCGCGGGCCAGAGGTACGGGAAGAGCTTCGATCATAGTGACCTGGCTCCCTCTCTTTCGGACTGCCGAAGCCACCTCCGAGCCAATGAACCCGGCACCGATGACCACAACTCGCGCTCCCCGGTCCATCGCGGCTCTGACCCGCTGGGCGTCATCAACGGTACGCAGTGTCGACACGCCATTAAGATTCGGCGGAGTGGACAGCGCTCGTGCGCTGGCACCCGTTGCAATCAAGGCGGCATCGTAGTCGAGGGTCGACTCATCGATCCGAAGTTTCCGGTGTGTGAGATCGATTCCTGTGGCCGCTTTACCGAGTAAGAGCTGCACATCAAGCCTTTTCGCCATATCTTCTGCGCCGCTGAAGTAGGGAATTGCTGACGCTTTGTCTGCGTCGAGGAAGTCCTTGGACAGCGGAGGACGGTCATAGGGCACATGCGCTTCGGCACCAACGAGGGTGAGTCGACCGGCGAAGCCGAGACGTCGTGCAGCCTCCAGTGCGCGCGCGCCGGCAAGCGAGCCACCGATCACGACAATGTGGTTCGGGGTCATGGTCATCCTTATCCTGGAGATTCAGTAGGGCGACCGGCCGCGCACCGGTCATGTCGATGACGCCGCAGGCACGCAAAACCTAACCGCCACCACAAATAAGCTGCACAGTCCGCGAATTGCCTCGCCGGGGACAACATTGGTGATCCAATGTCTGAAGAGCCCTGACTCCTTCAGCAACTTCTCACCTCGTGGCCACGCCGAGTCCGGCACGTACTCGACTCGCTACTCGAGAAGTAGTGCGGCAACCGGACATCCGAGCGCGGCAGCCTGAACAGAGGGTATGTCCCCGTCCGAAACGTCGTCCCGCAGAACCGTCAAGTCACCGTCATCGTCCAGAGAGAAGAAAGCGGGTGCAGCCACCTCGCATATGCCGTGACCTTCGCAGCGTTCACGGTCGAGTTCGATCTTCATCGGGTTCCCGCCTTCGTCAACAGCACCGGCAACATCTGTGGTCGTCGCACCAGTGCGCCGTCGCATTTGATCCATTTCGCGTCAGGTTCGAGTGTCATATTGGGATACTTATCCAGTAAAGCGTTAACAGCTACCCATGCCTCGATGCGCGCCAAGGGCGCACCGATGCACGCGTGAATGCCTCGGCCGAAAGCTAAATGCCCGGATGCGTTCGGACGATCGGCGCGATATGTCATGGAATCCTCACCCCATCGCTCCTCGTCATGGTTTGCAGATTGAATGTTCAGATAGACCTTCTTGTCCGGTTCGATGGGACAAGAACCGACAGACACCGACTGAACCACGGTTCGAACCATGAATTGGGCGGGCGAATCGAAGCGCAGCGACTCCTCGATAGCGTTGGTCAGCTTTGAGCGGTCATCGAGAACGCTCTCCCATTGCTCACGATGGTTCAGGAGACGAAACAAGCAATTGACGATCAGGGCACGCGTCGTGTCCGTTGCTGCGCCCAGTAGCTGCAGCAAGTGAGCAATAAGTTCCGGCGTCGACATCTCCCTCTCGTTCGGCGCGGCGAAGCATAGGTTGTCGAGAACGTCGTCGTGCCGTTCGTGAGGTCTCGCTCGACGGTCATCGATCAGTTGGGCCAAGTAGCTCGTCAACGCACCGAACTCGGGTAGCTCGTGAGCCGGTTCCGGCAACGTCGCCACGATTACATCCGCCCATTTCTCGACTTCGTTCCATCTCGGTTCTGGGATACCGATCACGGCGTACAAAACTCGAGTGGGTACGTACTGCACAAAACTGTCGTACAGGTCGATAGATCCCGACTCGGGAAGCGCTGCTATGCATTCCTCCACGATTGCCTCGACCTGCGATCTCATCTTGCGAAGCCGCGGCGGGGCCATGTCCTTGAGCAGGCGGGCGCGAAGCGCAGTGTGTATCGGCGGGTCCGCAGTGGTGATCATGGCGAATGGAAGCTGTACATCATCTGCTCCCACCGAAAAATTGCCGCGGCTCGAAAAATTAGTTGTATCGCCGAAGACTTGACGTACCGCCTGGTCGGAATGGGCGGCATACAAAACGTCGCTAACCTGACCGACGGGGCATTCTGCTCGGGATATTTTCATTCGCGCATCAGGATTCGCGATATGCGCCGGGTCCAAGGGGTTGAAATATTGACTGGTTTCATTTGCGGTGGCCACGGTGATGGTCCCTTTCGAAAGGTCGGACGAGAATTTACCGAGCGCCGGGAATCGTCGACGCGGCGAGCGAAAGCCGTGAATGTTCGAGATGCTTCGCTCTCCGATGTCGGTGCTGCAATCAGACCGGCTGTGTACTGTGTGCGTCGTCACACAATGCTGCCAGCCGAGTCCGTCCGGATCGATGGCCCGTGGGACCACAAACTTCATGTCGAGCTAGTTCACCGAACCACCGACGTGGTCGAGAATCGCCCACCGCAATCCACCGCTGGACAATGATCGACCATGGCCGTAGCGGTCGTCGGCATGTCGAGAACAACGTCACCGACACCGAGCGCGAGTAGCCACAGCGCCTGTTGGTGGCCGAGACGGTCGGCGTTTCGATGGTCAAGCGTCGTTCCGGGCATGCTGAATCCGCGGAACCCTGAGCGCGTGAAAACCCGCCTCACCGCTCCGCGACGACAACGCCGATTCAGGGAAGTGGCGGACCGGGAGGACCTGTGTCAACCGACGAACTCCGCGCAAGGAGAATTGCGATTGCACTCCGACGAGAACCGAATACGGACACAATCGCTAGATGACGTGGTGGCAGGAGCTCGAACCCAATGACATTCTGGTGCCGACGGATCAACCCAGACCACCGCTGTCGGTCGATGCGTCTCTGCTGCCCCATATCGGGTCCGACGGCCTGCGATGGACGCACGCTCTGGCAACAGAGTTGGCGCGTGAATACGTAGACGGTGGCGTTCCCGAGCTGAGCCGAAGTGCCGACTTCACCCGTGGACTCCAAATGAGTACAGAAGCCAACGTTCTCGGTCTGTTGCGGGCGCTCATTTCGGGAGGCGACCACATCGAAACCGCGCAGGAGGCGCTGGCATTCATCGACGAAGCCGCGAGGCGAAGGGTACCGATGATCGCGATGCTGCGCGGCCATCAAATCGGGGTACAACATTGGTTGAGGTGGTGCGCACCGGCGATAGCGCGCCACACCGACAACGCTGAGCAACGTGCGGCCGCACTGGAACAGGCAGTGTCGGTCGGAGTGCGCTTCGTCGACCGCATCTCGGAACAGATGATCGACGAGTACGAAAGGGAATTGCAACGGCGAGCCACCAGCGGCGCTGAGCGGCGATCGGCGATGGTTGCCGCCATTCTCGCCGAGAACATTGTCGACACCGCCGAGGCATCGCGGATTTTGTCGTACCCATTGCGCGGGAACCACATGGCGATTTCGCTGCGCGGCCGCGCAAATACTTCCGTCCAGGTGGACGAGCTCGAGGACACGGTGCAGACTTTCGCCGCTGCGGTCGGAGCACGCTCAGTTCTGACCTCCGCGACAGGTTTGACCACTATGGACGCATGGCTTGCCGAACCTGACACGACACGGCCACCACCGGCTACTGTCGGTGACTGCGTCGATCTCGGTGTCGGAACCGTTTCATCCGGCATGCCTGGTTTTGTTCTGTCGGTTCGCCAAGCCCACAGAGCCATGGAAGTATTGCAGGCAGTCGCTCCCCAAGAATCCGGCAGGGTGATTTATTTCGATCGAGTACGCCTGGCCTCGTTGATGATCGACGATCTCGAGTCGACACGCTCGTTCATTCGCGACACCCTCGGACCTCTGGCCGGACCGAGTGAGCGCGCGAGCGAACTACGAGGAACACTGCAAGCATTCTTCGACGCCGACAAAAGCTACGTCGCCGTCGCGCGCTCGACACACCTCCACAAAAACACGGTGGTCCAGCGTATTGCGAAAGCCTCCGAATTTGCGGGCCGTAACGTGTCGGCAGGCATCGACGTCTATGTCGCGCTGACTTTGATAGACCTACTCGGACCCGAATGACGCTGCGTAGTGCGCTCGGCACCATAAATTCTGACCACCGAGTGACGTCTGCCGGACTCTGCCGAACGTCAAATTGCGCGGCCTGGATTCAGAATATCTTTCGGATCAAGAGCTTTCTTGATCCGTGCCATGATGTCTCTCTCGACTGTGCCGACCATAGCCTCGAGATGTGGCAACTTGAGAACGCCGATCCCGTGCTCGCCACTGATGGAGCCCCCGAGGTCGAGACAAGCAAGAACCATGTCGTCGAAAGCACATCGAGCACGGCGGGTTTCATCGGGACTGTTGTCGTCGAAAATTATGGTGGGGTGGAGATTGCCGTCCGCCGCATGACCGAACGTTCCGATGAGAACCTCATGAGAACGTGCTGTTCGTTCGATGGCTGTGAGCATCGCCGGTAGTTTGTCGACCGGCACAGCCAGGTCGTCCAACAGCGTGCCGCCCAGTCGTTCGAGTGCCGGCAGCACCATGCGTCGAGCGTGCATGAATTCATCACCTTCCACCCGGTCATCGGTGGCATAGACCTCGGTGGCACCGGCTGCGTTGCACGCCTGTGCACACAGTTCGGCCTCGTTCGCAGCGTCACGTCCATCACACTGCACCAGCAGTAGGGCTCCCGCGTGTGTATCGAGTCCCATGTGTGTCAATTCGTCGACCGCCGAAATCGTTGTGCGATCCATGATTTCAACCAAACATGGATCCGACTCCCGAGTGATCTCGAGTACCGCCGCGATCGCCTCGCTCGGCTCGGCAAAGCTCGCCACGACGGTCGATGCAGCATTGGGTTGTACTCGTAGGCGCACCGTTGCCTCGACGATGACACCCAGTGTTCCTTCGGATCCGACGAGCAACTGCGTCAGATTCAGGCCTGCGACGTTCTTCCGGGTATTGGCTCCGGTATGGATGATGCGCCCATCGGCCATCACTGCCTTGATCCGGGCTACATGGTCGCCAGTCACGCCGTACTTCGCGCAGCACGAACCACCGGCGTTGGTCGCCACGTTGCCTCCAATGGTGGAAATGGCTCGGCTACCGGGATCCGGCACGTACCAAAGGCCAACCTTCGACGCAGCGGCTGCCAGCGCGCCATTGAGAACCCCGGATTGCACTGTGGCAGTCCGTGAATGGGGGTCAATGTCCAAGATCCTATTCATAGCCTCTAGACTGAGAACGATGCAGCCATCCAGTGCGTTGGCGGCACCCGCCAGCCCTGTCCCGGCTCCACGTGCGACCACGGGAATTCCCTGCGCATACGCAGAGGTCATGGTGGTGACGACGTCTTGGACCGAACGGGCCCGGACGAGAGCTGCCGGCTGTCCCGCCGCCGTGAGGCGAGATTGGTCGCGGTGAAATGCCGACATCACGTCGCGATCGTACGTAACAGCGTCACCAAGGTTGGCGGACAACGTGTCACGCAGCATTGCTGATTCGGGTGTCATTGCCGCTTTCTGTCAGGTCTTGGTTCACGGTGGTCGGCACCCCAAGAGTCGAGTGCGGCATTGTCAGAGGCATCTCGATCCGGTGGCTGCTCTCAGTGAAGTGGTCAGCTCATGGTCGGGTTCTGCGCACCGGCTCGGACGAGGCAGCGCTTGCGCGATGTGCGCTGCGCATTGCGCACAGTTCATCGTCCCGCGGATCTATGACAACCGAAGCGTCAAATGCGGGATCACCGAATATTCTTACCGCCCTGCCTATTCCGACCTTCTCCCATCCAGGGTTTCCTGTAGTCGCGAACCGCACCCATGCCATGTGCATGTCATCCGCAAGCGCCTGCGGCGGATTTTCGCCTACCAACGGGGGCGCGTGCGCAAGGGTGTCGAATACGAATGGCAACTCCAGTGCATGGCACGCTCGCAAGTCCTGTACCGCGGTCCGCCAAGAAAACTCGTATTGCCATGCTCGGCCACCGTTGCTGCATGCAACTTCATCGACCAGATCGGACGTACCGGCACGAAAGGCATGGTCCGTCAGGAGTGCACACAGTACATCACCCGCGGATTCGGTGGGTCGGTTGCCAGTGAACAGGTTCGTGGTCGACCGAGGAATTCCGAAGCGGGCGGCCAGAACGGGCAGCTCATCGGTTGACACTGTCTTGGAAAACCCGCTCGGCACCATGAAGAATCGGAATTCGTCACGTGTCGTTCCCGCCAGCAGCTCGACCCCGTCACCTGCGCCTGCTGCGATCGCCTCGATGGGCAAAGCCGTGAGAACTTCCCCGTCGATTGTCGGAAACATACTCATGACGCCGAACCCTCGCTGAATGACAGTGGCTCCCCAACGGGCGGGGTCCGGGTCTCGAACAAGGGCTGTGCCCAGGGTGTCTTGCGCTGTTTGAAGTCGTTGCTGCGAGACCTCGGCGAAGTCCGCGGGCGTGCTGCCGATTCCCAACATCGACGCCAGCTCTCGCGTGACGAACCGCGCGTCTGTGAGTTCGGCAGCCGAGATCGCGTTCGCGCTTTGAATTATTGCCCGACGAAACAAACCACGGGCAGAGGGCGATCCGAGTAGACAGGCGATGCTCATGCCCCCTGCAGACTCGCCGAACACGGTGACCTGCTCGGGATCCCCACCGAAAGCCGCGATATTGTCGCGCACCCATTCGAGCGCGGCAATTTGGTCGCGCAGTCCCCGGTTTTCGGGCAGGCCGGCGACACTGAGGAACCCCAGAGCGCCGACCCTGTAATTGATTCCCACCACGACCACGCCGTCGCGAGCGAACGCCGCCCCATCGAATACCGGCATTCGGTGGCTCCCGCGGACGAATGCCCCTCCGTGAATCCACACCATCACCGGGAGCCGCGCTTGACCTGGTTCCGACGTCCAAACGGACAAGTTCAGGGCATCTTCACCTACGACCATGACGCTGTCCAGAAGTGCAGACGCTGCGGGGGGGTACGGCCCCTGGGGGACAGTTGGGCCGTGCTCAGTTGCCGGCCGCACACCGTCCCAGGGACTCACCGCCGAGGGTTCCTCGAATCGCGTTGGGCCGCGGAGTGGGCCCGCGAACGGGATCCCGAGGAAGGCGTGAACCGCGACCCCGCCGAGGACAACCACCCGGCCGCGCACCAGTCCGGCCTGGGTCATCACATCAACACCGGAATTCGAATTCGACGTTCGTGACTTATCAAGCACGACACAGCGAATCGTCCGAAAGCTCTTCGAGGGTCATTCTCATCCTTGTTTCGGAACATGGTCAACGTGGCGAATCGGAACTGCACCAGAGCGCCGTACGAGGTCAGATCATGTGATCGCATGCAGGTCTACGGCGTCCAACTCGCCTACAGAGTTGCTGTCTTACACCGCATCGACAACCGAATCTGCAGTTGTCGATGCGATGTCGAAACCAGCGTTCGAGTCAGGCGGGAGCGGGCGAGAGGAGCACCTCGGCCACGTGAGCAGTGTCCAGGTATTCGCGAACGACACCGATTCGTCCGTTGTTGAGACCGAAGTAGACGCAGTACTCGTTTCGGTACGCTGCACCGGTCGAAGCAGATGTTCCGGTTCCCACGTACTCCGCTATCACTACGTCGCCGACAGCCGTGATGTGTCGAATATCGAAGGCAAGCGAACCCGCTTGAAACAGTGCGGCAGCGCCCGCTAGGAATCCATCGACGAACGCCGATTTTCCATCGTAATTTCCGGAAATCGCGAGGGTGCCAGGCACCTTCCACCGAATGTCATCCGTGACGAGATCGCTGATGGTGGGTACGTTCAGCGTTTCGAGGGCGGTCAAGAAACGGCGCACAACCATCTCGTTTTCGTGTGTCGATTCGATCGTCATCGTCACACGTCCAGCGGAATCTCGGGGAGGAACTCGGTCCCGTACAGCCGGTTGGTCTCCTCGACGAATGCGGCCACAGCGACCGGGTCGGTGTGGTCGAGCTGCAGGTTCTGCGATGCGCCGAAGAACCCGGTCAGGGACGATCCAGGGGTGAGGACGATAATGGCTTTGCACGGTACGTCACTGGTGATGTGGAAACTGTGCGGATGTTTTTGTGGTCCCCAGACGAATTCTCCGGGATTGGTCACCAAAGCGTGACGCTCGCCCGAGTCGTCGATCACGGTCAGGGTCAATTGGCCCTCGAGAACGTGGAATCCTTCGTCCTCAGTGTGATGGGTGTGAAACCAAGACCGCTGTCCAGCGGGAAACGTCACTTCGGTATAGATGAGCTGGCCCGTCGTGCGATCCCCCAGTGCGTGCACCGTGATGGTGGCACCCGGGCAGTGCGGAGCGCCGTCGAACACGCTGCCGCCCATCAAGATCGTTGCGTTGGAGGGGTCCGAGACATAGGCACCACCTGGCGCCTCCTCTCGAACAGGAGTGACAGCAAGGGCTAGAACTGACATGGGCGGATCCTCTTCCTCGAGTTCTTGTCGGCGACTGTGGTCGTCGTCACAAACAAGAATGGCAGCGCCAATCGAGCCGAACGAGGTGTTAAAAGTCCACAAAATCGGATTGAATGTAGTCCCCGAGGCCACCGAATTCCCCACCCGTGCGGCACCGCCAACGAGGGCGGGTCTCCCGCGGTGGTCATGGTCTGCGACATCCTCTGGGACGAAATCGGAGACTTCGGCTTAGCGATGCCCAATCAAACGGTGCACCGCAAGATCCGCGAGCTGAAACTCCGCCTCGTGCCGTACAGGAACATTGAATTGCCACAACATCAGCTTCGATGTCGGACCACCGGGCAGCGGCCCCGCCACCGCCACCGCGTCGCCGATTCCCCCTTTCGGTCTTTAGCTGAGGAAGTGCCGGGACCACGAGGCTGAACAGCTCACAACGCGAAAGTAAACTTTCAATGTTACCGTCACGGCAGGTTGATGTGGCCGGAATCGAAACGTTTGGGACGGTGTTTATGTCAACGGTAAGAATCGCGATGTGTGTGCTCGCAGGTGTTGGATCCTGCGCGATCGTCGTCGCGCTACTTCTGCCCACCCTCGTGTACGACGATCTGGCGGTGACTCCCCTCGACATCGCCGCTAACACTGTGGCCACCACGGCAGACGGTGCAGGCGGTGACGTCCTCGACTCGAGGACGATTGCCGGACCTGGCCCCCTGTCGATCGCGACAGACGTTCCCATCGTCTTTCAGCGCTACATCACCGTCGAGGATCCCTCTGATGCAGACCGCGTCACCTTCCAGGCCGGAGCCACGGTGCGACGCGCCGACCGCGACGGAGACGCAAGCCTGCTGACCGCCACGGTGGATCGAGTGACGAGCGACCGGCGCACGGGCCTGCCCGTCGAGCCCGCCGGATCCTTGCAGACCACCGTCGATTCGCCTGCTAGTCCTCTGCCGCGCACAGGGTTACAGCATCGCTTCCCCTTCGATGCGCAGCCGACCACGTACACGGTCTACGACGCGACGGCGTGGACCAGCTTCGATGCGAACTTCATCGAGGAGATCACCATGGAGGGTCTGCCGATCTACCACTTCCGATCGATCGTGACCGAAGCCGACCTCTCGATTACGACGCAATCGCCGATCAACTCGGTGACCCTCCCGGCATCGAAATGGGGAGTGGGCGACGGTGACGAGCCGATCACGATGAAGCAGTGGTACTCCAACGTTCGCGACATCTACGTCGAGCCCACGAGCGGAAGCCTCGTGTGGGGCACAGAAACTCCGTATCAGTACTTCGCGAGAGATCCGAAGGTCCCCGAGGTGACGATCTTCAAGGCGTCACTCGCCCTGGACGAGACGGGGCGCTTGCAGCAGTTGGCCTCGGCACGCGACGCGGCGAACAAGTTGGCCTGGTTGACTTCTCGTGGACCCATCCTGGGATACGCGGTCGGCGGAGTCTGCTTCGTCGGTGCGATTGCGGCCGGAGTGATCGGGTCTCGTCGCGCGCGTTCGCCGGAGCCCGCCCGGCGACACGCACACGACGCGGAGCACGCGTCGGTATGACGCTGGCCGACACGGTTACAGCTGCTTGCTGTCAGGACTCTCTCTGCTTGCTACTGGTGCGCAGTCACTCGAGTACAGGCGATCTCAGACCTCCAAGCTGACCGTTGTCGACGTGGCGCTCGCCCGGTCGGGTCTTGACACTGCAACCGTCGTGTCGTTTACACTACTGGCTGCTCAACATTTGTTGAGCACTATCCTGCAGATCGGATTCCACAGTGCGGTTACGACGTTTGATCGATGCCGACTCGACAGATCGTGTCGCCGTGTATGCGCCGGAGTCACGGTTGTGGGTCGATCTCGATGCCGCTGTCACGACATTGGGTACCGACGACACATTGCGTCCGCTCACCCGCACGATGCTCGGCTTTCTCGATGCCGGCGAACGTGCGCGCGACGCCGCGACCGTCGTGGTACATCGTGCGGTGGCCGAAGGCGTGGCGGTGATCGACCGACCGGCAGCGACACTTCCAGTCGTTCCGGCGTCGCTTCGCTGCTTCCTCGGCTGGGAAGCACACTGGGATCGCGCTGCGCACAACCTGGTTCGCCGCAACCTCCCCAAAGCCGTCCCTTTCATTCGTGGATACGAAGCGGTTACTGGCACAACGTTTCCGGCGCTCCGTCCAGGCCCCGGATTCAAGGATCACCCGGTCTACTACACGGGCAACCACCTCACGATTGTCGCCGACGGCACTCCGGTCGAGTGGCCTTCGTACAGCCGCGCACTGGATTTCGAGCTCGAATTCGGGGCCGTCGTCACTCGGCCCGTTCGCGACGCATCCGAGCGAGAGGCCACGGCCGCCATCGGCGGATACGTGGTGTTCGACGACATCAGCGCGCGCGACACCCAATGGGAGGAGCAGCGCCGCACGCCTTTCGGCCCAGTGGTCAAGACCAAGACATTCGCAAGCTCTATGGGAGCAGACATCGTCACCGCAGACGAGATCGAGCCCCGCCTGGAGTCGTTGACGGCCACCGTCACGGTGAACGACGAGCTGTGGTCGACGACCGGCACCGCAGGCATGCGGTATTCGGTCGGCGAATCTCTCGCCTATGCCTGCCGCGACGAAAACATTTATCCCGGTGAGCTTTTGACATCCGGCACGCTCCCGCGCGGTTGCGGATTGGAACTCGAACGCTGGATTGCGCCGGGCGATCGCGTTGAACTGACCATCGAATGCATCGGTTCGTTGGTCAATACCATTGGAACTCGCTGAGCTCGCTGTCGACTCAGCGGCGCTCGCTCTCCGACTCGTCGGTGAAGGCACTGGAACATCTCCAGGAATGATCGGTAGCCGGATCCACCGCTTGCAGCGCTAGAGCTGGCTTGCGGAGCGTTCGCCCGACGCGAAACACTCCATTTTCAGACAGTTTTCGTGACCGCTTCGCTCGGCCAATACCCGGGGATTGTAGATAATTCACACTGTAATCTCACCAGTCACCAGTCACCAGTCGGCTATGTCTGCTGAGTGGCATGTGTGTACAGCCAACGTCAGCATGATTGCGCCGGAGTACTCGGCTAGCGCGGGCGAAGCGATCGAACGGCTCGATGCGCTGTCAGCAAGATCGAACCGCCGCCTCGGAGTACCAACGCTCGAACACCTCGGGGTGCGCGCGGACTCGCGCCTTCCAGAGGTTCTCCCCATAGGTCGCAAAGATCAGATTGGCTGGATCCTGCGCGACGCCGCGTGACTGAACAGCCAACTCGGGACTCAGCTCGAATGTCGGCATTGGCATATCCAAGGCCGGTCCGAAAAAATACGGAATCGACAGCCGCTCGCGGAAGTCGGCGGACTTGACAACCCGATGACGGGTCGCCCGTAGGAACCCGCCTGTCGCCACCTCCAAAAGTTCGCCGATATTCACCACGAATGCACCTTCCACCGGCGGAGCGTCGATCCACGACCCAGCGAGATCTTCGACCTGCAAGCCCGACGTACCCGGCTCGAGCAACAGCAACGTCAGGACACCGGGGTCCTTGTGCGCTCCGACTCCCTGACCATCATCACCAGACTGGGCCTGCCGGGGTGGATACTTGATCAGCTTCAACAGAGCCTCGGGTGCCGTCGCAAAGGCTCGATCAACCGCTGCCAAGTCACCACCGAGCGCCAACGCCCACTTGCGCATGAGGGCCAGACCGATGGCGAACATCTTGGATTGGAACTCCATGACTGTCGGCTTGAACTCCGGTAGGTCGGCCGGCCACTGATTGGGGCCTTGCAGACGCATCGCTCCTTCAGCTCCGGCGATCGCCTCCCGCTCAGGACCGATGTCTATCTGCTCGCGCCAATCGATGTGACCATTGGTGAGTTCCCCGCCGACCGAGTTGTAGCCACGGAAGTGCGGGCTCTCCATCATTGCGACAGCCCGCTTACGCTCATCCGGAAGATCGAAGAACTTACGGGCGACGGATCGAATATCGGAGACGAGCTCGGGAGGAACACCGTGGCCTGTCAAGTAGAAGAACCCCACGTCATGCGTCACGTCACGCAACACCTCGAGACCGGCCTCGGTCTCCAACTCACTCATGTCGATGATCGGCAGCATCAGTCGATCGTACTCGAAGCGCGGGCAGGCACCCCAGACTTGCAGGTGCCTGCCCGCGCATCATTCCCATTGGTCCGGATCTTCGCGCGACGACGAGCTCGTACGTCGGCTGGAACGGGAACCAACCGGCATATTCGAGCCCACCTGGTTTTGTCACCTCGCCATCGTTGTAATCAATGGCCAATGTCAGTTTCAGAAGACGGCTGCATTTTTCAGAAGACGTGTGCACACGTCACAGAGCTCATGACAGGCCACGCGATGGTCAGGGAAGCTTATTGCGGTTTACCAGAGATACCGGGAATCGATGCTTCGGCCAGCCCGCAGTAGGCAGCCCCTCGACGACGGCACGGGGCGAGGTGGCCGGGCGTGGAACTACTCAGTCGCAGACCAACCGAGCCCGGCTATGTCTTCGACCCGAAGATCACACCCGGACTGGAACAGATCAGGCCACCACAACCGCACGAAGAAAGATCGAAGCTAGGCAGCTCACCTGAATGAAATTTGCTCGATTCGACAACGCACCTCAGGCCGCAGGACCGAGCACCAGCGATCGACGTCGGTCCTCATCAGTAGTTCAAAAAGAAATCGAGACGGCACTTCGCCCGTTCCGGCCAACATGTCACCGGAACGGGCGAAGATCAAGGCGAACAGGTCAGGTGCGTATGCAATTTGCTGGGCAGGACCGAGCAAGGCGGGCACCAGTTTCGGCGGTTATAGGTGACGGCCGACGATGTCGTCGCGCCCCAGATCGCATCCGCTCTCCGTCATTGTCCCGCCGCCGATACCGAAGCGACACGACCGCTGAACGCCACTTTCATTTGATCCAGCTGGTGTGTGACCAGCGAACAGGCAGGGTCACCAAGATCATTGGCCACCGAAAAGTGGTCGTTTCCCTCCGGAACGATCAGTTCCACCGGATATCCAAGATCAGACCACACTTCCTTCATAGCTTTTGATTGCCTGTGGTACTCGGTGGATTCGTCGACCGCGACAATCAATGAGAGGGGAACCGATGTTGGGTAAGTCTGGTGGACCGGACTGTTGCGGACGGCCTCCTCAGAATCCATGCGAAGCTTTTCGTTGACAAACGAGAGCTGAATCGGTTCGAGGTCGAAAATTCCTCCGATAGCGCACACGCCCTTGACCAGATCCTGTGGCAGATCTGAGCCCCAGGATGTCCAATCGGTCGCGAGCAGCATTGTCGCGAGATGGCCACCGGCGGAGTGTCCGGTCACGTAGATGCGGTTGGGATCAGCGCCGATCGCCTGGGCATTGCGATAGAGCCACGCCAATGCGGATCGCGTTTGCCTGACGATCGTGTCCATATCGTAGTCCGGCGCCAAGCCATAGTTCAGCACGGCGGTGGTAATACCGTTCGGTCGCATGGCATCTGCCACGTAGCTGTAATTGCTCTTGTCGAGGGAGTACCAGTAGCCGCCATGGATGAAGACATATAGTGGCGTGCCCGTCTCCTCTGACGGAAAAACGTCAAGCCGTTCGATTGGATCCTCACCGTAGGCGATGTCAAGAGTATTGGGCAGGGACGCTCTTGTGTTCTCGCTCTGCTGGGTCCATTTGGCGAAGTGGTCAGTAAATTCAGGCCAGCGCTTTCGGTTGTTGTACTCGTCATCGAGTTCCGACTGACTGTACTGGCGGTAAACTTTTGCAGATATCACTTGTTGGTCCTCCAGGAGAAAGAAGTTGAGTAACAAGTCGGTGACCGCTCTGGGGTGCTCGAAGATCGGCCAGTGGCCGCACTGAGGAAGGATCATGAAAACGGAATCCGGAATCGAATCGGCCAACAGCCGCGCTGAACTTGGTGGTGCAGTCTTGTCCTCGTCGCCTGTGAGCACCATCGTGCGACATTTGATGTGGTCGAGCGGGGCGGCCGTAGCCGCGGCGGCAGACTCGCAGGTCTGCGCGTAGCCCTCCGGATCCTGCCGCATCAGTGATTCCCGAACGAATGCGATCGTCTGTGGCTGGTTGATCTTTGTATCCGCCGACGTTCCCGCTTGGGAGAGAACATCGGCGATGTCGACCATTCCTGCAGCGCGCACATTCGCGGCTCGTGCATGAAGTGCCTCACGCGCGGCAGGAGTCGGTTCACCGATCGGCCCGAGAAGCACAAGGCTATCGACACGGTCCGGGTGCAATGCGGCCAACTGCTGGGCGATAATCGAACCATAAGACCAACCCACCACGTGCGCCTTATCGGTACCGTGCTCATCGAGAAGAGCGGTCATGTCCGAGACGTGTGCCGCCACAGATACTTCCCCTGCGGTGACGCTTCTGCCTGAGCCTCGCAAATCGGGACGAATCACGGTGAAGCTTCGGCTGAGTGTACTCACGAGCGGCTCAAAAGAGTTCGACGTGGCGCCCAGACCGTGAATCATGAGTATCGATGGGCCGGTCCCAACGATTTCTACCGCAATGCCATCAGGCATTCGAGCTTCCTCCTGACGTCGCCAAGGTCGATGCGGTGATCAGTGATGTCGCCTCGCGGACGCGCTCTGGAAACGCACCAAGGTTCGGGCCACTGGCTGTGATCGAGCGGGCACCTCGGTCGGCGGTCTCAGGGTTGAAGTAGTGCATGTTCAGCTTGACGATGTCCCCGCCCTTGACAACTAGGACGACGTTGTCATGATCTTGCAGAATCCGGACATCTTCGAGAGGATCGCCGTCAACGATAATGAAATCCGCGAGCCAACCTTCGCGGAGCAGTCCGAGTTGGTCGATAGCCATCAACTCGCCGCCCCATTTTGTCGCTGCCATCAAGACCTCGGCGGGGCTCATGCCCAGCATCTCGACGAAATGTTCGAAGTCGCGAGCGTTGGTGCCGATCGGGTTCCAAGCGAAACCGTAGTCTCCACCGGGCATGAAGCGGATGCCGCGCTTTCTGATCTCCCCGTACACCTTAGGGAAGTTGTCCAACATCTCGAACTGGTGCATGACGGTAGCCGTTTGCTGATCGATACCCCAAGGTGCTGCTTCGTACGCGGTGGTGTATGTGACGCCGATAGCCGGTGCAAGAAAGATGTGGTCCTTTTGTTCCTCGAGTAGATCGAAGGTTTCACCCTCGACGTAGTCGCAGTGATAGATCGACCGGAATCCATGACGCAGCGCGAGCCGAACCGAGTCGTCGGAGCGCGCATGACAGGCTAGAAAAACGCCGTTGTCATGCGCGATCTTCACGCCGCCGGCAATCTCGTAGTCGTCGTACGTCGTGAGCTTGCCATCACCGATCTTTTGGAAGTCGTCACTGGACAGGTTCATCTTGATGGTGTCGACACCTTCGCGAATCGCAGTTCGTACCGCTGCCCGCACAGCATCTGCGCCGTCGGCGATCGTGTTCATCAGATCGCCATCCTTGTGCATCTTCCGGACGTCGCCGAGCCCGCCCGTCGTTGTGATCTCAGGACACGCACTCCGCATGCGCGGTCCCACGAATTGCCCCGAAACGATGGCTTGCTTGACAACGACTTCTGTTCGCATACGTGCCGATCCGGCCGAGTACAACGAGGTGAAACCTGCGTCGAGCATCAACTGCGTGTTCTTCAACGTCAACAACAGTGTCTCTTCCGGCGGAAGATCACCTTGCTCCGCGACAGTGGCAAGATTGTTATAGGTCATGTGTGCGTGGGGTTCGACGAGACCGGGCATGAGGAGCCCTCCGCGTCCGTCGATGACCTGGACATCTCCGTCGGGAATGATCGACCCTCGGCCTTTTTCAACGCGCGCGATACGGTCTCCATCTATTAGGATTTCACCGGGAAACGACGGCGAACCTGTGCCGTCGAAGATATTGACGTTGGTTAGTAGAGTGCGCTGCATTGTTCTTACCTCTCACTTGTTCATTCACTGTTTCGGTCTTGCCTCGAGCGCTGCGTTCAAGGCCGACGGCATACGCCCCACTCAGATGGATGGCCGCCTTGCTGGTTTCTCGCAGTCGACTGCAGCCTTCCAGCGAGGCGACGTCATCCGGACTCCCCGAAAATGAGCCCGGCTCGACAACCGGGCGTCATCACGCCCACCGGCAACCGGACCCAGGTGCGCGCACGTGCGCAGGCACTTGACGTCGAGGACGCGACGCGAATCGTTATGGGCAGACGGGGAAGGCGACCTCCCGACAGGCACCTCGACTCCGCCAGGTCTTCGGGCGGGCTGGTCGTACGGATCAACATTGCAATCATGAACTCTCTCGAACGGGTGGTCGGAGTCGAACCGCGGTTCCCTGTGATTGATAACACACCGTGTGCTGGCGGACTGCAATAGCGCAATGCGTATGGTCTTCATCCGCATTTCGTATTGGTCGCATCGTGGATCGTTTCTGCTGCTGCTAGCGGGTCCCCGTTCGACGGACCACCGCGTTCTGACCACGGTCGGCTCCCGTTTCGCGTGCTGACCTGAGAAGTTCGAGTGTCGTTTCACTCCGATCGGCCAATGATGTGACCGATGCCCGTCGGCCGAAGCTCGGGACTGCGGTCGAGGTGAAGATTCCTTCGAATTCGCCATGACCAGCGATCACCATGTCGCCGTCTCAGACAACCGCGACTAGATCTTGCGAACGTGGGTTGCGATCCAAGTATTTACTGGCCAAGCAACCTCAACTTCATCGCGCGGTTCAAACAGACACCGGCATGCTCCGATGCGGAACTATCTAGATTTCAGCTTGATCGACTCGACCTCGGCGAACAACCAACGAAGGCGTGCGATTCGGGCGCTGCTACCGGGTTGGCTCCAGGCCATCGATCACTGTCGTGCCTTCTGGCGTTGGCGAATTTACAACCATCGAGTGCATTGCAAGTACGGCCGGCGATGTGTACATGCGATCAGTCCAGTAAACTCCAACGTCTCGTACGAGGCCTTCGCCTGCGACGTCGAGAATGCGCACTCCCTCCGTGTCCGGGGCAACGAGTGCCAGGGCGTTCACGAACCCGACGCCCAGCCCTGCCCGGGCCAGCGACACTACCGTCGTCGGCTGATCCGACCAGAACGCGACCGAAAAGTCGATACTGCGAGTCGAAAGAAGTTGTTGCGCTTCTCCACCCGTTCCAGCTCCGGACAAGATCAACGAGTAGCCGCTCAAGGCGGTCACCGGCAGCGGGCTGAGCTCGCCTGCCAACGGGTGGTCTGGGGCGACGACGACCTTCATCCTTTCTCGCCAGAGAGGCATATGGTGAATACCGGGTACGGTCGGCTTCGGTTCCAAAGGCCGAATAGCCAGGTCCACTGATCCGTCGGACAAAGCACTGTCGATACCCAGAACGGCTTGCTCGACGAGACGGACCTCAACATGGGGGAAAGAAATACAGAACGTGCGCAGTACCTCGGGTACAAAGTTGGCCCCGGCACTTGCATAGGTTCCCAGAACAACTTTACCCTCGACCTGTCCAGCAAGATCGACGACGTCGGCTCGCGCTGCGGTGATTTCGTCAAGAATTTTTCGAGCACGCAGAAAAAGCTTCTCTCCCGTAGTCGTCAAGACTACCGGCCGCTGGCTTCGATCGAAAAGTACCGTGCCAAGCTCGCTTTCCAAGCCTGCGATGTGGGCACTGACCCGGGATTGCGATCGAAAAAGAGTTTGTGCCGCGGCTCCGAAACCACCGCGCTCGGCCACTGCCACGAATGTTTCGAGCCAGTCCAGTTGCACGCGGATCCTCCGTCACCCGAATTATAAGCCGTTCGCGATCAACCGAGCCGACCAGAGGTTGGGAGGATCACGAACACAACGTGGCCGTCGGGCACCACGATACCTCTGGTCGGTCCCGAACGGTCAGGTAGGTTGCACCATCTGAATGCTGGGGGTTATCGCGGCCGCTCCGGCATACTCGATATTGTCAGCCCCGAGTTCTGCTTCCAACCGCAGTAAGCGATTCCATTTTGCAGTTCGTTCGGAACGCATCGTAGAACCAACTTTGATCTGACCGGTACGCCATCCGACCGCAAAGTCGGCCAGCCAATTGTCTTCCGTTTCACCAGATCGTGCAGACAGTACAGTGGCGTACCCAGCTCGTTGAGCAAGCTTCACAACATCGAGAGCGTCGGTCAGAGTCCCGATTTGATTGGGTTTGACGAGGACCGCGTTTGCAACACTTTCGTCGATACCCCGTTGCAGACGTTTGATATGAGTTGTGAAGAGATCGTCTCCCAGAATTTGCACGCCTTGTAGCCGCTTGGTTGCTTCAGCCCAGCCATCCCAGTCATCTTCTCCAAGTGCGTCCTCCAAGGAGACAATAGGGTAATGGCGACACCAATCATGAAGCTCGTCGATAAACTCCTCAGGCCCGAGATGGCGTTCGTCAGCCGCTAGGTGATATCTGCCGTCGGTGGCCAACAATTGAGTGGCCGCAATGTCGATAGCAATGCCGACGTCGCTGCCGGGACGCAGACCCGCGCGTTCAATACCCTTGACAAGCAGATCGAGCGCCGAGCGGTTGGACGGCAGTGTGGCAGACAGACCACCTTCGTCTGCCACAAGAGAAGTTGGCCAACCTTGACTGGAAAGCTCCTCGGCTGTACCAGCACGAACCCGTGCTGCCCATTCGATAGCCTCAGAAAATCGTCGTGCGCCGACAGGTACGGCCAGGAAGTCCTGCACGTCGATCGAGCGCCCCGCATGCGCGCCACCAGAGATGATGTTGACCATGGGAAGTGGCAGGAGCGGTTCCCCAAGAGCCTCTGATTGGTACAGCGGAAGGCCCCTCGAGTTCGCAGACGCGAGGGCCGTAGCTATGGATATCGCGAGAACCGCATTTGCGCCGAGTTTCGAAAGGTCCGACGTCCCATCTTCGGCACGCATCGCGGAGTCGACAGCGTGTTGATCGTCGGCCGACAATCCCCGGACCGCCTCAAAAAGTACGGTGTTGACGTTTGCAACAGCCTTGCCGACGCCGCGACCTTCGTAACGGTGGTCCCCGTCGCGCAATTCCTTTGCCTCGTGTCGCCCTGTTGACGCTCCCGCAGGCACAGTCGCTTCGCCGCAGGAGCCATCACTGAGAGTCACCTGACAGGCAACAGTGGGCGTCCCTCTCGAGTCGAGCGCTTCCCAGGCCAGGACAGATTTGATCTTCGGAACAGTCATTTCGTCATCTCCCATAGTTGAGCGATCGTCGTCCCTGGCTTCTGAAGAAGAAGCCGACCGATTTGTCTGATCTTGTGTTGACCGTTTCGGTCGAGGTAGCCCACGGGGCTCTTTCCGTCGACACGAGCAAGGAGCATGCAGCCAATCTGACGCACAAGGTGACTCTGATCGCTAGAGATCTCGATGTGAGATTGCCAGCTCTTCACGAACGCGCGCGCGCAGTCGAACAGAGCCGAGCTCATCTTCGGCTGGTGGACCGACTTGATCAGCAGGTGCGCCAACAATGATGCAGCGTCGAAGTCCTCGTCACCGACATGGGCCACTTCCCAATCCAACACCCACAACCGGCGCTCGCAGATCGGTGCGGTTGGAGGTTCGACCAAAATATTCTTCGGCGTGAAATCTCCGTGTACCAAACATGTTTGGCGGGACAGCATGACTTCAATGGTCTGCCGAATCGCCTCTGAAAGGTCAGCGTGGCGTGCCAATACTGTTTCGTGAAACGGTTGCACACGAAGCTGGTGAAAAGAATCGCGGTCCAAGAAGGCTTCGACAAGGGACGGTGTCGCAGTCGTGTTGAACTGCCAAATCCCGAGGCTGTGACCCAATTCCCGCGCAACCCTGGTGTCTGCGACCCCGGATATCAACTCGGTACGCCATTCATACCAATCGCGGGGTGAGCGCTCGATGACCAGGAATTCATCATCGAGGTCGAGAACCCGCGGAGTCACTGCTGGCAACATGGTTCCGGCCAGCTGTAGAGCGCGACCTTCGACCTGCAGTCGCTTCGGGTCAGCGTTCCACAACTCCTCGACGCGCAAAGTCGACAGCGCGCGTTTCACAACAACATCGATCCCTGGCCCAGAGACCGCAATGACGTCGTTGGAGACGCCGCCCGCCAGTGAAGTCAGTTCGAGACCGGTCCCGACAGGCACTAGACCCCGCGCAGCCAGATGCTCGCTGACATCGTGGGAGAGTTGTTCTGGGACTGTGCCCGTGACGATCATCGCAGTGCGCATTCCGTCGATCTCGCGTTAGCGACTACCTTTGGTTCCATGCGATGGCGCACGTTGCCATCGAGGTTATCCACAGCCGCGTAGTCGATGCCAGCGGTAGTGAGACTCGGCCACATGTGATTGTCACAGCGATCTTGTCGAATCATGAGAACTCCTTCGAGCTTTGAGAGAAAGTGCTGGTTACCGCAGGTGTGAGCCGCATGCTCTACGGCTGACTCCTGCGTTGGCCCGGAGCAACCTCTTCGATGTCTGAAACTAGAGGGACCGCTGACGCGTTGGCCAATACGCAATACGGATGGGTGCCATTCGTACGCCGCTATTGTGATTCACTTCATTCTGATGTGTGCTCAGTCACACGACAACAGGTCGCCCCGATCGACCACAGTGGAGGAAAGGACCCTCATGACAGTCATGGTCTGTAGAACCTGCCCCCGCGACACCGCCGAAAGTGGGGTGTATGCGACTACGGTCGCTGAGATTTTCAGTGCTCGGCCCGACTCGAATCAAGTTCTTTACGTCAAGTGCCTCGGGACGTGTAAGCAACTCGGTTCATGCAAGGACGGCGGCGTGGTGGCACTCGACTGTGCCGGAATGTCCCGAGTCCGCTTCTCCGGTGTGACACCCGAGGACGCTGCAGCACTCCGACAAGCCCACGCAAGTTACGAACATTCAGCCACCGGCCATCCTTCCGAATGGGAGGTGCCGGCGAACCTGGTAGCCGCGATCACCGCTGTGACTCCCAAGCGGAGAGCACGACTCGATACCTAAAGGACGCCACGCGTGCCATCAACTTGCCCCGGACATAATTTGTTATCCGCGAGCGAGGTGGTCTTCCTGAACGTTCCGCTGACGGATGAAACCCACCACATGATCAGCACGCACGAACTGCGCATCTCGCACCCCGGCGCTGTCCCAATCAAATTTGGCAGTGGCGGGTCTGGTCGATACGGCAGCGTTGGTCGAGTCACTCGATTTCGGTCATCTCTGCGGCTCAGGGTTCGAGGTCATCGTAGGAGAACTCGCATTACCTGAGGAACAGTTGAGTCACGACTCCGTGATCGTCGCTCCGACGATGCTCGCTCGGAACTGCGGTGCAGCGCCCCAGAAGGAGTCGTGCGTGTGCTCGAAGAGCAGCCTGCCGAACACCAGTGCAACCACCCAAATCCTCGTTCGCATTGGTGAGCCGATGAGACAACGAAGACGAGGATCTCCGGCAAAGTTGAGGGCGGGAGCGATCGCTCGGCCAGCCGGTCATCGAATTCCCAGCCGATCAGATAGGCAAGTGCATTGTCGAGAAGAATACGTGGAATACGCATGGCTCGGCCCTCCGCAGGTGTCGGGGTATGTATGTCAGCACTGCTGGCGGTCACGACCGGATGCTCCGGCAGCTTGTCAAGCCAGGGGCCGGCAGAGGTGGACTCCGCCACGCCCAACATTTTGATGGTGCTCTTGGACGACCTCGGTTACAGCGACATAGGCGCATACGGGGGCTCAATATCGACCCCCACCATCGACTCTCTCGCTGGCGAGGGCATGCAGTTCACCAACTACCACGCAAATCCAGTGTGCGCGCCGACCCGAGCGACGCTGATGACGGGACAAGATCCGCACCGGGTTGGTCTCGGTTCGATGGACGGCCTGATCGCACCGGGAGTCGCAAGCGGGTCACCCGGTTATAAGGGTTCGCTGGAAGGCACTTACATCGGGATCGCGGAATTGCTGTCAGCTGCGGACTACAACACCTACCAAGTTGGCAAATGGCATCTCGGCATGGGACACGGGCAGACGCCGCAGGACCTCGGATTCGACCAGAATTTCACCATGTATCAGGGAGGCGGCTCTCACTACGCAGACGCGCTGCGTCTGGTTCCGGGGCGGCAGGAACCGATAGACACCTTGAATTACGAACGCAACAGCGAACCCGTCACCGAGCTTCCGGCCGATTTCTACTCCACCGACGCCTACACCGACGAGATGCTGCAACTGATCCGAAACGGATCGAGCTCCGACAAGCCCTATTTCGGCTATCTCGCGTACACCGCTCCACACGACCCGCTGCACGAACCAGACGCCGCCCTCATTCAAAAATATCTGGACATCTTTATAGACAACAACAACCTCGAGACGCTTCGCGCCGAACGCATCGAGAATATGGTTGACCTTGGGCTCATAGTTGCCGACGTCGCCACCCGCTGGCCAGCGCAGACACCAGACTGGGACACCCTCACCGCACCACAGAAGCGTGACCTCGCATACCGACTCGCGGTGTACGCAGCGATGGTCGAGCACGTCGACACGCAGCTTGGCCGGATCATCGACGAACTGAAGACGACCGGCGAATACGACAACACACTTATTGTCGTGGCAAGCGACAACGGTGCCGCGGGACTCTCAGAGGACGTCTACACCCAATCACCTGGTGCACGCGAATGGCTCGACGAACACTATCCACTAGTAGATGACCTCGACTCCTACGGCAAACCTGGATCAATGCCCACTTTGTCGCTAGCCAACGCACAGGTTTCCTCTGGCCCGTTTTTTCACACGAAGTCCACCGTATTTGAAGGCGGAACCCGTAGCCCCTTGATCGTCAAGACACCGGATCGCGGCCAAGACGGCGATCGACCTCGGATCGTCGACACTCTCGTGTCGGTCGGGGACCTGTATCCCACCTTTGCCGACTACGCAGGTGCCGCGATCGTCGATGAGCACGTGCTCGTCGGCGACAGCGCCAAACCGCTACTCGACGGTACCTCGGATGCCATCGGAGACGAACTACTCGGCTTGGACATGTTCGGCGAGCGTGCCTTTCGTGACGGGAACTCCAAGTTGGTATTTGCCGCGCCGGGAAACGGTGGCACCGGGACGTACGCACTCTACGATCTTGTAGTCGACCCTGGTGAGACCACCGATCTTGCCGCCAGCAATCCCCAGGAAGTACAACGATTGGCTGCACTATGGGACCAGTACGCACTCGAAAACAACGTCATCCCATCGAGTTTCGTGGATGTGAACGCTTCCGGCGACAGCTCGGCACCTGTGTACTTCAAGACGGACTGGGCGAACTAGCTTCACGACCATACGGATCGAAGGAGAACCATGAGTACCTGTTGCGTACCTTCGGTCCGCCGGCCTGGCAACAGCGACCGGAAAGCAGACGCCCTCGCGTCCGAACATGCATCCGTGCAAACTGTTCGACGATCTGAGAACTCAGTCAGGCCGCATCCGTTCGTACCTATCCCGCCAGGCAAATTTCGCATGGGAGATGCATTCGACGAGGGGTACTCCGCTGATGGTGAAACCCCGGTCCACGACGTTCTACTCCCAGGGTTCAGGATGAGCGCCACCACCGTGACAAACCGACAGTTTGCGGTATTTGTGAAAGAAACGGGATACGTCAGCACGGCAGAACAGTTCGGTGTTTCCGCGGTCTTTCACCTCGTATTCGATGGTGCCCACGCTGACGTACTCCATCGGGTCGACGCCACCCCGTGGTGGCTCGCAGTCAAAGGTGCCGATTGGAAGCATCCGAACGGATCGAACTCGGGCATCTCCGAACGACAGAACCACCCCGTGGTACACGTCTCGTGGAATGATGCCCGCGCGTATTGCGATTGGGCAGGTACCCGCTTGCCTACCGAGTCGGAATGGGAGTACGCCGCACGCGGTGGTCTCGAATCTCAGCGCTACCCGTGGGGCAATGCTCTTACACCCCGCGGACGCTGGCGATGCAATATTTGGCAGGGAGTGTTCCCGAATGACAACACCGTCGAAGACGGCCACCTCACAACTGCGCCGGTCAAAAGCTACCGCCCGAATGGATACAGCTTGATGCAGACGGCTGGCAACGTCTGGGAATGGTGCAACGACTGGTTCTCCGCCAACTACTACCAGCAGTCCCCCGTTGCCGATCCCCAAGGTCCGGCGACGGGCACCCAACGCGTCATGCGCGGTGGGTCATATCTCTGCCACAACTCCTACTGCAACCGCTACCGAGTTGCAGCGCGATCTTCCAACTCACCCGACGCAACGATGGGCAATGGCGGATTTCGTGTCGTCTGCGACCTTGCAAACACACCTGATGAGGCCAACCAAAAGGGACAGGAGATTGCATGAGCAATCCAGGTCCGGTGTCGGAGACCGCTAGATTTCTGGTCCACCAATCTATTCGACCCCAAAACCACAGCTGTAGTTCGCTTCCGGCCCCCGCTTGCGGCCTGTGTGCTCTGGTCAAGGCGGCCAGCGCGTGATCATTTTGGGTGTGAAGACAAAACCAACTGAGCGCTGGCCGCAGAACACAGGATAGACCCGAATCGATGGTGGGACGAGTAGGGCACGCTGATCGACCGCATCGCACCGGAAATTCTCCCGCTACGAACCCGTGGGGCATGCGAGCGCCGTCAAGCCGGCCGGTGTGCTCATCGTCGACGAGACCGGGGATCTTGACCCGGCTGCGAAACACCAGGCAATCGCCCAATGATGCCACTACAACCGCAGGTCAGAGCTACCCCAGAACGAACTGCTGCTGTAGTAGCTATGAGTAGCGGCATCAAACCCGCGGATATCGATGCTAACGTTAAACCGCCAGCGGGAGGTCGAGGTGCCATGGTCACTGCGAAGGATGTTGCCGAACGGCTACAAGTTTCGATATCCACAGTTGGGCGTGCTCTGGCCGATGACAATCGGATCAGCGTCGACACTCGCCAACGCGTGCGAGAAGCTGCGGCCGATATGGGCTATGCAGGCAATAGTGCGGCCCGAATCGTACGTGGGCAGTCCAGCAATTTAGTCGGACTGATTGTTCCGGATATCCGAAATAGCTTCTACGCCAATGTTGCACACCAATTGTCAGTAACATTGAGTCAGTACGGCTACCACCTGATGCTCGCAGAATCAGGAGACGATCGCAGCACCGAATTGAGGCATGTTCGCGACCTTGTCGCGGGCAAGGCCGCTGCTTTGATAGCGGTACCGAGCGGCTCCCCCCACCCGGAGCTGGTCAAACTACTCGAGTCGATTCCACACGTTCAGCTCTTGCGCAAGCAGCAAGGCTGGGGTGAACAGTGCTTCGGGATAGGCGACAACGAGGCATTGCGCGAGGCAACGGCCCACTTGGCGCAGCTCGGCCACACTCGCGTAGCGTACATCGGTGGCCCACTGTCGCTTTCGACTGGATCCGAGCGCCTTCGGGGCTACCGAAGTGTGGTCCGCGACCACCAGATGGCCGACGAACCCGAATTGCAAAACTTGATTCCGCCGGCGTCGCCCGACGGCGCAGCGAAAGTCGTGAGAGAGCTACTCGCATCGAAGCAGCCACCTACCGGACTCGTACTCGGTTCGGTACAGCTCACGATCGGCGTTCTCGATGCACTGACATCCGACACCACCGCCGTTCCGCATCGACTCTCGATTGTCGGTTTCGGTGACGAGCCTGGATTTTCATGGTGGGGACCAGGATTGACCACAATGACTCTGCCCGTAGCCGCGGCTGCCTCTAGCTGCGCCTTGTGGGTCGTGGACCGTTTGCGCGCGCCAACCGACAACTCGGCGGCCTACACAGCACTGATGTCCGGACGCCTGCAGATCCGGGGCAGCACAGCGCGTCTCGACTAGCCGAAGCAGAGGCCATCGATCCATATGCTATGAAAACCCGATGCCGAGTGCTATCGTTAGCATCGCCGTCGCGCTCCCCGCTCACACGGTGCGCCCAACGATTGGAACTACATGCCAAACCCCCGTCGACAAGTGGCCATTCTGACCGACCGAGCATGGCCCGACGATACGATCGAACGGAAAATTCTCGAGGACGCGGGCATTACTGTGATTGCCGCCGGAGCAGGACCCAACCCCGTCGAGGAGATCGACCGGCTGGTTTCCGACACTCAGCCTGACGCAATCCTGACCTGCTGGGACAGAATTTCCGACGTAGCGATCAGCAGCGCAAAAAATCTGCGCGTCATAACGCGTTTGGGCATAGGGCTCGACAACATCGCAGTGTCGACGGCTACCTCACACGGCGTTGTAGTGACCAACGTTCCGGACTACTGCACGGAAGAAGTGTCGGACCATGCGGTCGCATTGGCGCTCGCATGGACTCGCGGAGTCGCACATGCCGATCGGGAAATCAGGGCGGGCAGGTGGAATCCTTCGAGGTTTCAGCTTCGCCGACTGTCCACGCTCACCTGCGGCATCATAGGATTCGGCAAGATTGGCCGTCGAACTGCGGCGAAACTCCTAGGCTTCGGAGCCGAAGTGCTCATTCATTCTCGTACTCCCCCAGTCGGTGCCTCGTCCGTCACCAACGTGACAATGAACGAACTTCTGTCCTCGAGTGACATTGTTTTCCTACACGTTCCGCTGACAGACGCGACTCAACACCTGATCAGCGCGGACGAACTGCGCATCATGCGACCCGGTGCCGTGCTGATCAATGTAAGCCGTGGGGGGCTTGTCGATACGGCTGCATTGCTCGAGTCGCTCAATGCCGGGCACCTCGGCGGTGCGTGCCTTGACGTACTCGAAGGGGAACCCATAGTACCTGCAGAATTACTGGCCCATGACTCCGTCATCATCACTCCACACATAGCCTTCACTTCCGACGTCGCTCTATCGGAGCTGCGGCGCGGTGCCGCGGAAGAGGTCGTGCGAGTGCTTGCCGGGAAGCCTGCCGAACACCCGTGCAATAGCCCCACTCCCCGGTCGAACACCTGAGTCGAAACGGTTGTCGTAAACATTTCGCGGCAGGCACCGGCGGTGTAACACGCGACCTCGATCGTCTCATCGAGACTATCTGACGGCACGACTACATCTGATCACTGAACATCATCTGAAAGCAGGAATATCACGTGCGAATTGCAAATGTGGATGGGCGACCAACAATTCTGACGGGCGTCGATCGTGGCATTGACGTGGAGTCCGCATCCAATGGTAAATATGGCGGAGACTGGCGGAACCTCTACGAAAATTGGGGCCCATTCCGAGAATGGGCGGAAGGGGTAGACACCAACGATGAGGTTCGGTTCACCCGATCTCAGCTCGGTTCTCCCTCTCCCCAGCCGAGACAGATTGTTGCAACGGGCCTCAACTACAGCACTCACGTCGCCGAGGCCGGCTACACACAATCCGAGATTCTGCCACCGACCTTCACCAAGTTCCCGTCCTCACTTGCCGGACCGGATGTCGAGGTCGCGGTTCCCTCTGACGGAAAGGTCGATTGGGAGGTTGAACTCGTGCTGATTATCGGGAAAACGGCACATAAAGTTGAAGTCGATGACGCGTGGCAACACATCGCGGGTGTCACGATAGGACAGGACATCACGGATCGAGGAATGCAGTTCGACGGCCCACACGTGCAGTGGTGCCTACCCAAATCGTTCCCCAATTTTTCGCCGGTCGGGCCGTGGCTCGTGACAGCAGACGAACTGCGGGACCGGAACGACTTGGGATTGAAATGCGCGATCAATGGCGAGATCGTGCAGGATGCGCGCACTTCAGGAATGATCTTTGCCGTCGACCGCCTTCTGTCCACAATTTCCGAGACCCTCACTCTTTATCCAGGCGACATTATGTTCACCGGAACCCCGGAAGGAGTGGGAATGGCAAAGAACCCGCAGCGATGGCTTCAGCCCGGTGAAGTTCTGACCAGCGCTATCGAAGGTCTCGGCGAGATGAGACAGCTCTTCGTGGAGTCGTCGAACAGCTGATCGCCAACCAATCCGGCTATCGCCGAGCAACCGATCAACAAGGAGCGCCGTGAGTTTTACGAGTCCATTTCCTGATGTCGTCATCCCGAACGTCAGCGTCTTTGAGTTCCTCTTCGGCAACATCGACGCCGCCGCACAGTCATTGCCGGCACTGACCGACAGCACCACAGGAGAATCAGTAACCTACGGGGCATTGTTGGCCGGCATCGAATGCATTGCCGGAGCACTCGCTTCCCGAGGGTGCGCCGTCGGCGACGTGGTAGGACTTCATTCACCGAACACACCTGCGTTCGCCACCGTGTTCCATGGAGTCTTGCGCGCGGGTGGAGTAGCCACCACGATCAATACGCTGTATACAGAATCCGATATAGCCGGACAATTGCGCGATTCGGATGCCAAATTTCTGTTTACCTGCGCCGCGCTCTTGCCGAAAGCAGAAGCAGCAGCTGATCAGGCGGCTATACCACGAGAGCGGATTTTTGTGCTGGACGAGGTAGAGGGGTTCTCGACCTTGCAGGACCTTCTTGATGAAAGACAAGCATCGCCGGAAGTCCAGTTCGACCCCAGTCGGCAACTCGCCGTGCTTCCGTACTCGTCCGGCACTACTGGGAAATCGAAAGGTGTGATGCTCACCCATCGAAATCTCGTTGCCAACATGTGCCAGATCAGTGGGCCGATAGGCATTGGCCCTGAAGACAAGATCCTTGCGGTACTTCCTTTTTTCCACATCTACGGGATGACGGTCTTACTGAATTCAGCGCTCCATCAAAGGGCTTCGCTCGTAACGATGCAAAAGTTCGATCTCGAGCAGTTTCTGCAAACTATCTCATCCTTTCGATGTACTTACGCGTTCATCGCTCCACCAGTGGCCATAGCGTTGGCAAAGCACCCGCTTGTCGACAAATTCGATCTCACGTCGCTGCACTCGGTTTTCTCAGGTGCGGCACCGTTGAATCGCGAACTCGGCGAGGCTGTCGCCCGTCGACTGGGCTGCAGCGTCCGCCAGGGATACGGCATGTCAGAAATGAGTCCGGTGAGCCACCTCATACCGTTCGATCGCGGCGACATACCGCTGAACGCCGTGGGTGTGACCGTTGCGAACATGAGATGCAAACTCGTGGACGCAAGCACGGCGGTCGAGATCGAACAACCAATCAATGGAACGAGCGCACCAGGAGAACTGTGGTGCGCAGGACCGAATGTCATGGTGGGGTATCTCAACAACCAGAGCGCAACTGCGGAAACCATTGACGCAGAAGGCTACCTGCATACCGGTGACATAGCCACTGTCGATGCGGACGGTATCGTCACCGTGGTCGATCGACTGAAGGAACTGATCAAATACAAGGGCTACCAGGTACCACCAGCCGAGTTGGAAGCAGTGCTGCTGACGCATCCGGGTATAGCCGATGCGGCTGTCATCGGCGTAGCAGACGGCAACGGCGAGGAGGTGCCGAAAGCATTCGTCGTCGAGCAACCAGGCGCGGATCTCGAGAAGGCTGAGATCCTTGCCTTCGTCGCCGAACGGGTCTCGCCGCACAAAAAGGTTCGCGCAGTAGAGATCATCGGGCAGATACCAAAGTCTGCCGCAGGAAAGATCCTTCGACGCGAGCTGCGCGCGATTGATTCTCTGTAGAGTCTCGAGTGGATACAACAGAGTCAGTGTTCTGAGCCGTTGGCCCACACTGTATGAGTCGGTCAGCGAAGCTGGCCCCGGAGGCCTCGACCTGCTGGAGGGACATGGGTTGCCTGGTGTGAAATTACACTGGTTCAGTTGCTCGGCCCGGTCAGGTGTGAGGTCATGGCAGCTACTGTGGGGCGCGCTCGCGGTTGTAGAACGCGACCCACTACGCCGTGGCCAACGCCAGTTCCGCAGCGCCGGGGTAACGAGGGCCGTTGTCGACGAGCTCGTTTCTTGTAGTCGGCGTTCACGGATTCGGCCAGGGCATCGTCGTAACTTTGACCGTTCCGATCGATGCCCTCTTGCGGCGAACCGTGCCCGAATGCGATCGCCGTGTACTGACCAGCGTCGCTGTGGTGTACGAGATTACTCCAATTTCTACGCCAGAACGCTTTCGGGAATCGATAGCGTTCGCGATTGCTGTATCGACAAGGGCGGTTGTCATCTCCGATGCGACCTTCCATCCGACGGTTTTCCGGGATTCCATCACGCTCGGGCCACATTTCAGTAGAATGTGGACACCCACTGTGTCTGTGAAGGAGCAACTCTGTCCATCGAGCCGGCGAACATATCGGTTACCTCGTTCGTCGGGCGTCGTCAGCAAATCGATGACATCGAGCGCCTACTCCGGCGGTCGAGACTGGTGACTGTGCTCGGGTGCGGCGGGATGGGCAAGTCCCGCATAGCCAAAGAGGTTGCGCGTTCGGAAGCGAATCACGCTTCGGTACGTTGGGTGGATTTGACCTCGTTGTCTCCCACCAGTTCGATAGCCGAAGTGGTCTCCATCGCTCTCGGCGTGGACGTCGCGCGTGCGCAATCGAGGTCACACACCGTTCTGGACGCTTCAGGGCCGCAATCCATTCTCATGGTGCTCGACAACTGCGAACACCTGACAGTTCCGGTCGGCAACTTCATCATCGAGATGCTCGCACATGCGCCGGCGGTTCGAGTATTGGCTACGTCGCGAGAACCGCTGGCAATCGAGGGTGAGACAACCTATTCGATTCCGCCGCTGACGCTTCCGACATCGGGGGGACCCGAGTCGGAGTTCGCCGAATCCGAGGCGGTTGCCCTGTTCGTCGACCGAGCTCAAGCGGTAGTTCCCGATTTCGAGCTTACTGAGTCCAACGCGCACTTCGTGGTGGAACTGTGTAGGGCACTGGATGGAATGCCGTTGGCGCTCGAACTCGCGGCCGCCCGGTTGCGTACACTCTCGCCCCGACAGGTCATCGACAAAATCGGCGACCGCTTCACACTCCTGACCGGAGGAAATCGAACAGCGACGCCTCGACAGCAGACTCTTCGAGCAGTCGTCGACTGGAGTTACGATCTGTGCACCGACTCTGAACGTGAACTGTGGGCGCTGCTATCGGTCTTTCCTGGCAGTTTCGAGCTCGATGCCGCAGAGTCCGTAGGTTCCTCAGGATCGCTCTGCGCACACGACGTGCTTGATGTGCTGGGCAGTTTGGTGGCGAAATCGCTTGTTGTGGTGGATCGTTCAAGCGCGTGCTGGAGATACTCTCAATTGATGACGCTGCGAGAGTACGGGCGTGAGATGGCAACCGCCCTCGGTCTCGTGGATGCATCGAATCGAGCCCACCGCGATCACTACCTCGAGCGGTGCGAGTCCGGCCTACGAAAAGCACACGATAGGGTGCCGTCGAACGGTGATCACATCGCATGGTGCCGTGTTGAACACGGAAACCTGACCGCAGCGTTGCACTGGTCCACACAGCACGTCGGAGAAACCGGTGGCGCCGTCAGGATCGCAGTAGGGCTGCTGTACCACTGGATCTCGGGCGGCGTGTTGCAGGACGCCAGAAGATGTCTCGACGAACTATTGCTGACCATGTCCACGCCGACCCGACAATGTGGCGATGTCCTGTGGGTCACGGCGTGGACCGCTCTCGTCCAGGGTGACCTCACCTACGCACGGAAATTGCTGCGTCGATGTGAGGCAGTGTCGCAGACTCTCGGCGATTCGGTCCTGCTTGCCCATCACGATCACGTGGCCGCTCTCGCCGCGCTGTTCGGCGGTGACACGCACAGGTCTGTCGAACTGTACCGACGCGCGATCGCAACGTATCGATCAGCCGAATTGCCTGAAAGGCTCAATGCGACCTTTCAATTGGCCATCGCACTGATTTACGCAGGCCAACCGGAGGAGACGCTCGAGCTCTGCCGAACCATCGTCGAGAATGCCGACACCGAATACGGCAAGTGGAACACCGCCTTCGCGCTGTGGGTGTCCGGTCTCGCGCACCTTCACTTGGGTCGGCCAGCACGCGCTTTCGTTGCCGCTAGGGAGGCGGTCACTGTTCAACTCGGTTTTCAGGATCGCATCTGTTGTGCCCTGTCGATCGAGGTACTTGCATGGTCAGCGGAGGCACAGAACGATCACGCCGAATCGGCTGCCCTTTTCGGTGCGGCCGACCATGTGTGGAACGAGTTGGGGACGACGGTCGGCGCATTCGGGCCCGGTCTGGCGAAAGACAGCCGATCGTCACGGGCCCAGGCTAAAGCCGCACTCGGGGATCGACGTTTCGATGAGCTGTCGGGCCTGACTCCTCGCGAGTCGATCGGTGCAGTGTTGACGTTCGCGCTCGAGAATCACGCCGACTCCGCTACAACGCAAGCCGTAGCGGCAAAGCCTTTGACCATACGTGAGACGGAAGTCGCCGTGTTGGTGGCTACCGGACTGCGCAATCGCCAGATCGCCGAGGAACTCGTGGTGTCGCCACGAACCGTCGACGGACACATCGAGCGCATTCTCAGGAAGCTGGACATGAAGTCACGCGCCCAGCTCGGTGCGTGGGTTCAGAAGAACGTGTTGTGAGGCACCCGAACCCACGCCGAGCACTCAGTCGATCACCGATGACTGCACGAGGTCGGCATACCTTTGATGCCGCTCCCAACTGTACGAATCCTCGAGGAGGCCGGCTGACAGGAACACGTAAGTGAGCTGTCGCGCCGGATCGACCCAGAAACAGTTGGACCCTGCGCCGAGGCCGCCGAACGTTTCGGGCGACGACAACAGCCCGAACGCGTGCGGCGTGATTCCGCTGCCGCGAACGTAGAACCCCGGCCCGAGATCAGCCCGGATCGCCGGCCAACCACGCATATTCTGGGCGTAGTCCCACAGGCTGTTCGTCAGATCTCCCGTCGCGATCGTTCGCGCGAATCGGAGTACGGCGGGGCTCAGTATGCGAACACCGTCGAGTTGGCCTCCCTGGCGGCATGCTTCGGCGAATCGAAACCAGTCGTATGCCGTTGTGTACGCACTACCGGACGGCACCTCGAAGCCCGGTACAGCTGCCTTCTTTCCAACCCCCTCCAGTATGTGCGGATCGAGGAGCGCGGGGCCGTGGTCCTTGACCACGACAGGAACGGCTCGGTCCACTTGGTCTTCGCGGAGCCCGAACCCCAGTGACGTATCCGTCATACCGAGCGGCTCCATGAGGTCCTGCTTCAAAATCCCACCGAAGGAACGGTGCCCACCGTCGAGCCGCCGCACCATTTCGGCCAGTACGGCATGACCGACTACCGCGGCATACGCGATCGAAGTGCCTGGGACTGCCTGGGGCACCATCGCGCACACCACTGCGACCACAGCTTCGAGGTCTCCCACGAGTTCCGGCGGAATCCCTGGCGCCCCGAGTGGCAGCCCAGCTTTGTGCAGCAGCAGATCACCGACGGTTGTCGCGCCTTTACCGTTGGCTGCGTACTCCGGGATGACCTCCCGCACCTGTGTCGTGAAGCTGATCTCGCCACGGTCGATTCGTTGCAGGACTGCCGCTGCGACCATCTGCTTGAAAATCGACATCGTGACGAAAACGGAATCTTGCTGCATCGGTTTGCTCGCCGCCCGGTCTGCGAAGCCGATCGCTTCGTGCAGAACGATCTCGCCATCCCGTGCCACGAGGATGACGGCACCGTCTATTCGGTCACTTCGCACGTCTGCTTCGATGGCTGCGGGGAGAAGTGCAAGACGATCGGCGTCGATGCCGAGTGAATGGTTGGTTGTCATGACTCCACAATGAACCAGGTGAACGCATCGCACAGGCGTAGAAATACCCCACTTTCAGTCGCTTACCCCCGATGTCCGTTGACACAGGGGTAAGCGAGAGGCGATCTCTGCATTGATTTCGAGTTGCTCGAGCTCTCTTGTCAAGGCCCCACCCAACGACGAGGCTCGTCTACGCACAGTTTTCGACCGTCTCGCCGTGCAGGGACCTGTGCCAGGCGTGGTCGACCAACCCAACACGATCGGTGCTCTACCGGTTAGAGCCGCACGCTCCTGCGGTCGCCGCTACCTCGACTCCGAATGCGCACCGGCCAGCTGACGGATGCGTGACCGCGAACGGTACCACCCGACTACCAGCATCGGAACGATCACTACGACCGATGCGAGCACCCAACGGCCTGTGGACGAAAAGCCCATGGATACCAACACGAACGCGAGAAAGGCCAATGTTGCGTAGGCCGTGAGCGGAGCTCCGAACAACCGGAACGCCGGCCGTGTCGTACGTCCCTGCATAGCCCACCTGCGAAGCTTGATCTGGCACAAGACGATCGTTGCCCATGCAGCAATGATTCCCAACGCCGCCACCTCGAGAGCAATCTCGAACGCCTGACTCGGAAACAGCGCGTTGATGACAACACCGACCAGGGCAATCGCGCCGGTCAACATGATTCCGCCGTACGGTACACCCTTTGCGCTGAGCGCGAGCCCGAACCTCGGACCCGATCCGTTGGCGGACATCGATCGCAAAAGCCTTCCAGTGGTGTACATCCCGGCGTTCAAGCTCGACAACGCCGCAGTGAGGACCACGAAATTCATCACCGAGGACGCGATGGCCCCTGTTTGCGAGGACCCCAGATGAGCAAAGAAGGTCACGAAGGGCGATTCGCCCGCCTTGTACGCAGTGAACGGGAGCAGGAGGGAGAGTAGAACGATGGAACCCACATAGAACAGAGCAATGCGAACGATCACCGTCCTGATCGCACGCGGAATCACCTTTCGTGGTTCGTCGACCTCGCCGGCAGCCGTACCCAGCAGCTCGATCGATGCGTATGCAAAAATCACTCCGCTGATAGCGAGCATCGGCGCAATCGAACCCATCGGGAAAAGGCCGCCGTTGTCGGCGATGACGCTCACTCCGGTGGGGCCGAGGTCGGTCTCAGTCCGCAGGACCAGTACTACGATACCGACCGCGAGAAACATCACCAGTGCGGCGACTTTCACAATGGTGAACCAGAACTCGAGCTCACCGAACACCCTGACGGACAACAGATTGAGACCGACTACGCCAACGAGTGCGATCAGCGCGAGTAACCACTGTGGAGTCGACTGCAGCACAGTCGAGTAGGGCGACCAGAACTTCAGGTACAACGCGATCGCGGTGACATCGATGATTGCCGTCATCGCCCACGTCATGAAGTACAGCCATCCCGTTGCGAATGCCATCTTCTCGCCGTAGAACTCGCGGGCGTAGGAGACGAACGATCCGGATGACGGCCGGTACATGATCAGCTCTCCGAGTGCCCGCAGGATCAAGAATGCGAACAACCCGCACACGGCGTAGACGAGGGCGAGCGCCGGACCGGACCCAGCAAGCCGACCGCCAGCACCCAAGAACAGGCCCGTTCCGATCGCACCGCCGATCGCGATCATCTGCACCTGGCGCGGCCGAAGTTGTTTGTTGTAGCCCATATCCCCGAGGTCGACGGGCGAAGCGGCGGACGAAACGCCCAGATTTTCGGACGATCCTCTACTGGGGGTTGTGGTCATATCGGTCCTCAATTATGGGGGCATCCGTCGTCGAGACGGCGCGGCATGGTGGCGCACCAATTCGGTACGTCGCTCGGCAGAGCAAGGGACATCACGACTTGCTTCAACCATCGGTTGAATCATCAGTGATCGACACCACAAAATCAATACCCAATCGAGATTGGCTGCATTTCGGCTGTTCAGAAGCGCGCGTTTAGCCGATTGCGGATGTACTCGATCAGCCCACAGTAAACATACTGTTGATTTTGTACGGAATTTCGGTAGCCTTTACACAGAAATTTGAGGCGATCTCACAAGGTCGTGCTCCTACGAAAGGACTCTCGTGACCACACACACGCTCCCGCTGTATCGAAGCGCCGTCCTCGCAGGCGATCTGCTGTTTGTCTCAGGTCAGTTGCCGGTTCACGACGGGTCCCTCATCCATCCGGGCCGAGTTGGTTCCGAGGTCACGGTCGATGATGCCCGCGAGGCCGCGCGCCTGGCCACGCATAATTGCCTCCGTGTCGCACGCGACTTCGACGGTGGTGCTCGCGAGGTCCAGTCCGTCGTCAAACTGAGCGGCTACGTCTGTGTGTCAACGGGTTTCAGTGATGCGCCCACAGTGATCGATGCAGCGTCCCAGGTCGTAAACGACGAGATCGGAGGGGCCGACGGTCATGCTCGTCTGGCCATCGGTGTCGCATCGCTTCCCCGCAACGCGTGCGTGGAAGTGGAGATGGTCGTGCGCCTCGCACCGTCCGAAACCCCCGCGGCAGTAGGCTCCTAACATGTCTGACAGCGCTGGCAATCCGTTCGCCGAGGTCACCCTGGAACAACTGCGCCGGCGAACGAGCATCAAGTGGCGGACGCACCCCGACGACGTCCTGCCCCTGTGGGTTGCCGAGATGGACATCGCGCAGGCACCTGCAGTTGTCGATGCGCTCACCGAGGCAATCAGCCTCGGCGACACCGGCTATGCCGCTGGCACCCGATACGCGGAGGCGCTGCACGGTTTCGCGCAACGCCACTGGGGTTGGGACGGCGTTGCCGTCGAGCGGTCCGCAGTCGTTCCCGACGTCATGCTGGGCATCGTCGAAGTTCTCCGTTTGGTCACCGCCCCGGGCGATTCGGTCATCGTCAACAACCCTGTATACCCCCCGTTCTACGCATTCGTGGGCCACGACTCGCGGTCGATCCTCGAGGCACCGTTGAACGCCGATCTTCGCATCGACCTGGAAGCTCTGGAGGCAGCGTTCGAGACAGCTGTCGGGCGAGGCCGAAATGCCGCGTACCTGTTGTGCAACCCGCACAATCCGACCGGCACGGTGCACACGCGGGAGGAACTGACGGCTGTGGCGCAACTCGCGCGCAAGCACGGGGTCAGGGTGATTGCCGACGAGATTCACGCCCCCGTCGTGTTGAACGGTGCCGACTTCGTCCCGTATCTCAGTGTCGATGGGACCGAGAACGCCTTCTCGCTGATGTCGGCAACCAAAGGCTGGAATCTCGCAGGCCTCAAGGCAGCCTTGGTTATCGCCGGCACCGAAGCGGAAGCCGATCTTCGGCGGATGCCGGAGGAAGTGGGTCACGGTCCTTCACATTTGGGTGTCATCGCGCACTCTGCAGCATTCGAGGACACGAGCGACTGGCTCGACTTGATGCTCAACGGATTGACAGATAATCGCAGACTGCTCGGGGAGCTACTCGCTCACCATCTTCCCAGCGTGCGCTACACCAAACCGGAAGGCACCTATCTTGCGTGGATCGACTGTCGGCCGTTGGGATTCGAGGGCGGGAACACGTTCCGCGAACCAGGTGTGGTGACCGAACTCGACGGCCCTGCCGCATTGTTCCTCGACCGGGCCCGAGTGGCGTTGAGCTCGGGGCACGTCTTCGGAACCGGCGGGGCAGGGCACGTCCGACTGAACTTCGCCTGCTCCCCCGATACACTCCGCACCGCTGTCCAGCGAATGGGCGAAGCAGCGAAGGCCTGACTCCGCGGGCTCGAAGTCAGGCGCAGTTGCCGTGTCCCACTCGGCAGCCGACGCCGTCGACTGTGCGAAGGAACTACGTACCAGCCGACCCGGACAGATCGATCGGCCTACGTGCTGTCCTCAGGTCCATCACTCACTTCGTTGAGGTAGTTGTAGATCGTGAACCTCGTGACACCCAGAGCCGCGGCGGCGGTTTCCGCTGCTTGCTTGATCATGAAAAATCCACGTCGGTTCAACTCGGCCACCACATCCACCTTGTGTTCTTTGCGCATTCTGGCGACAGGAATGCCGACAGCGGTGATGGCCGCATCGATGAGTCGGTCGCTCAAATCCTCGACGCTGTGCGGAAAGTACTCACTTCCGTTGCCCGATAACGGCATCGCTATCGACTGTTGATTCGCCGACGATGGTTGTGTTTGGGACAAGATTTCGTGCCCGAGGACGAACCTGTCCATCGAAGCACGCATGGTTGTCCAGGCCGACACATCCGTGTTCAGACAAAGTGCTGCGGCGGCTCGACCGTCCTTGTCCGTGTAGATGATGGTCGTGCTCTGCAATATCCGACCGTCTGGCAGATTCGAGCGGTATCCGATTTCGTGGCTCAGATCCCCTGCCGCAACCCGCTCCAGCAACTTGTCGGTGGGCGGGTCACCGATTCCGCGACCCGTGACTACGCCGGCGATGGCCCGTACCGTATTCGGAATGCGCTGCAGATCGTGCAACACAACTTCCGTCGGTTGCGGAACAGCTGCTTGGAGAGGCGATACCAGAAACTCGAGGACGCAGTTGATGGACTCTGCATCCATCCCCTGCAGCCTTTTGGGTACCGGCGCACCGTCGATTATCGATCGGGCACCCATGCACAGCCCCCTCTTCGCGAAGTCGCAGCCTGTCAAATTTGTGTGATCCGACTTTAACACTTTGTTCAACCGAGGCGGTACGTCAGCCGGGTGGGCACCCGAAACAGTGGATACACTCCCTGCGGCCAGATATGTCGCGGCCTATACAGCCGACATCTGAGATCGATGGCGGGTTGGAAAAAAGCTGCCGCCTCGCCCTGTGCAGTCGAGATGCGCTATCGGTTGTTCACCTTCGAAGGGTCGAGGCCCAGAATGCGTCCGATGGCGAATACGTCGACATCTCGCCGGGTACCCTGTCCCCAACTCACGAAGTTCGCGCCTGCGAATGCGCATAGGCGTTCCAAAGCCTCGGTGCCGGAACCGTCGATGGCCGTGAGCTGGCCCTCCAACTCAGCAAGATACGTTTCGACGACGCGACCCCGAGGTCCTCCTTAGTCGGAAAGTGGTAGTGAATACTTGCTTTCCGTATTCCTATGCGCTTTTCCAAGTCGGCGTAGCTGAAGGCCGAGTATTATCCCCTCGACCGGATCAGCTGTTCGGTCGTCGCGATGAGCGAGTCACGAGTACTCGGAGTACTCCTCTTTCGAGATCGGCTTCGCCCAGTCGCGCCGACGAGCAGACGTAACCTAGCGAACGATATCGAGAGTCGGGATCATCCGAATCGGCTTGGCGAAGTTCGCGTAGTTGGGCGAAATCGCCATTACCGCCTGGTGGATCTGCTCGAGCTGCTCATCGGTGCCGTCGGCATCGACCGTCACCGTGTATCGAACCTCGTCGTACCCGGGATTGACCGATTGGTCCAACCCGAGGAAGCCACGGAGGTCCAGCTCGCCCGAGGTGTCGATTTTCAGTGAGCGGAGGGTGACCCCCATCTTCGCCGCGACGACGGAGTACCCCACCGCCAAACAGGCATTGAGAGCCGCCATCAACAGTTCCTGCGGGTTCGGTGCCGTATTGGTTCCGAGCAACTCGTTCGGCTCGTCGGCCTCGATGGTGAAGTCTCGCTCGTGCGTTTCACCGCGAAGGTCGTACGACTTCACAGTGGCGACAGTACGAGTCTGTCCCTTCCACTCGGTACTGACGAAGAACCTCGCGCCCGCGTTGTCCGGGGTCTTGTCGACCGCGTCAGAAAACTGCTTGAAAGCCGCGACGTCGATCCCGTTGGTCGCGCTCACAACGACTGGAAAGCGTCGAGGGCCTTCGATGAATATACATAGGCTGCACCGGCATTGAGCGAAATTGCGGTTCCGAGTGCCGCAGCGACCTCGGCTTCGGTGGCCCCGGCATTCTTTGCAGCGACTGCATGCGCCGTGATGCACCCTTCGCACCGAGTGGTGACAGCAACGGCCAGCGAGATCAGCTCGTGAGTCTTGGCGTCGAGCATGTCACTCGCCCGCGTTGCCTCCTCGAACGCATGAAAAGCGTGCGCCACCTCCGGGGCCGCTTTCTTGAAGCCACTGGTGCTCTTGATCAAGCCCTTGAGTCGGTCTTGCCATTCGTTGGTCATAACGCTTCTCCTTCTAGAATCGAGTTGTACGGTTGTGTCGAAATATCGAACTGTTTCGTCACCCAGGAAGTTTTGTCCGACAACAAAAATACGATCGTCTCGGCGACGTCTTCGACAGTTCCGTTGCGACCGATCGAGTGAAGACTGTGGAATTCCGCCATCGCGTCGTCAAGCTTGTCTCCTGGGATGAAGCGCTCGAAGATTCTGGTTTGGACGATGGCAGGAGCGACTGCGTTGACGCCGATGTCGATGTCGCCCACCACGCAACGTGTCGACCAACCCCCCGCGCACTGTCGGCTGCGCCACCATACGAGCAGCCTCCAGGCCAATTCCGCTGGTCCCGCCCACGACCAACAATTTGCGATTCTCGAATTGACCCACGATGAAGAGCCCCTCGCCGTTGACTACCTACTAGATGGTAGAGAGCTTATGTCATAGGTGGCTCTTGGTCAAGGAGCGGCGGCAGGGCGATTCACCTGATCGTCGAGGTTAGCTGCGACCATTTGCGCCCTGGTGTCGAACAGTGGGAACGCGCTCGAGTTCATCTCGAGGAAGCCCACTCCGAACGGATCGATCGAAGAACGTTCTGCTCATTCACGGCACCTGGTGCAACGGTGACTCCTGGGCACCTGCGCGCGAGCTGTTCGAGCAACGCGGATTCAAGGTACGTACACCCACGCTCCGCCACCACGAACTACCGCTACTCGAAGGGGCCCGCACATCGCACCGTTGAGTCTGCGGGACTACGTCGACGACCTCGTCGCTCTCACCGCTGAGTTCGATTCCGCTCCGTTGATCGTCGGGCTGTCGATGGGCGGGTTGCTGGCCCAGCTCGTCGCGGAACGCACCGAGAACGTCGGGTCGACCGCAGCCGCGCCCGCACCGGCCGCAGGAATTTTCAACGCCTACCCGTCCATGCTGCGTCTGTTCTACAGCCACTACCTTCAGCTCCGGCCGTGGACCAAACCGCTGTACCCCACCTAGGAGCGATTCTATATGGGGCGCCGCGGGCAACATGAGCGAACAAGACGGCCGCAAGATGTTCGAAACCCTGGTGACCGAGTCCGGACGCGCCTACTGGGAAATGGGACTTCCCTGGCTCGACCGATCGAGAGCAGCGCGGGTGCACTTCGACCGCATCACCACGCCAGTACTTGCGATCAGCGGCAATCGCGACCGCATCGTTGCACCCCGAGTGGCTCGGGTGACTGCATCAAAATATTCGCGCGGCACATTCGTTTCCATACCAGGAGCTGACCACATGGTGTTCGACGGCGACGCCCTGCCGGCCACCACGGTCGAAATAGACAAGTGGCTCACCGACTCGAGTGGAGCCGATAGTCCACTCGCCCCCGTCGCGGACAGTAGCCCGTTCGTGTCCGCCCTGTTTGTGACACGTACCGACAGAAAGCTGTCCGTCGTGTGTACAGGCTCGGAGGTGCCAGACGGTAGTACCGGTGACTGACCGTGGGAAGCCCTCTGCACCGAAGGTTCTATCGCGTGCGGAACGACCGGGGTCGTGGCGGGACTGGAGACCCCTCTCGGAAACGCGCTGCCGACTGCCGCCATCGCGGGCAGAAGTCGCCGATTTGGGGCTCTTCGGAAATCGTTTCACACCCGAAATCCAGCGAGTATTTTCGGGAGCAGCGAGGACGGTAGTCGGCCGTGGCTGCAGGCGATCATATTACGAAGTGGAAGCCCGAGCACCGGTGTCAGGTCTCCTCCCCGAACTCGCACGAACTCAACCAGTGACAGCGATACTGCACATCGTCCCCGGTCTTCCGGTAGTACGGGCGATCTCCGTCCACAGCGCGGCCGCACTGCCCCAGGACGCGTGTAGGACCTTGATCCCGTAATCGATTCGTTCTGCCACTGCACATTCGACGGCGGGATCGCGAACGTAGCTCAGAATCGAGGCACCGTCGGCGATCTCGTCCTGCATAGAACCGCTCCTGCTGCGCTCTCGAGGTTCGACGTCAGCCGACTATCTCTGCGATCAGTTCCACCTCGACCGGGGCGTCGAGAGGAAGCGCCGCCACCCCTACTGCACTGCGGGCATGAGATCCACGCTCGCCCAGCACCTTTGTCAACAGTCGACTCGCAGCATCGATCACTGCGGGCTGTCCGGTGAACTCGGGAACGGAGGCCACGAAACCCACCACCTTCACTACTCTGACGCGGTCGAGGTCGCCCACGATCGACTCGAGAACACCCAGGGCGTTCCTGGTGCACACCTCGGCGAGTTCGGCAGCGCGGACACTGTCTATGTCGCGGCCGACCTTGCCCGTCGCCGCGAGCGTGCCGTCGACGAGGGGGAGCTGACCCGAGGTGAAAATCAGGTTCCCGGCCTGCATGGCCGGCACAAAGGCCGGGGTTGCTCGGTCGAGGGTATTGTCCACTGCGCTCATACGGTGTCCTCTGTAGCAATTGCGGATGTGTCGTGTGTGACCTGGATACGAGAGTTCTGCGTCATGCGGGCCGTACCCAGAGCAGCCCCGTGCCACCGTCGGCAGTGCTGACACGGTCCGCGCGTAGCTCGTCGATGTGCAGCGGCGAGAACCCGGTAGTGATCAGATCTGTCACGAGCGCACCTATGGCCGGAGCAATCTTGAACCCGTGAGCAGAGAATCCGGTTGCGACGAACATTCCGGGTGCACCGGGCAATTCACCGACGTAGCCGTGACCATCTTTGCTGAATGCGTCTGCGTAGGTCTGCGTTCGCACGGACTGCGGATACACGTTCGGGTACAGGTCCGCTAGGCACTCGGCGGTCAGTGCCTCCCACTCCGATGGCACCGACAGTGCGAAGCCGTCGGTCTCGCTCACCGCATCGTCACGATCCCACAGCAAGCCAACTTTCACCGTGCTCGCGTCGAGCGCGCACTGGGTTCCGAAAGATCGGCTCGGCCCGGAACGTCGGAGCACAAGCGGACAGCTGGCAGGATCCGCCGATTGCGGCTCGCGGGCCACGTGCCAGGTGGTGGTCAGCTGGCGGGTCACCAGTTTGTCTGCGAACTGCGGCAGCAGGGCTGCACTGACTCCTCCCGCGGCAACGACCACGAGGTCATACTGCTCGACCCCGAACGATGACGACACGCGATAGCCGCCACCGATGGCGCTGATCTCGAATACCTCGGTGTGCGAGAGGATTCGGGCACCGAGGGCCTCTGCACGGTCGGCGGCGACAACGATGGCGGCGTTGGATCGAATGACACCTGCACCGGGATCGAAGACGGCGACTTCGTCGTCGCGGAGAATCTGTCCCGGATGCCGCGCGAGAGTTGTCGCGGGGTCCAGAATTTCGTACTCCACCTTTGCGGCCTCTGCCGCGGCGACGGTACTACTCACCATCACGGAATCAGGTGTGCTGATGGTCAGAGCACCCGTGCTTACCATGAGCGACAGGCCCGATGCGCGTTCGAGTTCACGCCACATCGTGCTCGATTTCTCCAGCAGCCCAGAGTAGTTCGGGCTCTCCGGATAGATCGTCCTGAACATCCTGGTGGAACCGCCGGCGCCACTGTGGTCACTGCCCGGTGCGAAACGGTCGTATCCGTCGACTTTGAAGCCCTTGGAGGCCAATTGCCATGCCGTCATGGAGCCGACGGCACCGAGGCCGATCACTGCGATCCTGTGTGTGCGTGCTTTGTCGTTCATCTTTTATCTCCTGAAAATGGTCGGACGTCGCGAGGCTCAGCGGCCCGGATCGGGGTTGACCTCGGACTTCTCCACTTCTGCGTCTTCGAGGTTGTACTTCGCGAAGATCGTGTCGTAGGAACCGTCGGCGATCATGGCGTTGAGGGCGTCCGCCAACGGCTGTGCCATGCCGCTGTCCTTCTTGACCGTCAGACCCGACAGAATCTCGGCGTACGACGGTCCGGTGGTCTTGAATTCGTCGGTGAGGCTCTGCTGGTAGGCGATATTGGTCAGCGATGCGGTGACCAGATCGATCCGCTCACTCGAGAGGGCCAGCTGGTTGGCCGTCTGATCGGGGAACGCCTGGATGTCGATGGCCTGCTCACCTGCGTCCTCACAGGCCTTCGAGAAGCCCTCGAGATCCGCTGTTGCCGAACTGCCGCTGTTGATTCCGATGCGCAAGCCGCACAGCTCGAGAGTGTCGTCGGCGACATCGGGGCTGTCGACCTTGGTCATGAAGGTGTACGAATCCTTCAGGTACGAGACGAAATCGAACGTCTGCAGTCGCTCCCGAGTGATGTCGGCGGCCGGTGCCCAGGCGAACTTGCCCTGCTGCACGCCGAGCAGCGTCTGCTCGAACGCCGCGTTGGCACCTTCCAATGGGATTCCGAGCTCGGAGCTGATCCCCGCCGCGACATCGGGATCGATCCCGATCATCGTGCCGGCCTCGTCGAGGTACGAGTATGGGGCGTAATTGATGTACGGCACAACGAGTCCCGCGTTGTACGGGCTGGGCAGTGCGCCCTCAGCGGCCGCCGGCTCATCGGACGTCGATGTACCGCAGGACGTCAACGCAACGCTCAGCGATACGGCAGTGGCGACGCCGGCAACACATTTGATCCAGTTCATGTCAGTTCTCCGTAGTCGGTGGGTTCGGTATCGAGATTGGATTCGAAAAGAGGGGAGTCGATACAGCGGTCATGGTGTGGGAGGCCGGTGCACCTGCACCGGAGGCACCGGGTCTTCCCATTTGGTGATCTCCACGAGGACGTGTTGTCCGGTGCAGGCCTGTGCCAGTCGAGAGGTTCCGGTGTCGGCGGTCAACACGTTCGGATTTCCGTGAACGCATACCGTCCCGAGGCCGCCGACGACCTGCGGATCGAACCATGCTCCAGTGGGAAGCCTTGCAACGCTACGCATCACCCGTTCGGTGACCTCGACGGTTGCGAAGCAGGAACCGCGGTCGTTCCATACCCGCACCAGATCACCATCGGCCAGACTTCTCGGCGCCGCATCAGCAGGGTGCATTCTGACGACCTCCCGCCCGTTGCGCTTGTGTCGGGTACTGGCCGACCCGAAGTCCAGCTGACTGTGCAGCTTGCCGTCGGGTTGGTTGGCGATCAGGTGAATCGGAAAGCTCTCCGCGCGTCTGCCACCCAGCCACTCCACCGGAGCCGTCCACGTGGGATGCGGTGGGCAGTCGTCGTAGTCGAACTCGCGGATGACCTCACTGACGATCTCGATCTTTCCCGACCGAGTATTCAGCTTGTTCGCAACCGGATCGGATACGAACTCCTCGAGAGTCCTGCGGATGGGCCGCAGCACCATCTCGAAAGGGCCATCTTGCCAGAAGCTTTCGAAATCCGGGGCGGTCATGTCTGCATCCGACATCCGTCCGAGCCAGTGCTCGTACATGGCACGAACCCATTCGTCGGACGTTCGGCCGCCGGTGTACGTCGCGGCAGTTCCGAGTCTGCCGGCCAGATCGGCAAAGATGTCGAAATCGTCGCGCGCCTCCCCGTACGGCGCGATCAACTGTTGCATCGGCATCAGATGGCTGTCGTTGCGAGCGGCACCGATATCGCTACGTTCCACCGACATCGTCGCAGGAAGGACGATGTCGGCGTGTCGCGCTGTACTCGTCCACGCAGATTCGTGCACAACGACTGTATCTGGCTTTCGGAACGCCTCCTGAAGTCGAAACAGATTCTGGTGGTGATGAAATGGATTTCCGCCGGCCCAGTAGACCAACTTCACGTCTGGGTACGTTCGTACCTCGCCGTTGTACTCGTAGTCCGCACCGGGAGCGAGCAACATGTCTGCGATGCGCGCCACCGGAATGAAATCGGAGCACTCGTTCACACCTTGCGGAAAGGAGGGGAAAGGCACCACGGCCTCACGCTTGCCGTTTCCTCCCATGGCGCCCAGACCATGCGCGTAGCCGCGACCGGGGCGACCGATTCCCCCGGTCATCGCCGCGAGAATCAATGCCATCCAGGGCATCTGCTCGCCGTGACGGATTCGCTGCAACGAGTACGAACACGTGATCATCGTGGCCGATGTCCCCATCGCATGCGCGAGCGATCGGATATCGGACTCCTCGATTCGACAGATTTTCGAGGCCCACCGCGCGTCCTTTGCCGTACCGTCGGTGCTACCGCTCAGGTAGTCCTCGAACTCCGCGAAGCCCGAGCAGTATCGGTCCACGAAGTCTCGATCGACGAGATCCTGGAGGACGAGTTCGCCTGCCAGTCCGATCATCAACGCCAAATCGCTGCCGGGCAGTGGCGTCAACCAGTCCGCCTCGATCTCGTCGAGCAGGTCGTCACGAAGTGGTCCGACCAGCACGAATCGACAACCGTTGGATGCCATTTTGCGTAGCCATCCGTTCTGGACGTGCGAGGTGATCCCGCCTGGGTTGACGGCCCCGTTCTTGGAGGCAACTCCGCCGAAGGACACCAGCAACTCGGTGTGCTCGGCCAGGTCCTCCCAGCTGTTGATCTGTTTGATGACCGCGTCGTGCGATCCGGCCACGTGCGGCATCAACACCTCCGACGCACCACTGGAATAGGTGTTGACCGACCGGACATAGCCGCCGAGTGAGTTCAGGAAGCGGTGAACCTGCGTCTGCGCGTGGTGAAATCTTCCGGCACTCGACCAGCCGTACGAGCCACCGAACACGCCCGCGGCACCGAATTCGCCGTACACGCGGCGTAATTCACCCGCCAGCAAGTCCAGAGCCACGTCCCAGTCGACTGCGACGAACTCGTCGCGGCCCCGCAGGTCCTTGGATTGCGCTCCTCGCTCGAGCCAGCCGCGTCGAACGTGCGGCCGGGTGACCCTCGCCTCGTGCCGCACTCCCGACGCGATGTTGTCGATGAGGTCGTACGGCTCAGGGTCGCATTCGTGGGGTCGCACCTGCAGTCGGTCCCCGTCTGCTCGGCCGCGAAAGCTGCCGAAGTGCGACGTGTGATGGCCCCATCGGTCGGCGGTCGACGCGGCGTCGCCGACTGCCGTCACAGCACCCTCGCCAGGAAGTCCTTGGTACGGGCTTCGCGGGGAGAATCGAGCACCTCACGTGCCGGGCCTTGCTCTACGACGGCTCCGTCGGCCATGAACACGACGCGATCGGCAACCTCGCGGGCGAATCCCATTTCGTGGGTGACGACGACCATGGTCATTCCGTCCTGGGACAACGACTTCATCGCATCGAGAACCTCACCCACGAGTTCGGGATCCAGTGCCGAAGTAGGTTCGTCGAACAGCAGCACCTTGGGCTTCATCGCGAGCGAGCGCACAATGGCGACTCGCTGCTGTTGGCCACCGGACAGGGAGTTCGGATAGGCATCGACCTTCTCCGCCAGACCGACCATGTCGAGCAGCGCTCGGGCCTCGGTGATCGCAGTATTCTTCGGCTGCCCCAGCACCCCTACAGGTGCTTCGATGATGTTCTCCAGCACCGTCATGTGCGGGAACAAGTTGAAGTGCTGGAACACCATTCCGATGTGTCGACGTTGCTTCGCCAGTGCGCGATGCGGGATTGCGTGGAGCTTTCCGCCATGTTCGCGAAAGCCCATCAGATCTCCGTCGACGTAGACGGCTCCGTACTCCATCGTCTCCAGTTGGTTCAGGCACCGCAGGAACGTGCTCTTTCCTGCCCCGGAAGGTCCGAGCAGACAGACGGTTTCGCCCTTGTGAACCTCCAGGTCGACATGATCGACCACCGTGCGGCCGTGGAAGACCTTGGTAACTTGCCGAGCGTCGAGAATGGTCATGAGGTCTTCCCCTGTCGAGACTTGGTGAGCTTCGCGGCCGGCGATCGCTTGGCCTTGCTACTGCGGCCCAGGCGTCTCTCGAGAGCAGTCTGACCGACAGACATGACCGAGACGATCAGCACGTACCAGATCGTTGCAACGATCAGCAGCGGAACGACCTGGAAATTACGGGTGTAGATCTGTTGAACCGAATACAGGAGATCGGCCACCGAAATGAAGGCAACGAGTGCGGTGCCCTTCAACAAGTTGATCGTGTCATTTGCGATGGGTGGCACGGCAATTCGCAGGGCCTGCGGAAGCACGATGCGCCGAAACGTACGCAATTTCGACATTCCGAGGGCTTCCGCCGCTTCGACCTGCCCCGTGGACACTGCCAGAATCGACGAGCGGATGACCTCCGAGGTATAGGAGGACTGGTGCACGGAGAACGCGATGATAGCCGCCCAGAAGGGACTGATCAGGTCTTGCGAGGACGCACTCCACAACGTTCCGACACCCGGCAGGCTGAGCGAGATAGTCGGATACAGGAGCGCAAAATTGAACATCAGAATGAGGAGCACCAGCAACGGAATGCCGCGGAACAACCATACGTAGGCGGAACTGACGGCTCGCAGAACCGGATTCTCTGACAGCCTCATGTTTGCTATCAGCGTCGCCAGAATAAGCGCAATTGCCATCGAGACTGCCGTCAACAGCAGCGTCATTTCCAGCCCGTCGAGGATGCTCTCGGAGAAGAAGTACTGGCGGACCATCGGCCAATTGACGGCCTCGTTGGTAAAGAAACTTTGTGCGAGCAGTGCGACGATGATAGCCGCAATCGCGGCGCCGACAATTCTGCCGACATGCCATCTGCGCGCAATCGGAGCGATCTCATCATGTCGCGAGATCACTGGGGATTGGACCGGGACCTGTACATTCATGGCTTCACTCCGACGCCGTCGACCGGATCGGTGGATTCAAAAAAGGTTCTGAAACAGTTCTTCATGGTGTGTCTCCGTGGATGGAAGGCATCGAAGCGTGCTGGAAGCTGATGAGAACGAACCTAATACAAGTTGTTGAATGCATCCACAGATGTTGCAACTAGAAACAATTTGTTGACATGGTTGAAATATTTTGTGGCAGAATTGAAAAGAAGGCGTACGCAGCAGTTGCAGGAGACACAAACCTGCGCGACAGTGGTCACGAACGGCGATGCCGGCCGTGTGCGCATCGTCCAACGATGAACGGGATAGAGGCACTGAGTTTCATGACGAATGTGGAAGACATCAATGAATCCGGCCCATCTCCGACGGCCACGTCCCTGAGCTCTGGGGAATCGGAAACCACGATCGCGTTTCTGCTGACCCTGGCAGAACAACTTGTGACGCTGTTTCCCAGCAACTCGGAAGTGGTCATACACGATCTTCAGCGGCTTCCCGCCACGATCGTCGGAGTCTTCGGGGACGTCACCAGCCGCGAAATCGGTGACCCTCCCACCGACGTTCTGCTCCAGCAGCTTCGGCAAGAGAGCTCTCCGGATGTGTTGTCCGGTTACGAAACTCGGCTGCCCGATGGGCGTCAGGTCCGGTCGACCACGCTCATCGTTCGCGACAGCAAGGGTGCCAGACTGGCCGCGCTGTGCCTCAACGTGGACATGACGGCCTGGTACAGCGTCCGATCTCTCGTCGACAGCCTCTTCGGGGCGGGCCGACCGACCACTGGACTGGTATCGGTACCTGCAACCGTGCCGTCCGCGCGTGCCGACCTATCTGCCGCGGCACCGGTCGAGGTGCCCGTCGAGCCGACACCGGAGGCCGTCAGTCCCATCACGAAGGCAGGTGAGCACTTCGCACAGGACGTCGACTCGCTGGCCACTCAACTGCTCGACGGTGCGATAGCCGATGTCGGCATTCCCGTCGAGTTGATGAAGAAGGAGCACAAGATGCAGGTCGTGGCAGCCCTCGAGGGACGTGGCCTGTTCCTGTTGCGCGATTCGGTCGAAACCGTCGCGACCTATCTCGAATGCTCGAGGTTCACTATTTACAATTACCTGAGGGAACTGCAGAGCAACGAGCATGGCAAAACCACGGACCGGTCGGTGACACCGCGGGGGTGACGGCGGTTTCCGGAATCAACCCGGGGTACCGACAGCAAACCTGTGTCGGCACCCCGCTCGTGCCCTCGTTCACATTGTGATCGGGGTACCGAGGGCAGCTTCGTCGATCTCCAAGCCGAGGCCGGGCCCCGCCGGGGCTTTCGCTCGACCGCCTGCGCTGAACAACCCTGACGCAATGCTCTCGTTCACGTAGGTCGTGTTCAGCGACGTGGTCACGACATATTTCGCCGGCGTACTCGCCGCCAGGTGCGCGGTTGTTGCTGCGATGATCTCACCGCCGGACATGTCATCGATGTTCACCGGCTTACCCCAGCGCACGCACATGTCTCGCGCGTCCTTGACACCCGACAGTCCCCCGAACCGACTCATTTTGAGTCCGGCGGCATCGAATCCATCAAGCGAATGAGCGCGTTCGAGTGCGTCCAACGAATCGAGCGCTTCATCGAGAATGAAGGGAAACTCCGTTGCGCGCCGAACGGAAAGGTTGGATTCCATTGTGTTACAGGGCTGTTCGATGTGAATATCGAGGTCGGATACAGCCTTGAGCACCAGCCGCGCTTCCCTGGGGGTCCACCATGTGTTCGCATCGACGATCACCGTGTCGAACCGTTGAGCACTTTCCCATACGGTCGTAATACGCTCGACGTCCTCGCGCCAGTTGCCGCCGACCTTGATCTGAACCTGACGATGACCGGCGTCGTAGAACTCGTCGCATCTCGCACGCATGGCGTCCGGGGTGTCCATTTTCACGAAGTTCAGTACCGACAGTTCCTCCTGCTGCACTCCGCCCAGAAGTACCGACAGTGGCAGGGATGCTGCCTTGCCGAGAAGGTCCCAGCAGGCGATATCGATTGCCTGCTTGGCATAGCCGTGTCCGCGCAGCGCTGCATTCATCGTGTCGTTGACGAGCGTGACTCCCCGTGGATCCATCCCTGTTATCGCGGGTGCCAGGTGACGGAGCGCTGCGATCGCACCCTGATGCAGGGAGTCCAGATACGCCGGCGCAGAGGCGTGCTCACCCCAACCCACCAGGCCCGCGTCTGTGTCGACGGCAACGATCACCGAATCGAACCCGGTGAACATCCGGCCTCCGGACAGCATGAACGCGCCACCTTTGGGCGTGTAGCGGTACGGGTAGACGCGAATTCCAGTGATTTTCATGTACGTCACCTCAACATGTCGTGTAAGAAATGGGCCTTGCTTCACACTAGGGCCGGAACTGATACCAATATTGCAGTAGGTCGTTAAATGCTTGTTACACCTGCAACGAAATGTTGAGACACGACTCGAAGTGCGGTGGAATCAATGCATGCCCACCAACATCTACGATCAGCGCACCCCTCTGAGTTTCCTGCCCACTCCCCTGCACCCGCTCGACCGCCTGTCCGCCGCACTCGTTCCCGACGGATCAACCCGACTGTGGATCAAACGCGATGACCAAACAGGTCTGGCCGGAGGCGGAAACAAGGCCCGCAAGCTCGAATACCTGGCCCATCGTGCCGCCGAGGCCGGAGCGACGACACTCGTCACCGCCGGTGCCATCCAGTCCAATCACGCCCGTCAAACTGCAGCCGCTGCAGCAGTACTCGGCCTGCGATGCGTGCTCGTCCTCGCTCCCGGCGCGTTATCCACGAGCGACTACGAGACCAGCGGAAACGCGCTCCTCGACCGCCTGGTCGGAGCCGAGATCGTCATAGCCGAGGACGTTGCGTCCGTACCCGCGGAGCTCGATCGAGTCGAGGCTCGGCTGCGTGACTCGGGCGAGGTGCCGTACATGATCCCCATCGGGGGATCCAATCCGGTCGGATCACTCGGCTACTACCGGTGCGCCCATGAAATCGCGGACTCCGGTGCTGATTTCGCAGAGGTATACCTGGCCACCGGATCCGGTGGCACGCAAGCCGGACTCATCGGCGGATTTCATGCCGCGGACTATCGGACCCGGGTAGTAGGAGTGTCGGTGGCTGCGCCCGCGGACGAGCAGGTCACCAAGGTGCAGGGAATTATCGCAGGACTGATGGAACTGGTGGGTAGCACTACGGTTCCCGCCGAAGCAGCGACCGTAGTGGACGACCGATTCGTCGGGCCCGGCTACGGCGTGCCCACCGACGCCATGCGCGACGCAGTCGAATTGGTTGCCCGCACCGAGGGCATCCTGATCGATCCCGTGTACACCGGAAAGGGGATGGCAGGACTGGTGCACCGAATCCGCGAAGGTGCAGTGCCCAAGGGCGACATCCTGTTCCTGCACACCGGCGGGTCGGCCGGACTGTTCGCCTACAAAGATTCATTGACCGCCTGAGTCGTTCACTACGACAACAACACTCAACTTCAATCTACCGATGGGAAATCACATGAAACGCCGAGCTCGAGTAGCGGTGATCGGACTGGGAAGCGTCGGCAGCATGACCTTCTGGCAGCTTGCCCGACGTGGTATCGACGTGGTCGGCTTCGAGCAGTTCGCCTGCGGCCATCCGTACGGCGGGGCAGGCGGGGACAACCGCTTGTACCGAATCCTCTCGGAGAACCCGCGGTACGTTCCCATCACGCGTGCGGCGAAAGACGACTGGCGAGCGCTCGAACGCGATTCCGGGATCGATCTACTCACCACGTGCGGCGAGCTCTACATTGCGCCGGAGTCATCGGCCTGGATGTCGAAGGTGCTCGGTAACGCATCGGCATTCGGCATCGACCATTCCACTCTCACACCGGCGCAGTCACGCGCACAGTTTCCCACCATTCCGGTCGGTGATGCCGATATCGTTGTGCTGGAACGAGAATCAGGGTACGTCCAGGCGGGGGCCAGTATCGCCGCCGCAGCGCACGTCGGAGCCGAGAAGGGTGGAACTCTGCTCGAGCATTGCGCCGTCACTGCCGTCGAGTCGACCGATGACGGGGTGCTGATCACCACGGCCGACTCCGAATGGCTGGTGGACTCGGTGGTCGTCACCACCGGCGCCTGGGCCAATCGTTTACTCGGCGATCGTCTTCCGATGTTCGATGTGCGACGAGCGAGCGTGCACTGGTATCCCCTGCGCACACCCGTCGGATACACACCCGATGTGTATCCGATCGTCGAACGTGGGGATGTCGACTTCGGTTTCGCCGTCTGGCCGACCACAGACCGTCAGCACATCAAGGTCGCACTGATGTCCACTCTCGATCATCGGACCGACGCAGACGATCTCGGGCACACGATGCCCAAGAAAGCGCTGGACCTTATCGACAGTTACGTGGCCGAGTACGTCCCCGATGCGATACCCACCGCCATCCGCCACGCCTTCGGGGTAGATGCCTGCACACAGGACGGCGATTTTGTCGTCGGACCCACGGAAGACGACCCCCGGATCGTGCTCGGTCTCGGGATGAACATCCGCGGCTTCAAGATGGCGGCAGGCATGGGACGTGCCCTTGCCGATCTCGCCAGCACCGGGTCCACGGACATCCCACTCGACGGCATGAGCGTCCGACGGTTCCAGTCTCTACCGACGGTCGTGTGAACTCGACGCCCGGACGGCTCACACCCTCGACAGGTCACGGCTCGACAGGTCACACGGACATGAGATCCTCGAGCACCTTTCGACCGAGTACCGCGGAGGCCACGACGATACCGCCCTGGGTCGCGCCCACCACACCCGCGGCGGCGATATCCTGACCCGCCAGCCGCCTCGTGCAGGATAATCTGCCCACGCCGTGCCAAAAAGGCGATTGCGCCATCGATCCTGTCTGCGCGCACGTCGGCTTCGCTGGCCTCTGGAAGGAATGCGAGGCGCTCGGCATCGATACCGAGCGCGTGGCTGGTTGTCATCGATCGACTTGTCATGAGTCGACACTGGTCTACGAGGCGTCGCGGCCCAGGAGTAGAAATACCCACTTCGGTCCCCCACCACGGTCGTGCGGCAAAAGATCAGGGGCCCGCCCAATTCGATCACCGACGGACTGTGGGCGGCGTTCTACACGCAGGGAACGATTGCGTTCGGTACGACCGGCATCGTTGCAGGGCTGGTGACGCCCTTGCCGACATCGGCTGCCCGGTGTTCGTGGTCTCGACCTTCGACGGCGACATTCTGATGGTGCCGACATCGCGTCGAGCACACGCGATCGATGCACTGCGAGCAGCCGGCCATGTGGTGGCCGAACTCGGGTAGAAGGCTCGCCGTCAGGAGATCGTCGACTGCGCCTTCTTAGCCGATTCGATGGTCGCCCGGTGTGCGGTAGCCTCGTCGATTGCAGACTGACGGATTCCCCGATCTACACCCGCCAGAGACAACGCCACCTCCGCCGCCGTCGCAGCGGTAATGGTGTCGTCACCGCCATTGGCACGATCGAGCAAGGCGAGCGTGGCAGCCTCGGACACCGAGATGACGGTCTCGGCCGCCATCCGATCGGTGAATACTCCGCTCGCCCTGCCCCGTTCGAGAACCAGCAGGATCACTCTGCGGGACACCGACAGCACTTCCAGTATTTGCTGCTCCCCCAGTTCCCGTCGTCCGACGCCGAGGAGTGCTCGATACCGATCCGCCACGGACCAACTCGAGAGTTCGAGTAGCGCCAACGCAACCTCCGGTCTACTCGGCAAGTCGTCGATGACGGGAAGTGCTGCCACGAAATCACGCGCGGCTCGCTCGACGATCCCGACGATCAAATCGTGGCGGGTCGGGAAATGCCCGTACACGGTCCGGCGGACGACACCCGCGGACTGCGCAATGTATTCGACAGTGGCATCGGGGTCACTGGCAAAAGCGGAAATCGCGGCGTCCAGAATCTTGTCGCGATTCGCCAGCTTGGTCGGTCCATCGGCGCCGTTCACCTCACCACTATTGCACACTCTCGTGCAAATGGTCTAGCATTTGCTCATCAACGTGCAATTAATCGGAGGTCAATGATGTCTCTCGTCCAGGAACAACCCGTTTCGGCGATGTCGGGTCCGTACCGGTACCGCTGGTACGCACTGGCAGTGTTGTGCGCGAGCCTGCTCGCCGTAGTCATGGCCAACACCTCGCTGATCGTCGCGGTCCCGACGATGACCGAGGATCTCGGACTGACGAGTACGCAACTGCAATGGGTGATAGACGGATACACCGTCCCGTACGCGGCACTGATGCTGCTCTTCGGTGCACTCGGCGATCGCTTCGGGCGCCGCCGGGCCCTGATACTCGGCCTGGTCATTTTCGGTATCGGGTCGATACTCGGCAGCCTCGCCGAGTCGGCAGGCGAGGTAGTGGCGTGGCGGCTGCTGATGGGCATCGGCGCGGCGCTCATCATGCCCGCAACACTGTCGCTACTGGTGGTGACTTTCCCCAAGGCCGAGCGGGCGCGGGCCATCGCAATCTGGGCGGCCACGTCAGGGCTCGGCATTGCCCTCGGCCCCCTTCTCGCAGGATCGGTGCTGCAGAGCTCGTCATGGCACGCAACGTTCTTGATGAACGTCCCCGTGGTCATCATCGCCATCGTCGCTTCGCTGGCGCTCGTCCCACCCAGCCGCGTCGTCGACGCAAGCCGCACCGACTGGTTCGGAGGCGTGCTCTCGATCGTGCTGGTCGGCGGATCGGTCTACGCCATCATCGACGGACTGCACGGTGGATGGGGTACTGCACCGATTGCAGCGGCAGTCTCTGCAATCGGTGCCGCGATTGTGTTCGTCTGGTGGGAGCGGCGACACCCGCACCCGTTGCTGAACGTGCGCCGGTTGAGCGATCGGAAAGTCGGTGGCTCGCTGTTGTCGGTCGGCCTGCTGTTCCTCGCTGCGTTCGGCACGATCTACTTCGTCGCGCAGCATCTCCAGTTCGTCTTCCTGTACGGTCCACTCGAAACCGGAATCCGCCTGCTTCCCTTGGCTTTTGCCGTCACCCTCGGATCGATTGTGTCAGGACGACTACTCCCGATCGTGGGAGAACGCGCACTCATCGTTGCCGGAATGGCTCTGGCCGCTGCGGGAATTCTGATCCTCACTCAGATCGACGACACCGCAGGCTACGGCTGGTTCGCGCTGTCGATCTCGATCCTCGGACTCGGTATGGGTGCAGCGGAACCACCCGCGACAGACGCGATCATGGGTGGATTCGACGAATCCGAACTCGGATCTGCCGGCGGCATCAACGACACTGCCATCGAGTTCGGCGGTGCGCTCGGAATCGCATTGCTCGGCTCGGTGCTGGCCTCCGGGTACACCGCAGGTTTCGACGAGCGATCAGCAGGGCTCGATGTCGAGCAGCTCGCCGAACCTACTCGAGCAGGTATCGAGGGTGCTATCGAGGCGGGCCGCGAATCGGTCGGTGCCGCGTCGGTGGTAGCCCAGGAACTATCCGGGGATTCCACCACCGCACCACTCGCGCAGACCGTACTCGATGTCGCCCACGGCGCATTCACCACCGCCGTCGAATCGGCAAGTTGGGTGTCCGGCGGCACCCTCGTACTCGGCGCCCTGGTGGTGCTCTGGATTCTGCCGCGACATCGTAGGTAACGTGCCCGGCCGCCTGCCGCTGGCGGTCGAATCAAGCTCCTGTCATTCAGTTCGGCATGCTGGGTACGCGCACAACGATGCTGATTTCACATGACTCCGCGGACGGTTCGTCGGTGACTCCCTGACTGCCGACGCGTAGTCAGTCGAAGGTCACCACTGCGCGCCCTCGTAGGGTGCCGGCCCGCAAGCGTCGATACGCCTCTTCGACGTCATCGAACGCGAAGGTTTCGACAGGGCTCGAAATGAGGCCACTCCGTGCGAGCGCCAGGACCCCTTGAGCGTCCGCGAGACTACTGCCTTCGTAGGTGAAGATTTCACCGTCTTTCGGTAGCAGGTGGTACCAGCCACCGGGGGTCGTCAGGGTGCCGCCCGCGGCACCTACGAGCCCGTAGGCACCGCCCGGGCGAACGGAGGACACGCCGGCGCTGATGGTCGCATCGGTACCCACGAAGTCCAAAACTGCATCTGCGCCGCGTCCGCCGGTGTGATTCCTGACTTCCTCCACAGTCTCCGCCGATACGCCGGGCAACGCGAGATGTGCACCCAATTCCATTGCCAACGAGCGCTTGTCCAACGAGGGATCAAACGCGATAATTTTGGCCGGTGAAAGGACACGGAGGAGTTGGACTGCGAAGGAGCCGAGTCCACCCGCTCCGAAAACAACCGCGGTGGAACCGGGTTCGAGTAGGTTGCGCACCCGGTTGACGCCATGGTAAGCCGTTGCCCCCGCGTCCGTGAGCGGCGCTGCGGCGACCGGATCGAGGTCACCGAGTTCCAGCAGGTCGCGGGGAGTCTTGACCAGTACGTAAGGGGCGAGGCCACCGTCGTCGCCAGCGCCGCGGTTGACGTTGCCGTACAAGCAATTGTTGCTGTGTCCGCGAACGCAGTACCAACAGTTCCCACAACTCGACGACGCCAAAATCACCGCCGTACCAAGTGCCAAGTTGTGCACACCCGCACCCAACGCCGAAATTCGACCGGCGATCTCGTGACCCAGCGTGAAAGGTGCTGTCCAGCCCAGTGATTCGGCGAGGGTCGGCGGTATTTCGAGCATGCCTATGTCGGAATGGCATAGTCCGACGGCAGTCACTTCTACAACCACCTGGCCCGGGCCCGGTGTGGGTTCGGGCACTTCCTGCCACTCCGGGGCCGACAGGAAGGCTGGGACTCGGTACGCGCGCATGGCGTCTACTTTCTACGTCGGAGTCAGCCGATTCACGGCGAGGAAATCGGCCTGCGTGGTCAGGACTGAACAGTGGTGCACATTGCAGGTAAGGCGGCGGGGTCTCGCCCCGCGCGGCTATGCGGTTGCGGACGCCCTGGATGCTTGCGGTTTCAGCAGTTGCTTGAGCGGGGCGGAGGTGTCGGCAAATTCCTCCGGCGTCACGAGCGTCCCGTTGTTCAATGCTCCTCGCAGCGCAAGGAAGTCGGCGGGTGCGTTCACGCATTCGGCGGCACTGAGCCGCCCACTCGTGAAGTACCCGACGACCAAACGTCGGGGACGGTCAGGATCGGACCGGACCACGACCGCATCGTGCGTTCCGGTCAACCCTGCTATTTGGAGCTTCCAGTCACCTTGATCGGACCAGAACCACGGTACGGCGCGAACCGAATCCGGTTCGCCAGCAACCACTCTGGCCGCCGACGCGGCTTGCTCGACGGCATTGTCGACCGATTCCAAGCGAACGGATCGTTCCAGGTCGAGATCGGCCCCAGGGTGAGGTTGCACGGTGCAATCTCCGATCGCCAGAACGGTCCCTTCCGAGGTCACACCGCGATGATCGACCACGATCCCCGCCGCGCAGGACAAGCCGAGGCTCTCGGCAAGAGCGATATTCGGCTCGACTCCCACGCCGATGAGGACCGTCGACGCCGCAATGTCGTTGCCAGCGACCCGAACTCCTCGGACCGCACCGTGGTCGTCGGTGAGAATGGCTTCGGGAGCAGTGGACAGGCGAACATCCACACCCATCGTTCGATGTGCAGCAAGTATGAATGCGGCGGTCGCTTCGCCCACCGCGCGGCCCATCAGCCGTGGTCCGGCTTCGAGAACCGTCACGGTGCCTCCCAAGCTGCGGATGGTGGCAGCGGCTTCGAGGCCGATGAATCCGCCTCCGATCACCACGACCGGACCTGAGGCCACCCGATCCCGAAGACTGTGGGCGTCGTCGACCGAGCGCAACTCGACGACACCGTCGGCGTCGGTGCCGGCAATGTTCAGCTTGCGTGGACTGGCACCGGTCGCCAAGATCAGCCGATCGTAGACATAGGACGACACTTCGTTCTCGCCCGAATGAACTTTGCTGGTGTGGACGCGGCCGCTCCCGTTCTTTCCGTGTTCGATACGTACGACTCGTTCGCCGAGGGTGAGATCGATGGAATGGTCGGTGTACCAGTTCGATCCGCGGAGCGCCAACGACTCCACGGTTACCTCGCCCTTCAGGTACGCCTTCGACAACGACGGGCGGTTGTACGGCTGATGGAGTTCTTCGCCGATCAGTTGCACCGTCCCGCCGAACCCATTCGATCGTAGCGACTCCGCGAACTGGACTGCCGCATGCGAGGCACCGACAACGACAACTGCCCTCGGCGCAGTTTGGTGCTCCCCGGAGCGTGCGCGGTCGAGGTCGGGCATGGTCACAGCTGACTCGAAGGGATGGTCACGTGTATGTCGGATCCTTCGCGCAGGAGCAGTTGGCAGGACAGGCGGGAGTTGGGTTCGCGGTCCGTTGCGGCGCAGTCGAGCATGTCGTCCTCGTCTTCGCTCGGTGCTGAGAAGTTGTCGAGTTCGTCCTCTGCGAGGAAGACGTGGCACGTCGCGCAGGACAGTGCACCACCACACTGTCCGACGATTCCTCTCACCCCGTTCTTCACGGCCGTCGTCATGACCGATTCGCCGTCGGTTCCTTCGATGACTTTTTCGACGCCGTCGGGCTGCAGGTAGAACACTTTGGACATGTCGGTCTCCTACCAGGCAACTGGCAACGAAGTGATGGGCTGCGTGAGGTTGTCGTAGTTGATGACGACAGGCCCGTCCTGACGGAGCCCAGGGAGGCGACGGAAGAGTTCGGTGATCGCCACTTGCAGTTCCATTCGAGCCAGAGGGGCGCCGAGACAGTGGTGCAATCCGAAGCTCAGTGTCAGATGCGGGTTGTCGGCGCGCCGCACGTCGAACGTCGCCGGCTCGGCCATTGCGATCGCGTCATGATTGGCCCCATTGGGATCGATCATGATGGCCTCACCCTTGGCGACCAGCTGACCTTCGAGGTCGACGTCTTCGGTGGCGACGAAGGGAACCAGAGCCCCCATTCCGGCGACGGGGTTGCCGATCTCCCACGCTGCATGGCGCAGAATCTCCTCGACCGCAGTGGGCGCGACGGTGTCGACATCTTCGAGCAGTACAGCGAGCTGATCTTGGTTGTTGAACAGCGAGAGAACCCCCTGGCCGATGAAATTCGCTGTGTTGTCGAAGCCTCCGATGATGAGAATCAGTGCAATGGGAATGATCTCAGCATCGGTGAGGGTGTCGTCCTTGTCCCGGGCATTCGCGAGATCGCTGAGCAGATCTTCGCGTGGTTCACGTCGTCGCTCTTCGATGAGGGCAGTCATGTATTGCACGAGTTCGCCCATGTTCGCTGCGATCTGCTCGGGTGCCATGTTGGCCACCGACAGTGTAGATGCGCTCCACGACTCGAACTTCGGTCGATCTTCGGGAGGGACTCCGAGGAGGTTGGCGAGCATCTGAATCGGCAGGGCAATCGAATAGTCTTCCACGAGGTTCGACGGAGAACCTTTGGCCACCATCTCGTCGATAAGTTCGTTGGCGAACTTCACCGCTGAATCACGCATACCGCGAACGCGTTTCGGTGAAATCGACTTCTGCACGAGTCTGCGCAATTTTGTGTGGTGCGGCGGATCCTCGAACTGGATGGTCGACTTCAGGAACTCAGGGAACTCCATGAAGTACGGCACCGTACGTTCACCGGTACGGAACGGCTCGCGGACAAACCGCGGATCTCCGAGCATCGCACGAGCAGTGGAGTTGCGGTGGATGATCCACGCATCCCCGCCGATGGGCATCGTCATCTTGGTCATCGGGCGATCCGCGCAGATCGCGGCATAGCGACGCGCCGCCTCGCTCGGTTCGACAGGCAGGAACGGGTAGGCGGTATCGGCAAGCGGTTGATCGATTGTTGTCATGGGGATCTCCGGAATATTCGACGCGTCGGATGAGTGGGCGGCTGACTCAGACCGGCATGGGTGCCGGGGGAATTACTTGCGGAATTGCCTGCGGCGTAATGGCCATGATGTCCTCGAACCGCTCGGCGACGACCTCGATGGTGAGATCAGGATCGGTGATCCCCGTCGTGTTGAGCAACGCCAGCCGATTCACGCCTCCGCCGGCAACATTGAAGACCTCTCCGGTCACCGTGCAGCTCGGATGGAGCAGGTATGCCACAACCGGCGCAACATGTTCCGGGGTCAACGCGGTGCGGAGGTACTCGAGGATCTCGTCGCTGAGTCCGTCCGCGCCTGCCTCTGCCATTCTGGTACCTGCACCCGGTGCAACAGCATTGACCAGAATTCCCTCGGCGAGGCCCTCGAGCGCGAGGTTTCGCGTCAACCCGAAAACGGCACCCTTCGAGCTTCCGTAATGTGTCATCATCGGGTTGCCCAGCATCGCCTGCGAAATCGTATTGACAATGCGGCCGGATCCGGACTTCTGCAAATGCGGCCAGGCCGCACGGCACAGCCGTAGCGAGCCGAAGTAGTGCACGTCGAGATGGCGTTGGTATTCCTCGTCCGGGACGTCGGTGAACGCGGCGGTGCGGATGATGCCTGCGTTGTTGACGACGCCGTCCAGTTGGCCGAAGTTCGTCAGTGCGGCCTCCACTAGCGCCTGGGCCCCGTCTTCGGTGGACACGTCTGCCGCGCATGCAACGGCACGCCCGCCTGCCGCCTCGATCTCGGCCACAACCGCGTCGGCGGGGCTGTCCCCCTCGAGACCGGACCCATCGGTTCGTGCGCCGAGGTCCCCGACGACCACTGCGGCCCCGCGAGCGGCGAGAAGTTTGGCATGGGCACGGCCGATTCCACGGCCCGCTCCGGTGACGATGACGACTCTGTCGTCGAAACGCAATTCGTTCATGTCGAAAGTCCTTAAGGAAGTTGTGTGCGAGAAGGTCGGCCGATCAGGGACGAGAGTCGCCCCCGGAGCGGGACACGTCGGCGATCCAGATCGATGCTTTCGCTTCGCGAGCCGACTTCTCGAAGTCGAAGACCTCGAGACCGACGGTGATGTACAACGTCTTTCGATCAGGACCACCGAGCATGCAGGCTGAGCCGGTGCCCGATTCGAGGGGCACAGAGATCGCGTCGGTCATGGTGCCGTCGGCATCGAACCGGGCGACGTATCCGCTACCGGGCATCGCGGCCCAGACTCCACCGTCCTCGTCGAGAGCAATGCCGTCGGGGAGCGATGGCGCGACTGCCAACACACGATGGTTGGTCAAGGAACCGTCCGAACTGCGGTCCATGATCAGGATCTTGTTCAGGAATGCCTCGGCGGTGTACGCCGTGCGCTCGTCGGCGGACAGCACAATTCCGTTGGCACCCATCAAGGGACCGATCTTGTCCGCGACGGCGACGGTGCCGTCGGGCTCGACCACGAGGATCGGCGACGGGGCAGGGTCGGCACCGTTGAAGAGGTCGAAGCCGAGCTGAGTGACGTATGCGCGGCCGTCGGAGTCGACCACCATGTCGTTGATCGGACCGGGCGCGTGCATCGAAACATCGGCGTATTCGGTCAGCGCGTCCGGAGCCGATCCGTCGTGGACGAGAACGAGCTTCTCGTGCATCGATGTCACGATGAGCCTGCCGTCGGGCAGCCAGCCGAAGCCGCCGAGCACGATCGGCACGTCGGTTCCCGCCGATCGGCTGTTCGCATCGACGACTACCGACACTGTGCCGTTGGCATCGATCGTCTTGAGCGTGCCGGTGTACATGTCCGAGAACCACAAGGTTCCCTCGTGCCACCGCGGGCATTCCGGCCAGGAGAATCCCCGGGCGATCTCGCGGGCGGCCGTGGTGGGGACCTCGGCGAATGCGTCGGTCACTGCGTGGGTCATGAGTGTCCTTTCCCGGACGGGCTGAGGTGCTGGTGCTGTGTTGTAGTGAGGGGCGCGAGGAGATCGCGAGGCGGGCCGATCCTGATCGCTACAGCGACCGGGTGATGTGCTTCACAGTATTCGATCCATCCAATTTGTCAACTAAATCTCGGGACGACGCCGATTCACCCGACGCGGTCTCGTCGGTGAGGCGGCGAGCCGGAAGGGTCGCGGTGACCACGAGCGCCGCGACACAGCAAGCGATACCCAGGCCGAACACCAGGTTGTACGCCCCGGACGTGGAGTACGTGGTTCCCGAAACGATCCCGCTGGCGAGCAGAGCACCGACCACCGCGGCACTGACGGCATTGAACGTCCCCCGCAGCAGGGTGGCGAATCCGGTCGCCTCGCCGGTGCGCTCTGCGCTCACAGATTCGACGACCAGGTTCGGTAGCGCCGTGTATGCGAAACCTGTTCCAACAGCGAGAATCACCGAGGACACGATGACCCCGGCGACGGACCCGCGACCGAGCGCGAACAGCGACATTCCGAGCACGAGCAACACCGTGCCGATCATTACCGCACGTGCTGCTCCGAAACGTGCCGCCACCTTGCCGCTGAACGGGGCTGCCAGGAACCCGACCACGGCACTCCCGGCGAACACGTAGCCGGCTGCAGAAGCGGACATGCCTAGACCGACCGGCGCCGCGACCGGGGTCTGCAGAATGATCGGAGTCAGGACCGGAGTCAGTCCCATCACACCGACCGCCAGCAGAATGGTGATCACGTACGCCGAGCCCAGGTCACGGCGGGCGAGTAGGCGAACATCGAACAATGGACTCGCCGACTTCCTCTGCCACCCGTACCAGGACGCGAGAAGGACAGCGGACAATACGAACAGGATGACTATCGGCGAGGACAGCCAACCCCGCTTGTTCCCCTCGGTCACAGCGAGGAGTGCGGCTCCGACCCCGATTGGGAGCAGGATTGCACCGAGCCAGTCCACCCGTGGCCGCGCGGCAGGCGCAGAGTCTCGTGGAATGATTCGACCGACGACGAGCGCCGCAACAGTGGCGAAGACGGCCGCGACGACGAAGATCCAGTGCCAGTCGGCGACGTCGATGAGAACTCCAGAGATCACCGAGCCCGCTGCCCCGGCGATCAGGGCCGAGCCGGCAATCATGGCCACGGCAAACGGAACTCGTTCGCGCGGCAGGGATGCACGAGCAATGCCGAAGCACAGCGGCATGATTCCGCCTGCAACCCCTTGCAGCGCCCGCCCGGCGATCACCATGCCGAGTGAGTCGCCCAGCACACTCACCACCGATCCCACAGCAGACAGCGCAAGAACGAGAACGAGAACTTTCTTTCGTCCATAGATGTCGCCTAGGCGCCCGGCCAGCACCGCCGACGCTGCGGTCACCAACAGGAAGGCGGTCAATGTCCACCCGACGTCGGCGGCCGACGCGTCGAAGACCTCCATGAACCTCGGAATGGCCACGAAGACCATCGAGGACTCGAAGGCGCTGACGATCTCGGCAAGAACCAGGACCGCGACGAGGATACCCGCCGACCTGGTAGCGACTGTTGCTGTGGCAGGTAGGTCAGGCTGTTCGGGACGGCTCGATGGCATGGTGACATCTCTCGGTAGACGCTACGAATACATAATTGGATCCGATTTGGAGTGTAGCGGGCCGACCTCCGAAATGTGAAGCACTTCACTACTTCTGCCACGGCGCTATTTTCGTCACAGCGTTGTTTCCGCAACCGTTGAATACGCTCGCGGGCATCAGAACAAGAACAGCTGCAGCTTCTCTGCGACGACGGCCGGTCGCGTGCCATCGTCGCTGGCGACCGTGAACTTCCACGCTACGAGCACTCCCGCCTCGCCTGATGCCGCAGTTCGTTGCTCGACGCGAGCCAATTCGGCAGTCAATCGGATTCTCGAGCCGACTCGAACCGGGGCGAGAAACCGAACCTTGTCGTACCCGTAGTTGAGGATGCGCGCACACGGCTGCACGGACACCAGCGAGTCGAACATCGGGGTCACCAGCGCCAGCGTAAAATTGCCGTGGGCGATCGTTGCACCCATCGGACTTGCCCGAGCCCGGCCCACGTCGACATGTATCCACTGCCGATCCCCCACCGCGTCGGCGTATGCGTCCACCCGGCCCTGATCGATCGCCATCCACTCGGACGGCCCGAATGTTGTTCCGGCCGAACGAGACAGCTCGACCAGGGTCAGAATCGTCACACCTTGCTCCATCGGACTCCCAATTTCTCCATCGCACCTACTATCCAATTTTGTACACTAGACTGGATCCTATTTAAGTAAGAGACGCCGAACTCCGCATCCTGCGGCGCGAACACGCCTCCATCGAACGAAGGACTCCCGATGCCCGAAGCCACCGTGAACTACTCTGCCGAGAACGGCGTCGCACGCATCACGCTCGACAACCCGACCCGGAAGAACGCCATCACGCTGTCCATGGCCGCCGCCATCGAGAGCATCTGCGACGACATCGAACGCGACCGATCCGTCGGCGTCGTCGTCGTCGATGCGCGCGGGTCCTATTTCTGCAGCGGTGCCGACACCCGCGACCTCGCCGCCTCCTCGACCGACGCGGCCTCCGACGAGGCGGTCCGTCGAACGTCTGCCATCTACCGGTGCTTCGTCCGTGTCGGCCAATTGCCCACGCCCACAATTGCATCGGTCGTGGGCGGTGCCGTGGGAGCCGGCCTGAACCTCGCGCTCGCCGCCGACGTCCTGCTGGTCACTCCCGACGCCGTCCTCGACAGCGGTTTCCTCGCACGCAAGATCCATCCCGGCGGTGGACACCTCTCGCTCGTCGGTCGGCTGCTCGGACCGGCCGGGACCGTTGCCATGGCAGGCCTCGGTGCGGCGATGTCAGGATCGGAAGCCTCTCGGCGCGGGTTGGCCTATGCCTGCGTCGAGGCGGCCGACATGGAGGCCGAGATCGCCACTCTCGTCAAGCACGCCGCAGCGGATCCCGACCTTGCCCGAGCCATCAAGAACAGCGTCCGACTCGAGCTCGGCCCACCCTCGGTATCCCTGGCCTCGGCGCTGGAAATCGAACGCGGCGTGCAGATGTGGTCACTCGGCCGCAAAGGCGAGGACGCCTGGAAGAACAAGCCGACCAAGCCGACCGTCACCTCGGATGCGCCGTGACCGGCCCGCTCGCCGGTATCCGCGTCGTGGACTTCACCACGACGTTCTCCGGGCCCTATTGCACTCAGTCACTGTCCGATCTCGGAGCCGACGTCATCAAGGTCGAAGCGCCGTCGGGTGACATCACCCGACGGCTGGGAACGTCTCGAGACGGAATGGGCAGCGTCTACGCTGCATGCAACCGCGACAAGGCAAGTATCGAGATAGACATGGCCGGTGCGGAGCGCGGTTTGGTGCTCGAACTGATCGACCGCGCGGACTGCCTGGTGCACAACATGCGGGCCACTGCGGCCACCAGGCTCGGAATCGATGCCGGCACAACCCTCGTCCGTAATCCGCGCTTGATTCATGCCTCCATCACCGGGTACGGAAGCGACGGGCCGTACGCGGGGCGGCCCGCGTACGACGACTGCATTCAGGCGGCCAGCGGTCTTGCTGCACTGCAGAGCGACTACTCCGACCGACCGCAGTACATGGCGACGTCGGTGGCGGACAAGGTCGCCGGCATGACGGCATCCCAGGCGATACTCGCCGCTCTGCTGGCTCGCGAACGCACGGGACGCGGTCAGGCCGTGGAGATTCCGATGTACGAGACCCTCGTCGGCTTCGCCTTGATGGAGCAGTGGGGTGGTCGCGCCTTCGAACCCTCCACCGGCCCTCCCGGATACAAGCGAATGCAGTCGCGATTTCGCAAGCCGTACCGCACTGCCGACTCGACGATCGCCGTCGTGGTCTACCACCAAGGCCACTGGGAGCGGTTTCTGCAGACAGTGGGCCGAGGCGACGTCCTCTCGGATCCCCGCTTTGCCAGTGTCGAGAGCAGAAATGCTCACATCGACGGCCTGTACGAAATTCTCGAGTCGATCCTTCTCGAACGGACCACACACCAGTGGTTGACCCTGTTCTCCGACATCGATATTCCGGCCGTGACGGTATCAACCCTCGACGAGGTTCTCGACGACCCCCATCTGCAGGCCGTCGACTTCTTTCAGACCGTTGTTTCCGAGAGCGGTTCGTTCGTGGCCGCGCGTTCGCCGATGAAGTTCTCGGACACTCCGCTCACCGAACCGCGGGATCGGCCGGGGCCGACACCACTGGATAGCGGCCGCCGCACGATTTATCGCTGGCTCGAAGCTGACGCCGCGATCCGATAACACCCTGTCCGAAAAGACCGTCGCCGAAAAATACCGCCGCCGATAGCACCGTGGCCGCACACCGTCAACGTTCTGCGTCGGGTGCGCGGCCACGGTTCTGCCGTCGGTTCAGGAAGCGTTGCGCTGAATAAGCTCCGCGGTATAGCCATCGGGGTCTGCGACCATCGACAGCACCAGCCCGCCCATCTGCTCGAGCACCATAGGGGCCATAGTCACCGATCCGCCGTTCGCCACGGCCCTCGACGTGGTGGCCTCGACATCATCGACCGTCAGCACGATCTTGGCGAAGCCGGTTCCCTGTTCGATGGGCCCGGTGGGGACCTTCTTGCGCATCAATTCGATGCCGCCCCCGCTGTCGTCGGTGCGCCCGACGATGACTGCGTCGAACGTGTCGGTCGAGACGTCGTGCAGACGTGACAGTCCACATCCGTCGACGTAGAACTGGACCGACTTCGCCAGATCCGCCACGTATAGGGCGATCAGCGACACACCTGTTCCGGTGATGGATGGCGCTACGGGAGAGTTCGATTCGATCATCGGGTCTGTGACCCGCCATTGAAGTCGATCGTTTGTCCGGTGAGACCACCGGCTTGGTCCGAGGCGAGGTACACGCACGCTGCACCCACTTCCTCCGCGTCGCCCAATCGACCGATGGGGATTGTCGCGACGATGCGGTCGACGATTTCCGGTGGCATCATCTCGGCCAGATTGCTCTGTTGCCCGAGCGCGAGGATGTTTGCCGTCACGCCGTACTGGCCCGTCTCGGCTGCCAGGTGCCGGATGAAGCCCTCGACGCCACTCTTGCCGGTGGCGTACATCGAGACGTTGATGTTCTGTCCGGTCCTGGCCGAGCCCGAGGAGATCTGTATGACTCGGCCCCACCCTGTGTCACACATGCCGTCGATGACAGCCTTGGTGCAGTTCAGCGATCCGTAGATGTTGAGGTCGATCGGCAAGCGCCACAAATCAGGCGTCAACTCACGGAACGGAAGGTTCCATCTTCCCTCGGCCACGCCCGCGTTGTTGACGAGAATGTCTACGTGCCCGCCCAGTTCGGCCTCGGCGGCGCGAACGTGATCGATCGTCGAGTCGAAATCGGTCACATCCCAGGCGGATGCGATCGCGCTGTGCCCCTCGGCGCGGATTGCATCCGCCACCGCTTCTGCACGCTCCGGGTGCAGATCGTTGACGATCACCGAGGCACCCTGTCTAGCCAGCACAGTCGCCATTGCCGCGCCGACGTTCTGCCCCGCGCCGGTGATCAATGCTCTATGCCCTTGTAGATCGAACACGCTTCGCTCCTCTATGTCCTGGGTGCCTTGTCGAATCCCGCCGTCGTCGGTTCGGCCGACGGGATTCGCAACTGACACTCCATTTTGAATATTTCTTTGGATCCAAAGTATACGATCGCAGACATGGATACACCACAAACACATATTTCAACCGCAAGTGAGCGTTTCGGGTCGGGAACCGCCGTCGTGACCGGGGCCGGGGCCGGAATCGGGGAGGGACTCGCCCGTCACCTTGCAGCTCTCGGGATGCATGTCGTCGTCGCCGACATCGATTCGGCTGCGGCCGAACGGGTCGCCGCCGACATCACCGGTGATGGTGGCCAGTCGAGTGCATATTCCGTCGACGTCACCGATGCGCCCGCTGTCGACGCCATGGCGGCCGAACTGTTCGCCGAATTCGGCAGCGTCGAACTCCTGGTCAACAACGCGGGCCTCGAGAATGCTGGACTGCTGTGGGAGGTGGATCCGACGCGGTGGCGAAAAGTCATGTCCGTCAACGTCGACGGGGTGTTCCACGGAATCCACTCCTTCGTACCCAGAATGATCGCCGCAGGTACGCCCGCCGTCATCGCGAACCTGTCCTCGGTCGCAGCATTCTCGTCCACCCCCGTGCAGGCCCCCTACACGGTGAGCAAGCATGCCGTCCTCGCGCTCACCGAGTGCCTGCACCAAGAAATCGCCTTGATCGAAGCACCCATACAGGTCTCCGCTGTTCTCCCGTACTCGATCAAGAGCTCGATCTTCAACGCCGCACGCACGCAAGCTCCCACCGCCAACCCCGTCGCCAATGCCGTGTTCGACGCCATGCAGTCGGCGAACGTCGCAGCCGGGCTCGATGCGATAGAGGCAGCCGAACACATGGTGGAAGCCATTGCGCGGGGCGACTTCTGGATCTTCTCCGACGACGCGATCTGCGCCGGCATGGCCGCGGCCCGCGGGCAACATCTCACCGAACTGACCGATCCGCAAGATCCCCGAGAACAACTGGCCATGATGGGAGTAGAGGTATCCGCATGAACACACCATCCGACACACACACAAAATCGGTTCCCACCACCGATCCGCGTATTGCCGCGGCATTGGCGGAGTCTCGCGAGCGCGGCGAATCAGGCATTCAAGTAGCCGCATATCTCGACGGCCAGTTGATCGTCAATGCCGCGTCGGGACAGGCGAAACCAGGGACGGATGCCACCACCGATACGCTGTTCCCCACGTTTTCCGTCACCAAGGCCATCACCTCGACCGCATTGCATCTGCAGGCCGAACGGGGCCTGGTCGACTACGACGCCACGGTCGCAACCTACTGGCCGGAGTTCGGCAAGCTGGGTAAGGAATCGATGACCGTGCGCCACCTGCTCAGTCACCGCGGGGGGATCCCCTGGATGCCCGAAGGTGTTACGCCGGAGAACCAATCGAATTGGTCCTGGATGATCGAGCAGATCGAGAACACTCGAACGGTGTTCGAGCCAGGGACCACGAACTGCTACCACGCCCTGGTCTGGGGATGGGCGGTAGCGGAGATCGTGTTGCGGACGGACGGCGGTGGCCGAGACTTCGCCCAGTTCCTTCAGGACGAGTTGTTCGCACCCCTCGACATCGAGGACGTCTACATGGGCGTGCCCGCCGAAGCCGACGACCGGGTCGCCGAACTGACCGGCGGCTCTGTTCCAGTGGGCTATCCCGAGGAGTATCTGCTCGGGATGCCACCAGCTGTGTTCCCGGGCGCGGAGGTCTACAACACCGAATTGTCCCGGCGCAGTATCAATCCGGGTGCCGGCGTCATCGCCACCGCTGAGGGGATCGCCCGCTTCTTCGCCCTTCTCGCCGGCCTCGGGACCCTCGACGGTGTCCGGTTGCTGTCCGAGGAACGAGTTCGCAGCTTCACCGTCACTCGCGACCAAGTCGAGGACACCGACCGGTACATGGGCAAGCCCGCGCAGGTCAGCGCCTACGGATTCTGGCTGGGTGGCCCAGATCCGGCCGGATACCCTGTGTTGGGGGACAATCCGAATATCGTGCACCATCCAGGGGCAGGCGGCGCGATCGGTTGGGCCGAGCTCGACAGTGGTTTGGCAGTATCGATCAATCACAATGCCATGCACGACGGCGCGGCCGCGACCGAGATTCACCCCTTCACCCCGATCGCCGAAGCCGTCCGAGCTGTCGCTGCGGACCTGCGTGCCGACTCCGTAGGGGTCCGGTCATGACGGGATCGACCGGGTCGAGCACGATCACCGACGAGCACGCCCTGACCCGCCTGATGGTCGAGTTCGCTGCCGCTGCGGACGACGCAGACAGCGTCGACGCCGTCTCGGCACTCTTCGACACAGATGGCGTGTTCACGGTCGGCGGCGAATCATACAGCGGCAGAGCAGCTATCGCTGCGTACCTGCAGGGAGCGCGGGATGCCGGTTTTGCCGGCCCTGACGCGGGCACTCGCCATCTGGTGACGAACGCTCTCGCCACCGTCGAGTCCGAGAACGAGGCGAGCGGTGGCTGCGAATGGATGCTGCTCCGATCGGCCACTGCCGAGAGTCCTGTGCCGACTGTCATCGCAAGCGGACAGTACCGAGACCGGTATCGGCGCACGAACGGTCACTGGTCTATCGCCGCCCGCACGGTTCGATCCTGACCGAAGCAACAACGAGCTGAAGGGGAAGGAACCTCACGGTTCCTTCCCCTTCGGTCTTGCGATCTTCAGGTCGAGAGTGTCAGCTCACCGTGAACGCGTCTTCATCCGGCGTCCTGAGCATGGTCCAGAAGTCCACCATTCGCCACGGACTCGGAAGAGTCACACGACCGGCCTTGTTCCGGTAGTAGGTATTCGCACCGGTTTGGGTGTTCCACACCGAGTTCTCCAGCTGCTGCGCCACCCGCTCGTTGTACTCGTCGGTTGCGTCGGCCGTGACCTCGATCGCACGGCCGTCGTTCTCCACGAGTAGCTGCAGGCACTCGAAGATGTAGTGCAACACGGCCTCTACGGTGAAGTTGTGCCCCCCACCGTGGCCGGGCGAGGTATTAGGGCCGGAAGTGACGAACAGGTTCGGGAATCGCGGCACCGTGCCGCCGAGGTAGGCGAACGGGTCGTCACCCTTCCATACATCGTTCAACGCGACGCCGTCTCGTCCGAGGATCTCGATGGGCGAGAGATAGTCCAACGTGAAACCTGTTGCATGAACGATGATGTCGAGTTCATGGGTGCGGTCGTCGGCGGTGACGATGCCCTCGGGGACGATGCGCTCGATCCGCTCGGTGATCACCTCGACATTGGGCTTCTTCAAGGATGAATAGAAGTTGCCCGGATCGCGAACGAGACGTTTGCCGGCCGGTGCGTAATCCGGTGTCATCGCGGCAGCCAGATCGGGCCGATCTGAGAACGTATCATGGATATGCCCGAGGCAGAATTGCATGACCGCGTCATTGGCAGGAGAAATGGACAAATGACTGCTCATCCACTCGGGATCCGCGCGAACGACATCGTACATATTGTCGCTTGCACCCCAGTAAGTCCTGAGGCGGAACCACTGATTGTAGAACGGTAGGTTCGCCAGCAGCCAGCGCTCGCCGTCCGGAACCGCCGCGGGCTGAGTGTTCTTCGGCATGACCCAGTGTGGTTGTCGCTGGAAGAAACTCAGCGTCCCCACCTGATCGGCTATGGCTCCGACCACCTGAACCGACGTCGCTCCGGCACCGATCACCGCGACGCGTTTGCCAGCGACGTCGAGATCGGCCGGCCACTGCGCGGTGTGCACGGTGGTTCCCGAGAAGGTTTCTCGGCCAGGGACATCGGCGAACTTGGGTCGATTGAGGTAGCCGAATGCCGTGATGACCGCGGTGAATCGCGCCGTCGACGTCTCGCCCCCGGCGTCGATGCTCCGCACTTCCCACTGCTGATCGGATTCGATCCATTCCAGACCGGTCACTTCGGTCTCGAACCTGATTCGGGACTTGATTCCGAAGCGGTCCACGACGCGGCGGAGGTATTCCTGATACTCGCCGCCGACCGGATAGTATCGGCTCCACTCCGCGTTGAGGTCGAACGAGTACGAATAGTACAAACTCGGGGTGTCCACTGCTACACCGGGATACGTGTTGGTTCGCCAGGTGCCACCGATGTCGTTGCTGCGCTCGAAGATCTCGTAATCGAATCCGCTTCGGTCGGCGTAGACGCCCGCGGCGATGCCTGCCATTCCCGCGCCGAGGATCGCAATCCGCTGGTTCGATTCAGGACGCCTGGTGCGTTTCACCACCGGCTGTGCAGGAACGAAGCCACTCTGCTCGAGCAGCAGCGAGGCGAACTCCTCGTCCACGGGAGCGCCAACGGCCAGAGCTGCCATCGACACGAACATCTTCGGATCGTCGATGATCAGGTGGGGGGTGACCGGGTCACCGCACAGTGCGTCGACGAGTACGTCGACCAGTTCTGCCCGACGGTCGCCGGACATCGAGACGACGGCCGGTCGTGCGGGCGGGCCCTCTGGAACGGTTCGCTCGACCAGCGGAGCGAAGCGATCGAGAAGGCTGGTGTCGCCGGTAGCATGCACCGCGCACAAGACCATGATCGCCGCGTCGGCATCGGCGAGGCTCGCTCGCAAGCGGTCACGGTCGAGTCGAACGGGTTCGATGTCGAATTTCTCGGTGATCGGTGCTCCGCCGGGTTCTGTCATGTCTTCTCCGCATTTCTAACTAAAGTGGCTTCATAATTGGATCCAGTTCGACTGTAGCGCAGTCGTGGCTGGAGCGGGCAAGGTTGCGCCTCTCGAACCGAACCGAATCGGCGACGTCGAAGCGTGGTCAGACCGCCGGCGAGACACCGCCCGCACGCAGAACCGTACTGGTGCCGGACTCGCCACCTCGGCGGTGCGCGTTCATCAACTCGACCAAACGATGGTTGTCGTGATCGGCGAGGGCCGCAATCATATCTTCGTGCTCTTCGAGTATTCGAATCCGAGCCGCCGGATCGTAAAGGTATACAGCGTGATAGGGCATGGCCAAGGTCCACAAACGGCGCAGTTCCTGAACGATCAGGTTCATCGGCGACTGATCGAACATCGCGAAATGGAAGGCCTGGTTGGACAGACGCATCGTGAGAATGTCGACGCGGTCCGCGGCCTCGGCAACCTCGTCGGCCAGCGACCGAACGTGCGCGAGCGCCTTGTTGTCGAATACCGGCAGACTCACTAATACCTCACGCTCCAACGCCGCACGCATCAGGTAGATCTGGTCGAACTCGAACTGCTCGAGGCGCGCAACCGCATACCCGACGTTGTGCTCATGTCGAACCAGACCCTCCGCCGTCAACTGCCGCAGGCCCTCACGTACCGGCAGCCTACTGACGCCGAGGCGTTCGGCCATCAGTTCCTGGCGCACCTGCTGCCCCGGCAGCAGTTCGCCACTGATGATCATTCGCTGAATCTCGTCCACGACGCGCGACGCCGCTCGGTCGGACGCGGTTCTGGACGACGGCAGTTGGTTCGCAGCGTCCGACGCTGATTTACGGGGCACGGAACCTCCAGTGGATCGTGAACGACAATCGCTGTCGAGGATCTGGCTCTCGACAATGGATACAGTATTGTCACTCGCGCCCTCGTGACCAATCAGCCGATCGCACCGGATTGCTCGAAACCGGTGACGTCGGCCTCGGTGTATCCCATCGCGGCCAACGTCTCGATCGTGTTGGCCCCGCGCGGGACCGCATTCACCGGAACCGTCGTCGACGATCGACTCAACGCGATCGGAACGCCGATGCCCCGATAGTCGTCGGTCTCGACCAGCAGTTTTCGGTGAGCGACCTGAGGTGATCGCAGTGCCTGATCGACCGTGTACACCGGGCTGGCAGGTACCCCGACCGCGTCCAATGCCACCGCCAGCTCATCCCTCGATCTCGTCGCGATGATCCCGGACAACAGCGAGATCAACTCCTCACGATGCGCAC